>NZ_JBFATO010000006.1:131860-288178 GCF_040678355.1 Streptomyces sp. NPDC052701
CTAACCCCCCCCCCCCCCCCCCCGGGCCCCGCCCCGCGCCCCGCCGCCGCCCCGGGCCTCCTGCCGTGTCGTGCGCGGGACGTCACGCCTTGGTGGCGTCCTCGACCTCCTCCTCGGGCTCGCGGCCCGGGGTCGGCAGATCGAACTTGACGATGGCGAAACGGAAGACCGTGTAGTAGATCGCCGCGAACACCAGGCCGATGGGGATGATCAGCCAGGGCTTGGTGGCCAGGTTCCAGTTGAGCGCGTAGTCGATGAACCCGGCGGAGAAGGTGAAGCCCGCGTGGACGCCCAGGGCCCAGGTGATCGCCATGGACAGGGCGGTGAGCAGCGCGTGGATGACGTACAGCACCGGGGCGATGAACATGAACGCGAACTCGATCGGCTCGGTCACACCGGTCACGAACGACGTCAGCGCCAGCGAGATCATCATGCCCATCACGGCCTTGCGGCGCTCGGGACGGGCGGCGTGCGCGATGGCGATCGCGGCGGCCGGCAGACCGAACATCATGATCGGGAAGAAGCCGGACATGAACTGACCGGCGTCCGGGTCACCGGCGAAGAAGCGGTTCAGGTCGCCGTGGACCACCTCGCCCGCCGCGTTCTGGAACTCGCCGATCTGGAACCACGAGACGGTGTTCACGAACTGGTGCATGCCGACCGGGATCAGCGCACGGTTGACCAGACCGAACAGACCCGCGCCGAGCGCGCCGAGACCGGTGATCCACTCGCCGACGTCCGAGATGCCCTCGCCGATCGGCTCCCACACCAGGCCGAAGAAGACGCCCATGGCGGTGCCGACGAAGGCCATGATGATCGGCACGAGCCGCCGGCCGTTGAAGAAGCCCAGCCAGTCGACCAGCTTCTTGCGGTGGTAGCGCTGCCACAGCACGGCCGCCAGCAGACCCATGACGATGCCGCCGAGGACACCGGGGTTGTTGTAGGTGGCGGCTATGTCCGCGCCGTCCTGGACCTTCGCCTCGGTGACCGGGAACGCCTTCAGCACGTTGCTGTAGACCAGGAAGCCGACCAGGGCGGCCAGGGCGGTGGAGCCGTCCGCCTTCTTGGCGAAACCGATCGCGACACCGATGCAGAACAGCATCGGGAGGTTGTCGAAGATCGCGCCACCGGCCGTGGCGAACACCGCCGTGACCTTGTCGGGCAGATTCAACTTGTCCTGGACGTCCTGCTGACCGAGACGCAGTAGGATACCCGCCGCCGGCAGTACGGCGATCGGAAGCTGCAGACTGCGGCCGACCTTCTGCAGGCCCTGGAACAGGCCGGATCCCCGCTTCTTCGCGGGGGCCGCCGATGCGGTGGCGGTGCTCATACGTCCTCCAACGGGTGGTGGTCTACACCACTCAGTGGTGTAGACCTGTTTTAGCATGTGAAGGCCGCATAAGGAACCCGCGATTCCTGCGACGACGGCGCTACGCGCCGTGCCGGACCGGGGCATCTCCCAAGGCCCCCGGAGCCGCGTTCCGAGGCTTCCCGGGACCGTCCCCGGGGCCGTGTTCCGAGGTCCCGCGAAGCCGCGTCCCGAGGGCTCCGGCGGCCGGGACGAGCCCAGGGGACCGGGCCCCGGTGACGCCCTCGGCCTCCTCCCGCGGCTCGCGCCCCGGGGTCCTCGAAGCTCTCGAAGTCCTGGAAGTCCTGGAAGCCCTGGGAGCCCTCGGAGCGAACCTCGCGAGGGGAACCGGAGGGAGGGGAACCGGAGGGAGGGGAACCGGAGGACCGCGTAGTAGTGCACGACGGCGAAGCGCGGCCCGGCCGGTCGAGGACGCCCGCCGCCGGCAGGGCGGCGACCGGGAGGGAGCCGGAGGCCGCACCCCCTCTTCCGCAACCCCTGGAACACCCGCTTCCGGCGGGCGCGCGCCGGGCCGGCCGCGCCGGCGGAACCGGGGGTGGCGCTCACGGCCGTCCTTCCGGGACCCTCGGCCGGGAGGCGGTTTGGCGGCGGTCCGCAGGGTGGTGTAGACCAGTCGGCGGACGGTTCCGCTGTCGTGACGCCCTCACCCGGTACGTACGACATGACCGCTCGCAAAGATGGGCCAACTGTGGGTTACTGCGACAAAGCGGTTCACATCAGGGAGAAGGAACATGGCCAGCAAGGCTGAGAAGATCGTTGCCGGGCTCGGCGGCATCGACAACATCGAAGAGGTCGAAGGCTGCATCACGCGCCTGCGCACCGAGGTCGTGGACCCCGGCAAGGTCGACGAGGCCGCCCTGAAGGCCGCGGGCGCACACGGCGTCGTCAAGATGGGCAGCGCCATCCAGGTCGTCATCGGCACCGACGCCGACCCGATCGCTGCGGAGATCGAAGACATGATGTGAAACGCGGGCATCATTCCGGGCTTCACGCCCTGAACGACCCCCGTTCCACGTTCGAGGGGCCCCTCCCACCGCGGGAGGGGCCCCTCCCGCGGCTACGGCTAGGCTCAGCGGCATGTCTCGAATCGACGGCCGCACCCCCCAGCAACTCCGCCCGATCAGCATCGAACGCGGCTGGAGCAAGCACGCCGAAGGCTCCGTCCTCGTCTCCTTCGGCGACACCAAGGTCCTCTGCACCGCCTCCGTCACCGAAGGCGTCCCCCGCTGGCGCAAAGGCAGCGGCGAAGGCTGGGTCACCGCGGAATACGCCATGCTGCCCCGCGCCACCAACACCCGCGGCGACCGCGAGTCCGTCAAGGGCCGCATCGGCGGCCGAACCCACGAGATCAGCCGCCTCATCGGCCGCTCCCTGCGCGCCGTCATCGACTACAAGGCGCTCGGCGAGAACACCATCGTCCTCGACTGCGACGTCCTCCAGGCCGACGGCGGCACCCGCACCGCCGCCATCACCGGCGCCTACGTCGCCCTCGCCGACGCCGTCGGCTGGGCCCGCACCAAAAAACTGATCAAGGCCAGCCGTCAGCCGCTGACCGGCACCGTCAGCGCCGTCTCCGTCGGCATCGTCGCGGGCGTCCCCATGCTCGACCTCTGCTACGAGGAGGACGTGCGCGCCGACACCGACATGAACGTCGTCTGCACCGGAGACGGCCGCTTCGTCGAGATCCAGGGCACCGCCGAAGCCGAACCCTTCGCCCGCGAGGAACTCGACGCCCTGCTCGACCTGGCCGTCACCGGCTGCACCGAACTCGCCGCACACCAGCGCGCCGCGCTCGACACGGCCCTCGAAAGGTAAAGAAAGCAAAGGCCACCCCAAGGCGCGAGGCCGGCACGGGCAACCGCACCGGGTGCCCCCGCGTCTGAGGAAATACGGGCGCACGGCTCATCCCTGTGCGCCCGGCCAGCGACCAGGGCCTGCGCGCCCACCGAGGGAGAGGGACGTTCCATGGCCGCGAGCCACCGACGCCGCACCACAGCCGTCGCCGCCACCCTGGCGGCGGTCGCACTGACCGCCGGGCTGACCACCGGCTGCGACGCCGTGGACAAGGCGCTGGACTGCGTCCAGACCGCCGACGCCATCGCCGACAGCGTCACCGACCTCCAGCAGGCCGTGGAGAACGCCGCCAACGACCCGGCACAGGTCGACCAGTCCCTCGACTCCATCGAGAAGAACCTCGACAAGATCGACGACAAGACCGACAACGCCGACGTCAACAAGGCCGTCGACGACCTCACCCAGGCCGTCGGCAACGTCCGCACGGCGATCAGGAACGGCGACAACACCCCCGACATCAGCCCCGTCACCGACGCGGCCGGCGAACTGACCAAGGTCTGCACGCCGTGACCACCGGCCACGGCCCCCGGCAATACTGGGGGCCATGACCCGCTTGATCCTCGCCACCCGCAACGCCGGGAAGATCACCGAGCTGAGGGCGATCCTCGCCGAAGCCGGCCTGCCCCACGACCTCGTCGGAGCCGACGCCTTCCCCGACGTCCCCGACGTCCGGGAGACGGGCGTCACCTTCGCCGAGAACGCCCTCCTCAAGGCCCACGCCCTCGCCCGCGCCACCGGCCTGCCCGCCGTCGCCGACGACTCCGGCCTCTGCGTCGACGTCCTCGGCGGCGCCCCCGGCATCCTCTCCGCCCGCTGGGCGGGCCGCCACGGCGACGACAAGGCCAACCTCGACCTCCTGCTCGCCCAGCTCTCCGACATCGCCGACGAACACCGCGGCGCCCACTTCGCCTGCGCGGCGGCCCTCGCCCTGCCCGACGGCACGGAACGGGTGGTCGAGGGACGGCTGCGGGGCGTCCTGCGCCGCGAGCCCGCCGGCACCAACGGCTTCGGCTACGACCCGATCCTCCAGCCCGAGGGCGAGACGCGGACCTGCGCGGAACTTGCCCCCGAGGAGAAGAACGCGATCAGCCACCGGGGGAAGGCGTTCCGGGCGCTGGTCCCGGTGGTGCGGGAACTGCTGGGCTGAACAACGGGAGAGGGGCCGCCCGGCCGGGCGGCCCCTCTGGCGTGCGGCGGAAGGGATTCGAACCCTCAAGCCCTGTCAGGGGCCACAGATCCTAAGTCTGCTGCGTCGCCGTTGCGCCACCGCCGCTGGCGTCTGCCATGGTAGCGGGAGTCGTCCGCCGTCTTCTGCCTCCCCTGCACCATGTGCTGGTGACCGCGTGGCAGTTGGGGCACAGCAAACGCAGGTTCTCGCGGCGGTTGTCGCGCCAGTCTCCGTTGACGTGATCCACTTCCAAGGTCATGGGCCTGCCCAGCCATTCAGGACCGATCCCGCACCTGGTGCACCGCTCCGGTACGCCGACCTCGCGCAGCGCCCTGCGTAGGCGCGAGGTGGTGATCCGATGCCCTCGCTCATGTCGCACCAGGACTTCCTCCGGCCGCTTCGCCGTCGTGCCCGGCTTCCCCCGCTGGTGCCGCTGTCCCAGGAAGTGAGCGGTCGAGAGGCCGTCATCGGCGATCCACCTGCGCAGATTCGCTCGCTGCGCGCCGTTGTCCGGGCGGCCCAGGCGGCGCAGCAGGTCGGCGATCGAAACCGACTCGGCGACCATCACCCGCAACTCGTCGGGCTTGGGCCGACCTGGCCGTCCGACCGGCGGGAAGTGGGATATGTCGATGCCGAAGTGAGCGAATCGCCTGAGAAGGTATCGGCGGAGGCCGCCGTACGGCCTCGCATCGAGGAAAGCGATGACCTCGTCGATGCCGGAACACTGCTCGGCGGCCTCGGCCAGTCGTCGGCGGGTGTACCGCACACCCTCGCTCATGCTGCGGACTTCCCGGTACGCCCCACGCCGCGACCTCGGTAACTATCGGTCGTGGAATGACAGTTGGGGCAGAGCAGGCGCAGGTTCCCGATCCGGTTGTTCCTCCAGTTGCCGTCGATGTGATCGACTTCAAGCGGCAGCGGCTCTCCGAGCCAGACCGGCTCGATCCCGCAGAGGGCGCACCGCTCGTCGAGGCCGAGTTCGCGCATCGCTCGCTTGAGCCGACTGCTCGGGATGCGTCTGGCGTGGGCTGACGTGTCCTCGACGAGGATCTCCTCGGCGGTCCGACGGCGTTGGTTGTACCTCATGCGCTCGGTTCGGACCACCGGCGTGAAGTGCGACGTGTCGATGCCGTACGCCTTGATCTTGCGACTGATGTGCGTGTGGTGCCCGCCGACCACCTCGAGTCCGAGATGCCGCAGTACCTGGCACATGTTCGTCGAGGCCGAGACCGCCGTCTGAAGGATCTCCCTCGTCCACTTGAACCCCTCCCGCTCGAAGTGGGACGTATCCACTCCCAGCTTCTTCATCCGTGCCCTGAGGTAGTCCCGCGTCGGACTCCCCGGATCCACCCCCAGCCGCACCAACGCCTCCGACAGCGTCCGCGCCCCCCGGGC
This sequence comes from Streptomyces sp. NPDC052701, assembly GCF_040678355.1. Lineage (NCBI taxonomy): Bacteria > Bacillati > Actinomycetota > Actinomycetes > Kitasatosporales > Streptomycetaceae > Streptomyces > Streptomyces sp. NPDC052701. The sequence continues at coordinate 137,647 of NZ_JBFATO010000006.1, forward strand.
CGCCTCTTCCAGCCGCTCCCTGGTGTACGCACTGGCCCCCACCGAGCCCCTCCGTCCGTCTCCTCCCGTTCGGCCACGGGTTCGTGGCCCGTACGGAGCAACGAACCGGTTATCGGACGGTCACGCACGATAAACGGAACGGCCCGTACCGGATCGCGCCGGTACGGGCCCTGCCCGGAAGCGGAAGGGTGTCCTCGGGGCCCCAGATCCCCAGATCCCCGGGCTTTCGGACCCCCAGATCCCCGGGTCCTCAGATCCCCAGATCCTTGATGATCTTGGCGACGTGTCCCGTCGCCTTCACGTTGTACAGGGCCCGCTCGACCCGGCCCTCCTCGTCGACGATCACCGTGGAGCGGATGACGCCCACGACCGTCTTGCCGTAGAGCTTCTTCTCGCCGAAGGCGCCGTACGCCTCCAGGACCTTCTTGTCGGGGTCGGCGAGGAGGGTCACCTTCAGGGACTCCTTGTCGCGGAACCTGGCGAGCTTCTCCGGCTTGTCGGGGGAGATGCCGATGACGTCGTAGCCGGCGTCCGCCAGCACCTCCAGGTTGTCCGTGAAGTCGCAGGCCTGCTTCGTGCAGCCTGGAGTCAGGGCCGCCGGGTAGAAGTAGACGATGACCCTGCGGCCCCTGCGGTCGGCCAGGGACACCTCGTTGCCGTCGGCGTCGGGCAGGGTGAAGGCGGGGGCGACGTCCCCGGGCTGGAGGCGGTCGGTCATCGGTCTGGTCTCCTCGTACGTGCGCGCTGCGCGGGCCGGATGCCCGGGATCGAGCGTAACCGGGGGTCCTGGCCGTGCGGCGCGGCGGGGAACTGTCAGACTGTCCGGCAACAGGCACAAGCGGACTTCGGAGGCGACACGGTGGCGGACACGGCGGACACCAGGACCCCGGCGCAGATCGAGGCGGACATCAGGCGCCGCCGTGCGGTGCTGGCCGAGACGCTCGACGAGATCGGGGTGCGGGTGCACCCGAAGACGATCGCCGGGGACGCCAAGGCCAGGGTCGTCTCCCACGTCGATCACACTCTCGGGCGGGCCTATGTCGAGGTCAACCGCGTGGTGAGCGATGTGAAGGCGCAGTTCGTCGACGAGAAGGGCGTGCCCCGGCTGGAGCGGGTGGTGCCCGCCGCGCTCCTGGTGGCCGGGGTCGTCGGGCTGCTCGCCCTGAGCACCCGGCGGCGCAAGGGCTGACCCACTCGCGTACGTGTGCGGCGAAGGCAGGTAGGTTTCAAGACGTGAGCGCCAACAGAAACGACAGCACCCATCCCGACAAGCTGCCCATCCGGATGCTGCACGACCGTGTGCTCGTGCGGCAGGACACCAACGAGGGCGAGCGGCGTTCCGGGGGCGGCATCCTGATCCCCGCCACGGCGGCGGTCGGCCGTCGGCTGGCCTGGGCCGAGGTCGTCGCGGTGGGACAGAACGTGCGGACCGTGGAGGCGGGCGACCGGGTTCTGTTCGACCCGGAGGACCGTGCCGAGGTCGAGGTGCGGGGCATCGCGTACGTGCTCATGCGCGAGCGTGATCTGCACGCCGTCGCCGCGGACCGGTTCGAGGGGTCGGAGGACTCGACCGGCCTGTATCTGTAGTCCGACGGCTCCGGGGCCGGTGACCGCCGTCACCGGCCCCTTTCCCCTGTCCTTGGCAGGTGTGGGGAACCCGACGAGACGCGCCGTACCGGGTGAAGGCAAAGACGACGCATCCCCGTTCCCGTTCGCCTCGCGGAGGTGCCGCCATGGCCTGGATCCTGCTCGTCGTCGCCGGTCTGCTCGAGGTCGGCTGGTCGGTCGGGATGAAGTACACCGAGGGCTTCACCCGGCCCGTCCCCAGTCTGCTCACCGGCGCTGGCATCGTCGCCAGCATGCTGCTGCTGTCCCAGGCCGCGAAGACCCTGCCCATCGGTACCGCTTATGGCGTGTGGGTCGGGATCGGGGCGGCCGGGGCGGCGGTGTTCGGCATGGTGGTGCTGGGGGAGCCGGCGACCGCCGCCCGGGTGTTCTTCGTGTGCCTGCTGCTGGTCGCCGTGGTGGGGCTGAAGGCGACCTCGGGGCACTGAGTCACTCCCGGCGTGCCGTCTGCGGGAGTGCGCCCGTGACGCCTCCGGTGGTGCCGCCCGTGGTGTCTCCGGTGGTGCCGCCGCCGGTGGGGTCCCCGCCGCCCGTGGTGTCGCCGGTGGTGCCGCCGTCCGTGCCGGTGCCGCCGGTGCTCCCGTCGCCGGTGGTGGCGCCGCCGCTCGGGTCGCCGGTGGTGCCGCCGCCGTCGGTCCCGCCGCCGTCGGTCTGGCCCTGTGTGCCGCTCTCGGGGGCGCTGGGGCTCTGGCCGGGCGTCTCGCGGTCCGTGTCCTGTCCGCCGTCGGTGTCGTCCTCGGTGCCGTCGCCGGTGGTGGGGTCGGCCGAGGGCTCGGTGGCGGGTGCCTGCGGCTGGTCGGCGCCCGCCTGGAGCCGGAGGTCGAAGTCGGTGACCGGCTTGCCCTTGAGGGCGTCGCGGGTGAACTGGCCCCAGATCTCGGCGGGGGCGCCGCCGCCGTTGATGCGCTGCAGGCCCATGGCGCCGTACAGCGGCTTCTGCTCGGCCGTGACCGGGTCCTGGCCCATGACGGCGACGACCGTCGCGAGGTCGGGCGTGTAGCCGGCGAACCAGGCGGCCTTGTCGTTCTCGGCGGTGCCGGTCTTGCCGGCCGCCGGGCGGCCGGCGGCCTGGGCGGCGGTGGCGGTGCCGTTCTGGACCACGCTGCGCAGGACCGAGGTGGTGGTGTCGGCGGCCTGGCGGCTGACGGCCTGGCGGGTCCGCCGCTCGGGCAGGTCGAGGGACCTGCCCTCCTTCACGACCTTGTCGACGATCGTGTACGTGCCGTGCTTGCCGTGGTTGGCGAGGGTCGCGTACGCCTCGGCCATGTCCAGCACGCTGGCGGTGGCCGTGCCGAGCGCGATGGCGGGTCCGTCGGCCAGGTCGGGGGTGGTGGCCGGGATGCCGAGGTCGATCGCGGTCCGCTTGACCTTCTGGGGGCCGACGTCGGCCGCCATCTGCGCGTACACCGAGTTCACGGACTTGTCCGTGGCCTCGCTGACCGTGATGTCGCCGTAGGAGACCTGGTCCTCGTTCTCGGGGGCGTACGGGTCGCCGCCCCAGCCCTGCACGAGGCGCTTGTTGGTGCCGTCGTAGATCGTGTTGGGGGTGATCGGGCGGCCGTCCTGGGTGGTGGACCCGTTCTCGACGGCCGAGGTGAACACGAACGGCTTGAAGGTGGAGCCGACCTGGAAGTCCCGGCGGGTGGCGTTGGGGGTGTACTGCTTGACGTAGTCGATGCCGTTGTACATCGCCACGACCTTGCCGGTCTTCGGGTCGACGGCGGCGCCGCCGGCGCGGACGTAGGTGTCGACCTTGCGGTTCTTCTTGTCCAGCTTGGACATCAGCTTGTCGTCGACGGCCTCGACGAAGGCGTCCTGCTTGCTCTTCTGCAGGGTGGTGGTGATGCGGTAGCCGCCCGCGTCCAGGGCGTTCTCGTCGACGATCTTGTTCTGGACGAGGTGGTCCCTGACGATGCGGACGATGTAGCCGCGCTGTCCGGACAGGCCGGTGGAGACGGTGGTCTCCTTCGGCATCGGGAACTTGATGCCGGCCCGTTCCGACTCGTCGAGCCAGCCCTTGGTGACCATGCCGTCCAGGACGTAGTTCCAGCGGGACTCGGCGGCCCGGCGGTTCTCCGGGTGGGCGACGACGTCGTACTGGCTGGGCGCGTTGACCAGTGCGGCGAGGTAGGCGGCGCGGGCGGGGTCGAGGCCGGAGGCGTCCATGCCGTAGTAGGCCTGGGCGGCGGCCTGGATGCCGTAGGCGTTGCGGCCGAAGTAGCTGGTGTTGAGGTAGCCCTCGAGGATCTTGTCCTTGCTCTGCTCGCGGTCCAGCTTGATCGAGATGAAGAACTCCTTCACCTTGCGGGTGACAGTCTGCTCCTGGCGCAGGTAGTAGTTCTTCACGTACTGCTGGGTGATCGTCGAGCCGGACTGCTTGCCCTTGCCGGTGGCGGTGTTCCACGCGGCGCGGACCATGGCCTTGGGGTCGACGGCGGACTCGGTGTAGAAGTCGCGGTCCTCGGCGGCCAGGATCGCGTGCTGGGCGTCCTTGGAGATCTGGGCGAGGGTGACGTTCTCCCGGTTGACCTCGCCGTCCCGGGCGATCACCGAACCGTCCGCGTACAGGTAGACGTTGGCCTGCTGGGTGGCGAGCGCGTTGGCGGGCGGGATCTTCACGAGCGTGTAGCCGACGAAGAACGCGCCGGCCAGCAGTACGCCGACGACGACGCAGGTGCCCAGCACCGTCTTCCAGGTCGGGATGAGCCGGCGCCAGCCGGTGCGCCCGGTCCTCTCGCCGGTGGCGCCCGTGGCGCCGGTGACGTCTTCCGGGTGGTCGGCCGCCTGCGGCTCTTTCGGTGCCCAGCCCGGTGTCGGCTGCTGTGCCTGCGGCTCGTCGCTCATGTCGTGCACGGACTCCTGTTTCGCGTCGTACGTTCCCGTACGCCTCGTACGCCTTCTGCGCCCCCTGATGAAGACTCTCGCATCGCGCGTTCCGTTCCCGGTCACCGGCACACCCGGCAAAAAAGCCGTGGCGGGCCCGCTGCCCGCGCCACTAGGCTCCTGCGCTTCGGTGCCGGTGGGACGGCCGGCGGGCGAGGAGGGCTGTGGCGTGGGCTCGGGACGGTTGTACGCGGCCGTCGTGGCGGGGGGCTTCCGACGGTACGCGACGTACCGGGCGGCCACGGTCGCCGGGGTGTTCACCAACACCGTGTTCGGCCTGATCCTCGTCCACACCTATCTGGCGCTGTGGGACGAAAGACCCCACCTCGGGGGGTACGACCAGGCGCAGGCCGTCACCTACGTGTGGGTCGGGCAGGCGCTGTTCAAGACGCTGGGCATCGGCGGGGGCGGCTTCGAGACGGATCTGATGGAGCGCATCCGCACGGGTGACATCGCGACCGATCTGTGCCGGCCCGCCGATCCGCAGCTGTGGTGGATGGCGACCGACGGGGGCCGGGCGCTGTTCGAGCTGCTCGGGCGGGGGGTGGTGCCCTTCGCGTTCGGGGCGGTGGTCTTCGAGCTGGCGCTGCCGGGGGAGGCCGCGGGCTGGGCGGCGTTCCTGGTGGCGGTGGTGCTGGCCTGGGCGGTCGGCTTCGCCGTCCGGTACCTGGTCGCGCTGTCGGTGTTCTGGCTGCTCGACGGCACCGGGATGGTACAGATGGCGTGGCTGGTCGGGTGGTTCTGCTCGGGGATGCTGCTGCCGCTGAACGTCTTCCCGGGCGCGTTCGGCGAGGTCGTGCGGGTCCTGCCCTGGTCGGCGATCCTGCAGGCGCCCGCGGACGTGCTGCTCGGCGAGGCCGATCCGCTGTCCACGTACGCGTTCCAGGCCGGCTGGGCGGTGGCGCTGCTGGCGGCCGGGCGGCTGCTGCAGTCGGCGGCGACACGGCGGGTGGTGGTCCAGGGTGGGTGAGACGGCGGGCGGGGCGGTGGACGGGGCCGGCGCGGTGCCGGGGGGCCGGGTGCGGGAGGGCTGCGGGCGGGCGGGCCGGGTGCCGGGGGGCCGGGTGCGGGAGGGCCTGCGGGCCTACCGCCTGATCGCCGCCATGTGGATCCGTTCCACGATGGCCTACCGGGCCTCCTTCGTCATGACCACGTTCGGCAGCTTCGCGGTGACCGGGCTGGACTTCGTGGCGATCCTGCTGATGTTCTCCCGGGTCGACGCGCTCGGCGGCTGGTCGCTGCCCGAGATCGCCTTCCTGTACGGCCTGTCCGGTGTGGCCTTCGGGTGCGCCGACCTGGCGATCGGGTCGATGGAGCGGCTGGGGCAGCGGGTGCGTGACGGCACGCTGGACACGCTGCTGGTGCGCCCCGCGCCGGTCCTGGCGCAGATGGCCGCCGACCGTTTCGCGCCGCGCCGCCTGGGCCGGGTGACGCAGGGCGCGCTGGTGCTCGGCTACGCGCTGGCGGCCGTGGACGTCGACTGGACCTTGCCGAAGCTGCTGCTGATGCCGGTGATGCTGGTCAGCGGCGCGGCGATCTTCTGCGCGGTGTTCGTGGCGGGCGCCGCCTTCCAGTTCGTGGCGCAGGACGCCTCCGAGGTGCAGAACGCGTTCACGTACGGGGGGACGACGCTGCTGCAGTACCCGCCGACGGTGTTCGCGCAGGAGCTGGTGCGCGGGGTGACGTTCGTGCTGCCGCTGGCCTTCGTCAACTGGCTGCCCGCGAGCTACGTGCTGGACCGGCCGTACCCGCTGGACCTGCCCGGGTGGGTGGCGTTCGCGCCGCCGCTGGTGGCGGCGGGGTGCTGCACGCTGGCGGGGGCGGCGTGGCGGGCGGGACTGCGTTCCTACCGGAGTACGGGGAGTTGAGGCGGAGTGGGCGACGGCGTGATGGGCGACGGCGTGACGGACGGCGTAGTGACGGGCGACGGCGCAGTGGACGACGGCGGGCCGGGCGGTGGTTTCATCGAGCTCGACCGCGTCGAGAAGGTCTTCGACGTACGCAGGAAGACGGGGTTCCTCAAGCGGGAGCGGCGGCGGGTGCGGGCCGTCGACGCGCTCTCCTTCCGGGTGGCGCGCGGTGAGATGGTCGGCTACATCGGGCCCAACGGGGCGGGCAAGTCGACGACGATCAAGATGCTGACCGGGATCCTGACGCCGAGCGGCGGCCGGCTGCGGGTCGCCGGCATCGACCCCTCCCGGGAGCGGACCCGCCTGGCGCACCGGATCGGCGTGGTGTTCGGGCAGCGCACGACGCTGTGGTGGGACCTGCCGCTGGTCGACTCCTACCGGCTGGCGCACCGCATGTACCGCATTCCCGACGCCCGTTACCGCGAGAACCTCGACCGGCTCGTCGAACTCCTGGACCTGGCGGACCTGCTGGACGTGCCGGTGCGCCAGCTCTCGCTCGGCCAGCGGATGCGCGGCGACATCGCGGCGGCGCTGCTGCACGACCCGGAGGTGCTGTACCTCGACGAGCCCACCATCGGCCTGGACGTCGTCTCCAAGGCGAAGGTGCGCCGCTTCCTGCGGGAGGTGAACGCCGAGCGGGGCACGACGGTGCTGCTGACCACGCACGACCTGCAGGACATCGAGCAGCTGTGCTCCCGGGTGATGGTCATCGACCACGGGCGGCTGATGTACGACGGCCCGCTCGCCGGGCTGCACGAGGTGGCGGAGAGCGAACGGACCCTGGTGGTGGACCTGGAGCGCGAACTGCCGCCGATCGAGGCGCCCGCGCCCGCGCGGGTGGTGCGGGTGGAGGGGCCCCGCCAGTGGCTGTCGTTCCCGGCGTCGCAGTCGGCGGCCCCGCTGGTGGCGCGGATCGCGGCGGAGTACCCGCTGGTGGACCTGTCGGTGCGGGAGCCCGACATCGAGGCGGTGATCGCCGACATGTACGCGGGGAGGACGAGCGCGTAGTGCCGGGCGGGGGGAGCTCGTAGGCTGCTGTCCATGACCGACGACGCAGTCCCGGACCTCCGCGCCTCCGACGCCGACCGCGAGCGGGTCGCCGAGGTCCTGCGGGACGCCCTGGCGGAGGGGCGGCTCGACATGGCGGAGTTCGAGGAGCGGCTGGACGCCACGTACCGGGCGCGGACGTACGGGGAACTGGCGCCGATCACCCGTGACCTGCCGGTCGGGGGCGCGGCCGCGACGCCCCCCGTGCCGCTGGGCAAGGAGCCCGGGGCGGGCGGGAGCTGGGCGGGGCGGATCGTCGGCGGCGAGGGGTCCTCGACGGGGGCCGTCGCCGTGATGTCGGGGTTCCGGCGCAGGGGGCGCTGGACGGTGCCGAGGAAGTTCACCTGCTTCACGTTCTGGGGCGGCGGCGAGATCGACCTGCGCGAGGCGGACTTCGCGGACCGCGAGGTCGAGATCGACTGCTACGCGATCATGGGCGGGGTGGAGATCGTCGTGCCGCCCGGGGTCGAGGTCGTGGTGCGGGGCGTGGGGATCATGGGCGGGTTCGACCAGCGCGAGGAGGGCGTGCCGGGGGACCCGGGGGCGCCCCGCGTGATCGTGACGGGCTTCGCCTTCTGGGGCGGTGTCGGCGTCGAGCGCAAGGCGCCGCGGGCGGAGCGGCGGCGCGAGAAGCTCCGGGGCGGGGACGAGCGCCGCGAGCTGGACGGCTCGCGGCACGATCCGCTGGGCGGCCTGCACGGCCCGCACCGGCGGGAGCGCCACCGCGACGCGGACTAGGGCTCCTCGTTCTCGGATCAGGCCGGGCTCGCGGGGCCCGGCACCGCGCCTGGCCGCGTCGTCGCCGGTTGCCGGGGTTTTGCCATGGCGCCCTCCTCCGCCTTGCGGCGCACGGCACCGGACCCCGCTCCCCGATCCGGCCCGATCCGAGCGAAAGACTCCGAGCCCCGTCGCCGGACCCCCGCCGTCCGCCCGGCCGCGCGGGCGCCGCGCGGGACCCGCCCCGCGCGGCGCCCGCCTCACAGCTCCGCCGGGACCGACCCCTTCAGGTGCCGCAGGTCGAAGACCTCCGCCATCCGCGCGTACCCCTTGTCGCTCGGGTGCAGGTGATCGCCCGAGTCGTAGTCGGCACGGAGCCTGCGCGGGTCGTACGGGTCCCGCAGCGCCCGGTCGAAGTCGACGACCGCGTCGAAGACGCGCCCGGCGCGGATCTCGGCGTTGATGGTCTGCCGCACGGACTCGCGCGCGTCGGTGTAGCCGCGGTGCCCGCCGAACGGCATCAGCGTCGCGCCCACCACCTTCAGGCCGCGGGCGTGCGCCTGGCCGACGAGGGTGCGCAGGCCGTCGAGGATCGCGTGCGGGTCGGCCCGGTTCGGGTTGCGCAGGATGTCGTTGACGCCGAGGTCGATGACGACGGCCCTGACGTTGGTGCGGCCCAGCACGTCCCGGGCGAAGCGGTTCAGGCCGCTGGGGTTGTCGGCGGGGCGGCCCAGGCCGTCGGTGAGCACCCGGTTGCCGCTGATGCCCTGGTTGACGACGCTGTAGCGGGGCACCTCCCGCCCGGCCGCGGCGGCCTCGCGCAGCCGGGCCGCCAGGACGTCGGTCCAGCGGCGGTTGGCGCCCTCCGTGGAGGTGATGCCGTCGGTGAGGGAGTCGCCGAGGACGACGACGGTGCCGTCGGACTCGTTGCTCAGCACGTCCAGCGCCGTCAGGTAGCGCCAGTACGGGGTCTCCTCGGTGTACGCCGCCCCGGTCACGTCCTCCGCGCGGTCGCCCAGGGCGAGGTAGGAGGTCTCGCGGGCGTGCGGGTGGTAGGTGACCGGGCCGGAGGGGGTGGGGGAGTAGGTGGTGACCAGGACGTCGCCGCCGTGCGGGACGGTGAGGCGGACGGCGTCGCTGGTCACCTGCCCGCCGGCCGGGACGACGACCGTGGGGTTGCCGTTGAAGGTGAGCCGGCGCATGGTGTCCGGGAGCGCCGCCGCGCTGTCGGGGCCGGCCGCCAGGGCGATCGAGGCGTGCGTGATGGTCAGCGGCGACTGCCCGTAGAGATTGGACAGCGTGATGCGGGCACTCGTACCGCCGGCGCTGGTGTGCACGACGTTGCGCACCGAGCGGCCGGCCAGACCCGTCGTCTCGGTGCCGGGCTCGGCTCCGGCCGGGGAGGTGGACCATGCGCCGACCCAGGTTCCGGTGGAGGCGGGGGCGGCGGAGTTGTGGGGGCGGGGACCGTCGGCCGGCGCGCTGCGGGGCCTCGTTCCCTCGTCGGTCGCCACTCCGGCGTAGAGGGCGGCGGACAGGGCCACGATCGCTGCGACGATCGCGGCCGGCAGGGCACGGTGTTTGGCGGGAGCCGCGGACGTGTGCTGCTCCGCGGTGGGTCCCACGACCCCGTCACGACCCTGGGTCATGCTGTGTTGTTCTCCTCGGGAGATGGGAGCCCGAGGCTCCGATCTTGATGACCCCATGATGCGTCATGGGGCCGGGGGACCTGACAGGACCCCGTCGATTCCCCCTCCGGACAGACGCCGGGAACTCCTGTTCCGTTCCGGGAGTCGGTCGGGATGGGGACAATGTGTGCGGGATCACCGGACGGGTGGAGCGGATGGAACGGACGAAAGCGGGAGAAACGGAAGAGCCGGGCGCCGGGGGGCAGCATGCCCGCCCCGGCCCCGCCACGAACCGCACGATGACCACCTTCAGCCCGGCGGACGAGGAGAAACAGCGCGGAGTGCGCCGGATGAAGCTCACCGCCACCGGGCTCCTGCTCTTCGTGGCCGTGGTGTACGTCCTCGCCGAGTGGGCCCGCCACTCGGGAGCCGGCGCCTGGGCGGGCTACGTCGCCGCGGCCGCCGAGGCCGGCATGGTCGGCGCGCTCGCCGACTGGTTCGCCGTCACCGCCCTCTTCCGCCACCCCCTGGGCATCCCCATCCCGCACACCGCGATCATCCCCACCAAGAAGGACCAGCTCGGCGTCTCGCTCGGCGAGTTCGTCGGCGAGAACTTCCTCTCCGAGGACGTCGTGCGGCAGCGGCTGCGCGCCGTCGGCATCGGCGGCCGCCTCGGCGCGTGGCTGGCGGTGCCCGAACACGCCGACCGGGTCACCGCGGAGCTGTCCACGGCCCTGCGGGGCGCCCTGAAGGTGCTGCGCGACTCCGACGTGCAGGCGGTGGTCGGCGAGGCCGTCACGCGGCGCGCCAACGCCCAGGAGATCGCGCCCGGCATCGGCAAGATGCTGGAGAAGGTCGTCGCCGACGGCGGCCACAGACGGGCCGTCGACCTGGTGGTGAGCCGCGCGCACGACTGGCTGGTGCTGCACGGCGACGACGTGATGGACGCCGTGCAGGGCGGCGCGCCCGGCTGGACCCCGAAGTTCGTCGACAAGAAGGTCGGCGAGCGGGTCTACAAGGAACTGCTGCGCTTCACCGGCGAGATGCGCGACATGCCCGCCCACCCCGCGCGCGGCGCCCTGGACCGCTTCCTCACCGACTTCGCCTCCGACCTGCAGTCCGACACCGACACCCGCGCGCGCGTCGAACGGCTCAAGGGCGAGGTGCTCGGCCGCGGCGAGGTGCAGGACCTGATCGCCTCCGCCTGGACCGCCGTCCGCTCCATGATGGTGTCCGCCGCCGAGGACGAGCGCAGCGAACTGCGGCTGCGCGTACGGGCCTCGCTGCTGTCCCTGGGCGCCCGGACGGCGGCCGACCCCAAGGTCCAGGGCAAGGTCGACACCTGGCTGGAGGACGCCGCGGTGTACGTCGTCACCACCTACCGCAAGGAGATCACCTCCCTGATCACGGACACGGTGGCGAGCTGGGACGCCGAGCACACCACGAGGAAGATCGAGGCGAACATCGGCCGCGACCTGCAGTTCATCCGGATCAACGGCACGGTGGTGGGCTCCCTGGCGGGGCTGCTGATCTACACGGTGTCGCGGGCGCTGGGGGCGTAGGGCGCTCTCCTCGGGGCGTGAAACGGCCGGCCGGGGGCATCCGGTCGGACGCCGCTCGATGAGGAGGGAGCCCATGACGACCCCACAGGCCGAGACCGGCCGCACCGTGACCACCGACATCCCCGCCCGCCTCGACCGCCTCCCGTGGTCGCGCTGGCACTGGACGATCGTGATCGGTCTCGGCACCGTGTGGATCCTCGACGGCCTGGAAGTCACGGTCGTCGGCAACATCGCCGGACGTCTGTCGGAACCCGGCAGCGGCCTGCCCATCACCTCCGGCCAGGTCACCGGCCTAGCCGCCGCCCTGTACGTCGCCGGGGCCTGCGCGGGCGCCCTGTTCTGGGGCCGCCTGACCGACAAGTGGGGGCGCAAGAAACTCTTCATGATCACACTCGCGGTCTACCTGGGGGCCACGGCCCTGACCGCGGTCTCCTTCGACACCTGGTGGTTCTTCCTCTTCCGCTTCCTCACCGGCTTCGGCATCGGCGGCGAGTACGCGGCGATCAACTCCGCGATCGACGAGCTGATCCCGGCGGAGTACCGCGGGCGCGTCGACCTGATGATCAACGGCAGCTTCTGGCTGGGCGCGGTCGGCGGCTCCCTGCTGTCGATCGTCGCGCTGGACACCGCGATCTTCCCTAAGGACGTCGGCTGGCGCCTGACGTTCGCGCTCGGCGCCGTCCTCGCCCTGGTGATCCTGCTGGTGCGGCGGCACGTCCCGGAGAGCCCGCGCTGGCTGCTGATGCACGGCCGCGAGGACGAGGCGGAACGCATCGTGTCCGCCATCGAACGGCAGGTGGAGGAGGAGAAGGGCGAGCCGCTGGCCCGCGCCGAGGGCGAACTGACCATCCACCAGCGCGGCAGCGTCACCTTCGCGGAGATCGCCCGCACGGTCTTCGCCAAGTACCGCAAGCGGGCCACGCTCGGCTTCGCCCTCTTCATCGGCCAGGCGTTCCTCTACAACGCCATCACCTTCGGCTTCGGCGCGATCCTGACCACGTTCTTCGACGTGCCGACCGGCAGCACCGGCTACTACTTCGCCGTCATCGCGGTCGGCAACTTCCTGGGCCCGCTGCTGCTCGGCAAGCTCTTCGACACGGTCGGCCGCCGGGTGATGATCTCGGGCACCTACCTGCTGTCGGGTCTGCTCCTGTTCGGCACGGCCTGGCTGTTCGACCGCGGCTCGCTGAGCGCGACCACGCTGACGGCGTGCTGGTGCGCGGTGCTGTTCTTCGCCTCGGCGGGTGCCAGCAGCGCCTACCTGACCGTCTCCGAGATCTTCCCCATGGAGACGCGCGCGATGTCCATCGCCTTCTTCTACGCCCTCGGCACCGCCGCCGGCGGCATCAGCGGCCCGCTGCTGTTCGCCGACCTCACCGGCACGGGCGAGGTCGGCGACACGGTCCTCGCCTTCCAGATCGGCGCCGGGCTGATGTGCGCGGCGGGCCTGGTGGCGGCGTTCCTCGCGGTCCGCGCGGAGCGGCGCTCCCTGGAGGACATCGCCAAGCCGCTGACGGCGGCGGCGACGGCCGCCACGGACCGGGTCCGGCCGCAGGGCGAGCCCGGCTCGCGCCCGGCGACGGCGTAGCGCGGCCCCGCGACGGCGCGCGCAGCGGACGGAGGCGGCCCGCCGCGAGGGGTGCGGCGGGCCGTCTCCGTGCCCGGCCCGGGTGGTTTTGGCGCCGCGGGCCCGCGGAGGTCACCGAGGCCGGTGCCGGACGGCTCCCGGACGCGCTATAGTGGATCTACGCCGAGTCGCCGGAACTCCCGGTAACTGGTTGTGCGTTGGTGGTCCAAGGAAAGACGCCCCGCTTCCTGCGGGGAGATGCAGGTGCAAGGCCTGCCCGGCGCTCGACACGAACCCCGGCCCTGCTCGTCAGGGCCGGGGTTCTTCGTGTGCGGGGCAGGGTGCCGCCGTACCCGGGCCGGGCCGGCGGGCGCCCGCGTCAGCCGCGCCGGTCGGCCACCGCCCAGGAGGCCAGGGCCACGGCCCCCGCCACCCCGAACACGGCGGGCCACGCGCCCACCTTCCTGGCCAGCGGATGGGACCCGGCGAAGGCGGCGACGTACGCGGCCGTCAGCGCCCCCGCGGCCTTCCCGCCCGCCTGCTCCCGCCACTGCCGCGCCGCCGCGGCCCCGGCGAGCGCGAGGACGGCTCCGCCGAGCTGCCGCCGCCTGCTCCAGCGGGCCACGCCGTACCCGCCGACCAGCCCGCCCGCGGCGACCACCGCGCTGGGAACCTTCACCATGCCTGCCTCCAAGTGACGACTCACCGTGAGGCTAACGCCCGAGACGGACGGCGCACGCGCCGGGGCGCGGGAGCGCCGCCACCCGCCCCACCCGAACCTGAGTCGAGGGTTGTCAAGTTTCCTCCCCGGAGTTATATAAGAAGAAGAAACGTAGGGCATCGCATGGAGAACGCCTGAGGAGAGGAGTGAACTGTGATGCTCATGCGCACGGACCCGTTCCGCGATCTCGACCGACTCGCGCAGCAGGTCTTCGGCTCCACCCGTCCGTCGGCGATGGCCATGGACGCCTACCGGTCGGGGGACGAGTTCGTCGTACATTTCGACCTGCCCGGCATCGACCCCGAGTCGATCGAGCTGGACGTCGAGCGCAACGTCCTCAACGTGCGCGCCGAACGCACCTCCCCCGCCCCCGAGGGCTCGGAACTGCTGGTCGCCGAGCGCCCCACCGGCACCTTCACGCGCCAGCTGTTCCTGGGCGACACCCTCGACACCGAACGCATCGAGGCCGCGTACGACGCGGGCGTGCTGACGCTGCGCATCCCGGTGGCCGAACAGGCCAAGCCGCGCCGTATCCAGATCACCGGCGGCGACAGCCGCAAGCAGCTCGGCAGCTGACCACATCGCACGAGAGGCGTCCCGCGGGCACCCGCCCGCGGGACGCGGTCACCCCTGTCCCGCCGCGACGGCGCCCGGTCGCAGGTGAGTCATCCGTCCGGCGGGGCAGACGGACCCGGAGGACCGCCCGCCCGGCGGCACAACGGAGGACCAGGAGGATCCCGTAGATGAGCGCGACGACGGTGCCCAGCGCGACGACGACGCCGGCGACCGTGGTGGAGATGCGGACGGCCGCGGCGCAGGCGACCGAGACGACGCAGCCGTCCCCGAGCCCGAGAACCGTGATCCCCGCCCCGGCGGGGGCCCACCGGGGGCGCACCCGCACCGACGACAGCGGCTGGACCCGGCTGATCGACGCGGTGCGCGAGTCGGGCCAGTACCCGACCCGCGCGGAGGCGGAGCGCGTCACCCGCATCGTCCTCTCCGCCCTCGGCGGCCACGTGGTCGGCGACGAACGGGTCGACCTGGCCCAGGCCCTGCCCGAGGAGGCGGCCAGGGTGGTCGCCTCCCAGGTCCCGGCCACCCGCCGGCTGACCGCCGCCGAGTTCGTCGACTCGGTCGCGGTCCGCATCGAGGGCGCCACCCCCGCCACGGCCCGCTGGGACGTCAGCTCGGTCCTGAGCGTCCTGCCGGACCTGGTCGGCGACGACCTGGTGACCCGCGTCCTGGCCCAGCTTCCCCCGGGCTACGCGCTGCTGTTCGGACGGGCGGAACTGAACCCCGCCCCCATGCCGTGATCCGCCGGTGAGGACCGCCGCCCGGCGCCGGAAGGACGCCGGCGGCACCCGAGGACGCCGGCGGCACCCGAGTGATCCTTAGTCATCCTTGAGCAGTCCTACTCATGCCAGGTCTCGTGGGCACCCGGCATCGTGAGGAGGGTCCCCGCTCCGGCACGCGACGCGGGGACCCGCACACGACCACGCACGGGGACCACCATGACGATCTCTCGCCGTATCCGATCCGCGCTCGCCCTCACCGTGGACAACTGGCTGTCCCGCTGCTACCTGGGCGCCGTCGCCCTTGCGACGGGCTTCGCCGTCTACGACCACCTCTTCGTCGACCACGCCGACGCGTCCCTGGCCTTCGCCGCCCCGCTCTTCCTGACCGCTCCGCTGAGCCTGCTGGTCGTCGCGCTGCCGGGCGGCGCTCTCACGGGCTACCTGGCGACAGCGGCCGGTGCGCTCGCGAACGCGGCCGTCCTGGGCGCGATCCTGCGCGGACTCCGCCGGCCGTCCGCGCACACCGCCCCCGGCGCGTGAGCCGCCGCGTCCGGCTCCCTTGACCTCGAGCAAACCTGAGGTCCTACGGTGACCGCGTCCTGTCCTGACCGAACACCGAGGGAGAGCCATGAGCGCGCCCATCAGGGAGTACCCGCAGGAAGAGCTGGCCGCCCAGCCCATCGGCGCGTGGACGGGGCAGGCCTACCGCCTGGTGGTCGGGGCGATCCGCGCCCAGCTGGCCGTGGAGGACCTCACCCAGCCCCACTGGTGGACCCTCAACCACGTGGCCGGCGCCCCGGGCAGGTGGACCCGTGCGGCCCTGACGGCACGCCTGGTCCCCTACGACGACCAGGACACCGACTTCGACGCGGTCTACGACGACCTGATCGGCCGCGGCTGGCTGACGGAGGACCCGGCGACGGGCACCCTGACCCTGACCGAGGCGGGCGAGGCCGGCCGCCTGCGCGCCCGGGACCGCAACGCCCAGGTCCACCGCCGGGTGCACGAGGGCGTCGACCAGGCCGACTTCGTGACCACGATCAACGTCCTGCGCCGGATCGTGGCCAACATGGGCGGCGACGGCAACCTGCCCGACTGAGCCGCCGCCCCTCGCGCGGCCCGGCTCGACTCAAGCCGAGGTGATTCCGCGGGCAGGGTCAGACGGCGTCGGTGCGCTGGAAGTGGCTCACCGCTCGTACGAAGCAACGCCAAGCGTGGGCACCGACCGGGATCACAGCTCCCCGTGCGTGTTTGGAGTCGCGCACGAGTGCGCCGTCATCCGTCGCGGCGCACTCGACGCATTCGCCCCCGGCACCGTTGCTGTAGGACGACGTGAACCACACCGGATCGCCGGGGCTACGGACCTCTATGATGCTCACCTTGCGTATTCCTTCAGTATGGACTTGATCAACTGGTTGGAACGCTGGGGACTCAGAGCAGCCGCTCGCAGACCGTCGAACGCCCTCGTGTACTCACGCACATGGTGTTCGCCCTCCAGGTACACAGCATCGGTGATGCCGTCCCGGTACACGAGGTCCGGGTCCTCCGGAGCCGGAAAGCCCAGCATGGTGAACGAGCCCGTTGCCGGATAAGTGCCTGAGCCGAACGGCAGGATCTGCAAGGTCACAGAAGGCAACTCCGCTGAGTCCAGAATCCGTTCAAGTTGATCCCGCATCAGTTCCCGGTCACCGATGACGTTGCGGAGTGCTCCCTCGTTCACGATGAACCAGGTATCAGGCGCTTCGGCGTCCATCAGCATGGCCTGGCGCTCCATGCGGACGCGGACCGCCCTGTCGATGTCTTCGGAAGACATGTGCGCACCCGTCTTGTGGAGCTCGCGGGCGTACGCATCCGTCTGCATCAGGCCGGGGACCAGCTCACACTGGTACTGCCGCAAGGTTGAGGCGTCCTGCTCAAGTCCGATGTAGATGTTGAACCACTCGGGCACACCCGCGCCGTGTTGCTGCCACCAGCCGCGCATCTTGGCCTGTCGGGCGAGAGACATCAGGAACTCGCGCAGTTCGTCACTGGTGCCGTAGAACCGGCACAAGCCATCGATGTCTGACGGTTGAACTCGCCCGCTGCCCGTCTCCATGCGATTGACTTTGGAGCCACTCCAGTCCAGGGCCTGGCCGACCTGGGCACAGGTGAGACCACTCTGCTCACGAAGCTTTTTGAGCTCGATGGAGAGACGGCGACGGCGCGCCGTCGGTGAACCGGGCATCTCAACCCTCTTTCGTCTAGCGGAAGTTCAGTCTCGCGCCAAGGGCTGCACCAGCCAATCACTCGGAAGTGGGATTCCCATCCTGCACATTGCACGCAGGGATGCGCAGAGGCCACTCTGGAGGTGCAGCAACCCATCGTGAGCATTCGTGACTCTTCGTCCTCACGAGGCGCCAACCGAGGCGAAAGGGGTCTTCGTGATCCAGGAATCGTGCATGACTCGCCGGCCGTGGGATGTCGCTTTCAGTGCCGAACCTGAGGAGGTGGCTGCCCTGCGCCGGGTGCTGCGGCTGCATCTCGGCCTGTGGGGGCTACATCACGTCATCGATGCAGCGCAACTGTGCATGAGCGAGCTCGTATCCAACGTCATCACCCACGTCGGTCGCGGTACCCCGGCCACCTTGGTGGTCTGCATGAGCGACTCCCACCTGCGCATCGAGGTGCACGATCCCGACCCCCGTGCTCTGCCGGTGCTTATTGAGGCCGGGATCGAAAGCGAGTCCGGTCGAGGAATGGCCCTGGTGGGTGCAGTAGCTGACCGGTGGGGAGTCCGACTCGATGCCGATCGGAAAGTGACCTGGTGTGAGTTGGCAACAGGACTCGGGTCCCCTGGCGGACATGTCGAAGACGCACGTGTCACGCGCGCGGAGGCGCTGCTCGGCCACTACATCCCGGCAAGGCTGCCACGTGATCCGCAGCTGACCAGATTGAGCAAGGGGTTGGCCGAAGAGGCTGTGATCGACATCGTCACGGACGTGCTCCACTGGCTCCGTGCGCACGGGTGCGACACAGATGACGTCTTGGACCGGGCTCAGACTCACTTCGAGGCGCAGACGGAGGAGGGCGAGGACTCCGCAATCCACGGACCTCGCTGAGCTAGTCCTAGATCACTCCTCTCCATCCACGTTCAGCCCTCGGTGCTTGCGCCGTTACCCAGGGACAATGGCGGAGTAGGCCCACACGTCGGCAGGAAGCTCATGATGGAGTCTCCAAGTGATCGCCATTGGCTTGCTCCCGGTGTGCCCCTGATAAGTGGCTGGACCTAGAAGCATCCAGGGCTCGGGCTTACCCATGCTGTTGCGCTTGTAGCGGCGTAGGAAGAGCAGGACATGGCTGCCCTGTTGTGCGTGTTGCTGGTAGCGCAGGCCTGTCGCGGAGTTCTCCGGCGTGGTGCTCTGCGATTCCCAGTGAAAGCTTGTAGGGCTGAGCGCGTAGTCCCTGTACCGGATGCTGGGGGAGAAGTCGCGCTCGCTCTTCTCCAAGGTGATGAGCAAGGCATCAGTCTTGAGTTCCTCCACCCACCGCACGCCCTGCCCGAAATCCCTGGGCATCTGTCCGCCCAACTGGGTCACTCCAAGAGCCGAAAGGACCTCGGAGCGGTTATAGGAGCTGTGGATCTTCAAGGGGACGTGACTGAGGTCACCTTCCAGGGGGAGGGGGAAGTGGCCGGCCTTGTCGAGGACGTACGACAGGACCTGTCGGAGCTCGTCACGGAACGCCCGTTGGGTTCGCAGCGACTCAAGCCCTTGCTGGTAACTGGTGAAGCCGCCTGCGTTGTCCCACAGGGTGAAGAAGAACATGCGAGCGTACGCCTGCTCGGCCGGGGAGAGAGAGGCGTAGTCGGGGGCGTCATCTTCGAGTAGGTGCAGGTACGCCTGGGCTCGCTCCGGGTCGTCGACGTGGAGAAAGGCGTGCGCGCGCTTGAGCAGTTCCGCTTCGCCCGGAGGGGCTGGTTCGCCGATCAGTCCGGCTTTGCGCAGCACCTTGGTCCAGGAGTTGTCGCTCTTGTAGAGCTCCGCAATCTCACGGCGGCTCTCGCGCAGGTAGTCAGCCAGCCTGGGGGCGCCGTAGTCCCTTGCTTCCTTGGCCAGGGTCGTGATGGTGGCCTTGAGCTGCGTGCGGATGTTGTCGAGGACAAGATCTTTGGACTTGCCCTCCAGGATGATCTGACAGCCGGAGGGGAGCTGGGGGAAATCGCGTTCGATGCTGTCGACCAGGCGGCCGCGGGAGAGGTTGGTCAGGGCCCGAAACTGTGCTTCGAAGCGAAACTCCGCTCGGTGCTGGCCGATGAAGTCGAGCACGGTCAGTACCGGTTTGTTCGGGGTGCGGCGTAGTCCGCGCCCCAATTGTTGGAGGAACACCGTCGCGCTGTTCGTAGGTCGTAGGAGCAGTAGCGTGTCGACATCGGGGATGTCCAGGCCCTCGTTGAAAAGGTCGACGGAGAAGATCACCTGAATCCGTCCGGCCTTGAGATCTCCCAGCGTGCGCTCGCGCACCTCGGGGCGCGAGTCGCTGTCGAGGGCCGCAGCACGGAACCCCGCCTCTCGGAAGCACTCGGCCATGAAGTGCGCGTGCGCCTTGGTCACGCAGAAGCCGAGCGCACGCATCGCGGCAGGGTGGGAAATCTTATCCTTGACCTGCTTGATGACGATACGAGCCCGTGCGTGGTCGCCTGTGTAGAGGTTGCCGAGCTCGTTTCGATCGTAAGTGCCTGATCGCCAGTCCACGTGGGTCAGATCCGTGCCGTCCGGAAGCCCGAAGTAGTGGAAGGGGCACAGGAGATCGTTTTCCAGCGCTTCCCAAAGGCGCAACTCGGCAGCGATGCGACCGTTGAAGTACTCGTCCTGCACATTGCGCCCGTCCATACGTTCCGGAGTCGCGGTGAGGCCGAGCAACTCCTTCGGTTCGAAGTGCTCGATGACCCGTCGATACGTCTCCGCTGTGGCGTGATGGAACTCGTCGATGACGATGACGTCGAAGTGCTCAGGGTCGAGTTGCTCCAACCGTGGAAGGTTGAGGGACTGAACGCTGGCGAACACATGCCTCCAAGCACGGGGCTCCTGCCCGGCATGGAGCAGTTCGCCGAAGGAGGCGTCGTCGAGCACCTCCTGGTAGGTCCGCAAGGACTGCCTCAGGATTTCCTTGCGGTGGGCGACGAAGAGCAGCCGGGGCAGCACACCATCGCGCGTGTCCCGCAGGTCTCGGTAGTCGAGGGCGGCCATAACGGTCTTGCCCGTGCCCGTTGCCGCGACTAGGAGGTTGCGGTGGTGGCCGCGAATCTCCCGCTCGACGCGGAGGCGCTCCAGCATGTCCTTCTGGTGCGGAAGCGGGTGCACTTGTAGACCCGAGAGGCTGATCTTCAGGTCGCCGGTAGACCCGGTACCGCCGGCCTGCGTCAGCGCACCGGCGAGCCGTTCACCGTCAAGGTCGGGGTCGTATGTCTCGAATGCCGCGTCGGCCCAGTAGGCGTCGAAGGTGGCCTCGAACTTGTCGAGCACCCTGGAGGTGGCGACCGACGACAGTCGGACGTTCCATTCCAGACCATCGAGCAGTGCAGCCTTGGACAGGTTGGAGCTGCCTACGTATGCCGTGTCGAAGCCGGTGTTGCGCCTGAAGAGCCAGGCCTTGGCGTGCAGGCGCGTGGACCTAATCTCGTAATTGACCTTCACCTCGGCGCCGAACTCGCGGACCAAGCGGTCCAAGGCGTGCCGGTCGGTGGCGCCGATGTAGGTGGTCGTGATGACGCGGATCGGTACACCCCGCTCCTTCGCCGCCCGCAGGGAGTCCTCAAGGACGCGTATCCCATACCACTTCACGAATGCGCACAGCAGGTCGATGCGGTCCGCAGTGGCGAGTTCCGCCCTCAGCTCTGCACCGAGGCTGGGGTCATCCGGGGCATTGGTGATCAACGCAGTTTCGGACAGGGGTGTGAGCGGACGGATGGCGTACACGCCGGGCGCTTCCCGCTCGGCAAGCGCCAGCAACTGCCGCGGACCGTCAGCGATGGCGCTGACCGCACCGTCCGTAGCCGGAGCGGAAGCGATAGCGGTCAGTGAGCGCATGATTTCGTTGGCGGCAGCGACCTGCTTGTCATGCGGCAGCTGACTCAAGTGGCGCCTGATGGCTTCGCCGATGTGGCGTGCCAGTACATGCGGAGTGGACTCTTCGCTGACCTCCGCCTCGATGGCCTTCCAACCGGCGGCGCCCAACTGCCTCAACTGCGCCTGCATGCGCCGCGTGACGAGCTCCTCGTACACGCCCGGTACAGGCTGTGACAGGTCCCGTGGCTGGGTCACGCCGGCCCCCTTGATCGCTTGGCAGCACGACCAGTTGTAACAGGAGCCGCTGACGAATGGTGGGGATGTGTCGAGCGCACCCCACGCCGGCCCAGTGCCTGCACCTCGGACGCAGACGAGCGAGGACCCAGACGATCAGGTACCGGCTGCAAATCGGTCATCTCATGATTTGAAAATGACATAGGTGATCGACTCGATCCAGGATGGCTGCATGAGAGAACGGAAGATCGGTCACATCGCTGGTATCGCGCCGGGTGCAGAGTTCCATCGTCGGCGGCACGTGAAGCGCAACCATCTGCACGGGGACACTGTCCGGGGCATCTCAACCCTCAAAGACAAGGATGGAGTTGAGGTTGCCGACGCCATCGTGCTGCACGGGGGGTACGAGGATGATCACGATGACTGGGATTGGGTGCGGTACACGGGAGCGTCGCCTGATGCCGACAAGTACAAGGAGAACGGGGTACCGAAGCTCCGGCGAAGCCAATCCTGGGAGTATCCGGACAATGCTGCATTGAAGCGCAGCTATGAGCGCAACATTCCGATTCGCGTCATACGTGGCTGGAAGGGGGATGCGCGGTATTCCCCCATCGATTGCTACCGTTACGACGGGTTGTACGAGATCACAGATATACGCACGGCCCTATCGAAGTCGTCGACCGTCGATGGCGCGCCTATAGAGATCTGCCAGTTCGACCTGCACCGCCTCCCCGACTCCTTGCAAGATCCGACCTCGGTGGAGCGCCACATCTCCGACCTGCTGGAGCAGCCGGAAGGAACTGCGCCTGGAACATCGGAGGGGGTGGAGGATGAAACTGAAGAGAGCGAGCAGGAGGAGTCACCGCTCGACGAAAAGTTCCCTGAGACGCGTACTACGCAGGTGCAGCGACTGGTACGGGACGACGGCGTGATCCGCAATGTGAAGAGGCTCTACGACGGAGAGTGCCAACTGTGCGGTTTGCGCCTGGAGGGCCCGGACGGGAAGCCCCACAGCGAGGGCGCCCACATCCGCCCCCTTGGCAAGCCCCACAAGGGGCCTGATGTGGAGCCGAACGTCCTCTGCCTCTGCCCCAACTGCCATGTGCGACTCGACATAGGGGCCGTAGTCATCGACGACGACTGGTCGATCATCGTGCGCACGGGGACCTTCAGTGAGACTCTTCGGCCGAAACTCAAGAGGGTGAGAGCACATAAGGTCCACTTGGACTACATCCGTTACCACCGCGAGTGGTGGCTGAAAAAAGCAAAGCAAAGCGAGAAGTAGGCCGAGCCTCCCGGAAGACGCAGGGCCTCCTCCCGGCGGGCGCCGCGAGCCATCTCGTCCTTCGGGCGCCCGCTTCGGGGAGGCGAGTCCTCACGCGTTGGCCCCGTGACACTCCCCATACCCCCGCCCCGCCCCGCACCAGCAAGCCGCCCCCCGCTGCGGCGGCCAGGCGGCCGCACGCCCCCGGGCCGCCAGTGTCGTCGCGTACTGCGGGAGCAGTGACGCGTCGCCCGGGGAGGAGCCCTCCGACGCGGCGAAGGCCTCGTAGGAGGGGACCGTGCCCGTCACCACGCCCAGGTTCGGCGTCCCGGACGCCGCCAGTTCTCGCAGGGCGGCCTCTATGGCGGCCAGGTGCTCCTGGTGGGAGGGGTACTCCGAGGCCAGCGAGGGGTACGCCGCCACCAGTTCCGCCAGTTCCTCCGCCGGCCAGTGCAGGATCGCCACCGGGAACGGGCGGGACAGGGCCGCCCGGTGGGCGCCCAGCTCCGCGCGGAGCCGGTGGATCTCCGCCTCCAGTTCCGCGGGGTTCTCCGAGCCGAGGGACCAGACCCTCTTGGGGTCGTGCAGTTCGTCCAGGGAGACCGGGAGCGTGTGGACGGAGTCCGCCACCGCGTCCCACTCGTCGTGGGCGACGCCCAGCATGCGGCGGACCCGGTGGCGGCCGAAGAGCAGGGGGTGCGTCGCGTACGGCGGCTCCGGGACGTCCGTCAGCAGGAGTCGCACGGCCTGGGTGAACGTCTCGTGCGCCGCCTCCAGCTCGTCGTGGGACTCCAGGGCCTCCGCGACGATCACCCAGGGGGCGGGGTCGCGCGGGGACGCCGTGCGGATCCCCTCGATGATCGCCCGGGCCTCGGCCTCGTGGCCGTACTCCCAGAGGTTCGACGCCTTCAGCGCCCGTACCAGGTGCGGGCGTTCCAGCGCCTCGGCGGAGGCCAGCAGGCGGTCGTAGAGCGCGGTGGCCGCGGGGCGGTCGCCGGACAGTTCCAGGTGGGCCGCGGCCCGCAGCAGCAGGGCCTCGGCGTCCTCGGGATACAGGCCGGCGGTCCGCTCCAGGCGTGCCGCCTCGGCGGTGTGGTCGACGTTCTCGGCAGGCGTGTCGGGGCGCATGGGGGACACCGTACTGCCGCGCGGTGACAAAGGTGAGGAGTCGTCCGGCCGTCGAGAGCTCACCCCGCCCTCCGCTCGCGCGCCACCCCGATCCCCGCCGCCGGCAGGGCCAGCCCCGCCGACAGCAGCAGCGCCACGTCCGCGCCCCGGGCCAGGCCCCCGGCCGAGGCCGTGACGGCGATCGTCATGGCCACCCCGGCGCACGAGCCGACGTACCGGAACGTCTGCTGGGCCCCCGAGCCCATCGCGGCCCGCGCCGCCGGCACCGGCTCCACCGCGAGCAGCGGCAGCGCGGCGTTGAGCAGGCCGCTGCCGACGCCCGCCACCACCGGGCCGGGCAGCAGCCGGCGCCCTCGGGCTGTGGGGCCGCGAGCACTACGGCGCCGCCCCGCTGCGGATCTTCCGGCACGCGGACCGCGGCACGGAACTCGGTCCGTACGGCGAATGTCCCGCCTGCGGAACCGCCGTGGCCCTCGCGGACGTCGAGATGCTGCCGGGCCCCGGACTCGACCCGGACCCGGCGGATCCGGTCAGCGGGCGCTGCTGCGGCCCAAGCGGATGCTGGAGCCGTTGACCACCGGCCCGTCCGCGGAGGACGGACCGCGAACGGATGCTGTATAACCGGCAGGGCAGGGGAACGGACGAGCGACGCAGGAGGGGGACCGCCGGTGAACCGCACCTGGGCGCCTCCGCGTGCCGTCGCCGCGCTGCTGGCGCTCTTCCTCCAGTTCGCCGTGCTCGACGCCGGCGGCCTCTTTGCCGCCGTCGCGCTCGCCGCGACCGCCGCGGCCGGTGCCGCGCTCGCCGTCTGCGCGCTCGTCGCCGCGCGCTGCGCCCCGGCCGTGCCGCCCACCCGGGTCCGTACGGCCATCCGCGACCGCGCCCGGCGTACGGCCTTCCTGTCCCAACGCGACCCCGACGCCCCCGGCCGCCGCCGGCCCCGGGCACCGGGACACGCCCTCCCGGCGATCACCGCGTAAGGCACCCGTCGCACCGGACGTGTGAGGCATCCGTCCCACCCGTCCCACCGGACCGTGCCCGCGCGGGTCGTCATGCCGCCATCACCTCACCCGGCACGACGAGACCCCCGGAGGGCTCACCCACCATGTCCGTTTTCGCCAGCCTGGTCGAGCGCCTCGCCGACCTGCTCCAGCCGCTGTTCGGCGCCGGCGCCGCGGCCGCCGCCATCGTCCTGTTCACCGCCCTCGTACGGCTCCTCGTCCTGCCCCTGTCCCGGGCCGCCGCGCGCGGGCAGAAGGCGCGGGCCGCGCTCGCGCCGCAACTCGCCGAACTGCGCCGCAAGCACGGCAAGAACCCCGAGAAACTGCAGCGGGCCGTGCTCGAACTGCACGCGCGCGAGAAGGTGTCGCCGCTGTCGGGCACGCTGCCCGGCCTGTGCCAGCTGCCGGCCTTCTTCCTCCTCTACCACCTCTTCTCCAGCACCACGCTCGGCGGCCGGACCAACGAACTGCTCACCCACCACCTCCTCGGCGCCCCGCTCGGCGACCGCTGGACCGACGCGCTCGGCGCCGGAGGGGTGTTCGGGGATGCGGGACTCGTCTACGCCGGCCTGTTCGCGGTCGTCACCGCCGTCGCCGTCCTCGGCTACCGGCGCACGAAGCGGACGATGGCCGGGCAGCCGCCGGTGACCGCCGGCGGGGCGGGCGGCGGCGAGCCGGTGCCGGGGCTGGCCGCGGTCACCAAGGCCGTGCCGTTCCTGCCGTTCCTCACGCTCGTCACCGTGGCCGTGGTGCCCCTGGCCGCCGCGCTGTACGTGGTCACCAGCACGACGTGGACCGCCGTGGAGCGGGCCGTGCTGTACCGCTGACGCCGTGGCCGGTGACGCCCCGGCCACGGTCCAGTACGTGAACGGGCTGTTGCGGACCGGAACGCGGCCCTGGAGGATCGGCCGGGTCCTTTGACGGCCGCGCCGCCGCATCCGTGCGCATCTCGTCGGCGGGCCGCCCGCGAGCGAGGGAGACGGCATTCATGAAGCTGCTGCGAGTCGGTGCGGCCGGGGCGGAGCGGCCCGCGCTGCTGGACGCCGGCGGAACGCTGCGCGACCTGTCGGGCCTGGTCACGGACATCGACGGAACGCTCCTCGCGGACGACGAGGCCCTCGGCCGGATCCGGTCCGCCGCCGACGCCGGCGAGCTGCCCGCGCTGGACGCCACGGGGCTGCGGACCGGGCCGCCGGTCGGGCGCATCGGCAAGATCGTGTGCATCGGGCTGAACTACCACGACCACGCCCGGGAGACGGGCGCCGAGCCGCCCGCCGAGCCCGTCGTCTTCCTGAAGGCCCCCGACACCGTCGTCGGGCCGCACGACACCGTCCTCGTGCCGCGCGGGTCGGTGAAGACCGACTGGGAGGTCGAACTGGCCGTCGTCATCGGGCGTACGGCCCGCTGCCTGGAGTCGGCGGACGAAGGGCTCGCGCACGTCGCCGGGTACGCCGTCGCGCACGACGTCTCCGAGCGGGAGTTCCAGATCGAGCGGGGCGGCACCTGGGACAAGGGCAAGAACTGCGAGACCTTCAACCCGCTCGGGCCGTGGCTGGTCACCGCCGACGAGGTGCCCGATCCGCAGGACCTCGCGCTGCGGCTGTGGGTCAACGGGGAGCTGAAGCAGGACGGCACGACGGCCGAGCAGATCTTCCCGGTGGGGGAGGTCGTGCGGTACGTCAGCCGGTTCATGACGCTGTACCCCGGCGACGTCGTCAACACGGGGACCCCGGCCGGGGTCGCCCTCGGGCATCCCGAGCCCAGGCCGTTCCTGCGGGCCGGGGACGTGGTCGAGCTGGAGATCGAGGGGCTGGGCCGGCAGCGGCAGGTGTTCGAGGACGCCTGAGCGGCGGGGAACCGCGGTGCGCCGGCGGCCGCGGGCGGTCCGTGGCCGGTCGCGCGGTTCCCCGCGCCCCTTCAGGTCAGCCGGCCCCATGGTCCCCTGGTCCCCTGGGGCCGGCGGCTCCTCGTCCTTATTTCAGGCCGGCAGGCCCGCCGGCCTTTCAGGCCAGCAGGTCCGCCAGCCGGCGCCACGCCTCCCGGGGCAGGGCGTCCTGCGGCCCGTCGTCGATCACCTGCAGGGCGAGGTGGTCGGCGCCCGCCTGCCGGAAGGCGGTGATCCGCTCGTGGATCCGGTCCTCGTCGCCCCACGCGAACAGCGCGTCGACCAGGCGGTCGCTGCCGCCGTCGGCCAGGTCGTCCTCGGTGAAGCCGTGCCGCAGGAAGTTGCCGGTGTAGTTCGGCAGCGTGAGGTAGAAGGAGAGGAACGCGCGGGCGAGCGCGCGGGCGCGGGCGGGGTCCCGTTCCAGGACGACCCCCAGCTCGGGGGCGAGCAGGGGGCCCTCGCCCAGGATCTCGCGGGCGTGCGCGGTGTACTCGGCGGTCACCAGGTACGGGATCGTGCCGGCGGAGCGCTCCCGCGCCAGGCGCAGGCTCCTGGGTCCGAGGGCGGCCAGCACCCGGCGGTCCGCGGGCACCCCGGCGGCGTCCAGGCCGTCGAGGTAGGAGACCAGGGCCGAATAGGGGCGGTGGTACTGCTGCGCGAACCCGGCGTGGCTCACGCCGAGGCCGAGCACGAAGCGGCCGGGGCGGGCCGCCTCCAGCTCGGTGAAGTCCGCCGCGGCGGCGTCCGCCTCGTGCTCCCAGATGCTCTGGATGCTGGTGCCGACGGCGATCCCCGAGGTCGCCTCGACGAGCGGCACGGCGTTGCGGGCGGCGCTGTTGCCGCCCAGCCACACGGCGCCGTAGCCGAGCTCCTCCAGCTCGGCGGCGGCCTCGGCGAGTTCGCCGCGCCGCGCCGGATCCTCCGAGCGCAGGCCGAGGCTCCAGGCGCCGTACCGGCCGATCGTCTCCTTCAGCGGGGTGGTCATCGGGTTCCGCTCCCTCCGTTGGGGTGTCGCGCAAGATCGCGTACGACAGGTGCCAACCGGAGGGAGCCCGTGGGTAATCCCGGGCGGTGCTACCGGTCGAGCCCGAGGAACCGCTCCAGCGCCTCCACCACGAACCGGTGGTCCTGCACCTGCGGCAGGCCCGACACGGTCACGGCCCCGACCACGCCCACGCCCTCGACGTGGACGGGGAACGAGCCGCCGTGCGCCGCGTAGCGGTCGGGGTCCAGCCGCGAGGACTCCTCGAACGTGGTGCCCTTGGCGCGGAAGCGGGCGCCCACCAGGTAGGAGGCGCTGCCGTAGCGCTCCACGACCCGGCGCTTGCGTGCGATCCAGGCGTCGTTGTCGGGCGTGGAGCCGGGCAGCGCCGCGTGGAAGAGCTGCTGGCCGGCGCGGTGGATGTCGATGGCGACCGGGGCCTGCCGCTCGCGGGCCATCTCGACGAGGAGCGAGCCGAGCGCCCAGGCGTCCTCGTGGGTGAACCGGCGGAAGACCAGGCGCCGTTCCTGCGCCTCCAGCTCCTCCAGGCTCGGGGTGAGTTCCGGGCGGACCTTCGGGGTGATCTCCGGGTTGCGGGTCACAGCGTCACCGTCACCTTCTCGCGGGCCGAACGACGGGCCGCCTCCAGCACGTCCAGGGCGGCGGCCGCCTCCAGCGCGGTCACCGGGTTGGGGGCGCCCTCCAGCAGGGCCTTCGCCACCGCCGCGTAGTAGGCGGGGTAGTCGCCCGGCACGGTCGGCTCCGGGCGCCCGCCGCCGCTCACCGGCGACTCGCCGGACCCGACGCGGCCCCACAGCTCCTCGGGCTCCACGCCCCAGGCGCCGGCGCCCGGGCGCCCGCCCTCGCGCAGCGCCGCCTCCTGCGGGTCCAGGCCGTACTTCACGTAGCCCGCCTTCGAGCCCAGCACCCGGAAGCGGGGGCCGAGCTGGGCCGTGGTGGCGGAGACGTACAGGTGCGAGCGCACTCCGCTGGCGTGCGTGAGCGCGATGAACGTGTCGTCGTCCGTCCGCGCGCCCGCCCGGCGCACGTCCGACTCGGCGTACACCGCGCTCACCGGGCCGAAGAGGACCAGCGCCTGGTCGACGACGTGGCTGCCGAGGTCGTACAGCAGACCTCCGATCTCCGCCGGGTCGCCCGACTCCCGCCAGCCGCCCTTGAGCTGCGGCCGCCAGCGCTCGAAGCGCGACTCGAAGCGCCACACCTCGCCCAGCGCGCCCTCGGCCAGCAGTTTGCGCACGGTGAGGAAGTCGTTGTCCCAGCGGCGGTTCTGGAAGACGGACAGGAGCAGGCCGCGCTCGTCGGCCAGGGCCGCCAGCTCGCGCGCCTCGGCCGCCGTGCCCGCGATCGGCTTGTCGACCACGACCGGCAGGCCGGCCTTCAGGGCGGTGGCGGCGAGCGGCACGTGCGTCCTGTTCGGGGACGCGATGACGACCAGGTCCAGTTCGGCGGCGCGGTCGAACAGCTCGTCCGGCGTCGCGGCCACCCGGACGTCCGGGTGCTCCGCGCGGGCCTGCCGCTGCCGTTCGGGGTTCGAGGTGACCACCGTGTCGAGGGTCAGGCCCTCGGTGGCGGCGATCAGCGGGGCGTGGAAGACGGAGCCGGCCAGGCCGTAGCCGACGAGACCTGCGCGCAGGGGTGTGCCAGTCATGGCCCCTACTTTCGCAACGCTGTTGCCAAAGTGCAAGCGCCGGGGACAATGGGTGGCGTGAACAGGGCGAGCGGCGGACCGGGCGTGGTGGGTGGCGGCGGCATGCGGGGCGCGGCGGGCGGCGCGAACCTGCTCGCCCTGCGCAGTCACAACACCGCGCTGGTGCTCGACCTGCTCCGGACGGCGGGAGCCGGCGGCATCAGCCGGCTGGAGCTCGCCGAACGCACCGGTCTCACCCCGCAGGCGGTCAGCAAGATCACGGCCCGGCTGCGCGAGGAGGGCCTCGCGACGGAGGCCGGGCGCCGCGCCTCGACCGGGGGCAAGCCGCGCACGGTGCTGCGGCTGGTGCCGGAGGCGGGGCACGCGGTCGGGGTCCACCTGGACCGGGACGAGCTGCGCGCGGTGCTGGTCGACCTGAGGGGGACCGTGGTGGGGGAGCGGCGGACCCCGCTGGACCTGGGGGCGGGCGCCCGGGCCGTGGTCGCGGCGGTGGCGCGGGCCGTGGAAGGGGTGGTGGCCGAAGGGCTGCGGGACAGCGCCGGGCCGCTCGGGCACGTCGGCTCCCTGCTGGGCCTCGGCGTCGCCCTGCCCGGCCCGCTCGACCACACGCGCGGTGTGCTGCACCGGGTCACCGGGTTCCCCGAGTGGGACGGGTTCCCGCTGCGGGACGCGCTGGCCCGGCGGCTCGGCGTGCCGGTCGTGGTCGACAAGGACACCAACGCCGCCGCGCTCGGGCTCGCGGTCGGCGGCGAGGACGGCTCCTTCGCCTACCTGCACCTCGGGACGGGCCTCGGCGCCGGACTCGTCATCGGCGGGAGCGTGCACCGCGGGGCCCGGACCGGCGCGGGCGAGTTCGGGCACCAGGTCGTCCAGCTGGACGGGCCGCCCTGCACCTGCGGCGACCGCGGCTGCATCGAGGCGCTGTGCCTGGCCGCCGTCGCGCGCGGCGCACTCGACGAGGCGGCCAGGGTGCTCGGCGCGGGCGCCGCCAACCTGGTCGGCCTGCTCGACATCGACCTCGTCCTGCTCGGCGGGCGCACCGTCGCCGCCGATCCGCGGGTGTTCGTCCGCGGTGTCGGCGCCGTCCTGGACGCACGCGCCCGGCGAGCGGGCGGACGCGAGGGCGCGGTACCGGTGCGCGCGGTGCCCGACGGGGCACGCCGGGTCGCGGAAGGCGCGGCCCAGCTGCTGCTCGCGCCCCTGTTCGGACGGGACGACGCCTGAGGGCTGGGCCGGCCGAGGACACCTGTACGGCCGTTCGAGGTGCCCGTACGGCATGGCGCGGCCCGCCGGGCCCATCCCACCGGCATGGTCATGTGTTCATGCGACTGTATGCGCCCACGTCCCTCTGCCTGTCGGCGGCAGCCGCCCTCCTCGCCGTGCCGGCCCCCGCGCGCGCGGACGCGGGCGCCCGGCTCCCCGCACCCGCCTGCGCCGCCTCCGACGACCGCGCCTTCCCCCTCACCACCCGCCTGCACGGCGGCCCGGGCAGCTACCGGGCCGGCGGCGGCCACGGCACCTGGTACCTGGACCTCACCAACACCACCGGCCGGACCTGCACGCACATCCACCCGGTCGTCGTCCTGGTCGACGAGGAACGCGCCCTGCGGCCCTCCCAGCCCCGGCTGGAGTTCCACGACGGCACCCGCCCGCACGCCGTCCGCTTCGAGAGGACCGACCGGGACGAACTCGTCGCCGCTCTCGCCGACCAGGGCGGGAGCGCGGGCACCGGTGACGGCGGGCGCTCCGCCTCCCCCGGGTTCCCCGGGTTCACCGTCGGCCCCGGACGCACCCTCACCGTGCGGGTGCGGCTGGCGTTCGCCCCCGGCACCGCGCCCAACGAGGTCACGGCCAACGCCGCCGTCGTCCAGCGCCACCGCGACGACGGCGACTGGGTCGGCCAGTCCAACGACTACCGCTTCCGCGTCACCGCCGGCCCCGCCGCGCCGCCCTCCGCCACCGCCTCCTTCCCCTCCACGGTCCCGCCGTTCCCGTTCGCCGAGGAACTCGCGAGCACCGGACTCGGCCGGGTGTACGCGGTCCTGGCGGCCGCGGCCCTGCTGCTCGTCACCGGAGGGGTCCTGCTGCTGCGCAGGCGCCGCTGAGGGGACCGCCGTGACGAAGGCCGCGCGGGCGGGGCGGGCGGTGCCGTCCCGCGCGGACGGGGCACGGGTACCGGGTGATCGACGGGGGCCGGGCCGTGCTGACTACCCTTGGGGCGTCGGCACGCCGTGGTCCCGGCGCCCCCGCCCATGCCCGTTCGTACGCCAGGAGAACGAAGCACATGCCAGACCGCAAGCCCATAGAGTCATGGCTCACCGACATGGACGGCGTACTCATCCACGAGGGCGTCCCGATCCCCGGCGCCGACGCCTTCCTCAAGAAGCTGCGCGAGTCCGGGAAGCCCTTCCTGGTCCTGACCAACAACTCCATCTACACCCCGCGCGACCTGCACGCCCGGCTGCGCCGCATGGGCCTGGAGGTGCCGATCGAGAACATCTGGACCTCCGCCCTGGCCACCGCCAAGTTCCTCGACGACCAGCGGCCGGGCGGGTCGGCGTACGTCATCGGCGAGGCGGGCCTGACCACCGCGCTGCACGACATCGGCTACATCCTCACCGACCACGAGCCGGACTACGTCGTCCTCGGCGAGACGCGGACCTACTCCTTCGAGTCCATGACCAAGGCCGTCCGGCTCATCAACGACGGCGCCCGCTTCATCTGCACCAACCCCGACGAGACCGGCCCCTCCACCGAGGGCCCGCTCCCGGCGACCGGCGCCGTGGCCGCGCTGATCACCAAGGCGACCGGCAAGCAGCCGTACTTCGCGGGCAAGCCCAACCCGCTGATGATGCGCACCGGCCTGAACGCCATCGGCGCCCACTCCGAGTCCAGCGCGATGATCGGCGACCGCATGGACACCGACGTGCTGGCCGGCATCGAGGCCGGGATGCAGACCTTCCTGGTGCTCACCGGACTGACCCGGCCCGAGCAGGTGGAGAACTTCCCCTACCGGCCCTCGCAGGTCGTGGACTCCATCGCCGACCTCGTCGACCGGATCTGAGGCCCCGGCCGCTTCAAACCCGTCGTCACCCGCGCGGAGCAATCCGGCCCCGCACGAGGATGCGTGTGCGGGGTCCGCGGGGGAGGCTCCAGGGGAACTTGGAGGTTCACGATGGGTTCCCTGCGAGTCACTCTCTGGACGGGCGTCCTGGCGGCCGCCGCCCTCGCACCGGCGGCGTACGCGGCGGACGGAGGGGGCGTCTCGGTGACCCCGGCGGCGCCCTCCCCCGGCACCGACGTCACGCTCCGCGTGCCGGGCTGCGCCCAGCGGACGGCCGTCGCCGTCTCCGCGGCGTTCGTCGCGGACGCCCGGCTCACCGACGCCGACGGCACGCTCGTCGGCCAGAGCCGCGTGCGCTCCACGCTCACCGCGGGGAGGTACGCCGTGAAGGTCACCTGCGGTGCCGCCGACCGCACCGCCACCCTCACCGTGGCGCGCGCCGGACGGCGGCCCTCCGCCCCCGCCTCGCCGGTCGCCCCCGTGAAGGCGGGCGGCGGCGGCACCGCCCGCCTCGCCACCGCCGGGACCCACGGGACCGGCCCCGGCGCGGTGCACGCGGTGACCGGGCTGCTCCTCGCGGGGGGCGCCGCGGCGGACGTCGTGCGGGCCCGCCGGAGCCGCGGAGCGTGTTGACCATGTTCGACGACCGGCGAAGCGACGACCAGGGACGTGTCTTCGGCACCGGGCGCCTGGTGACCGGGGTGACCTGGGCGGTGCTGCTGCTCGGGCTGTGGCTGTGGGGGCGCGAGACGACCGAGGTGCGGCCCGCGGCGTCCGGGCCGACCACCGGCGACATGGCGGCGGCCGGACGCCCGCCGGACGTCGAGCTGCCCCCCGCCCGCCGCCCGCTGGGGGACGCGCTGCCGCAGCGCATCGACATCCCCGGCCTCGGCGTCCAGGCG
The DNA here is from genome assembly GCF_040678355.1 of Streptomyces sp. NPDC052701. NCBI lineage: Bacteria > Bacillati > Actinomycetota > Actinomycetes > Kitasatosporales > Streptomycetaceae > Streptomyces > Streptomyces sp. NPDC052701. The sequence continues at coordinate 170,776 of NZ_JBFATO010000006.1, forward strand.
CCGGTCGTGGCCCGCGGCCTGGACACCAGCGGCGCGCCCGATCCGCCGCCCCTGGACCAGCCCGGTGTCGTCGGCTGGTACGCGGGCGGTGCGAAGCCGGGCGCGGCCGGCACCGCGCTGATGGTGGGCCACCTCGACACCAGGACCCGGCCCGCCGTCTTCCACGGGATCGGCGCCCTGCGGCCCGGCCAGAGGATCCGGGTGATGCGCGACGACGCCAAGGTGGCCGAGTTCACCGTCGACGACGTCCAGGTCCTCACCCGCGACCGCTTCGACGCCCACCGGGCCTACGGCCCGCGCCGGCCGGGACGGGCCGAGCTGCGGCTGGTCACCTGCGGCGGCGACTTCGACCGGGAGACCCGCAGCTACACGGCGAACGTGATCGTCTCGGCGTACCTGACGGGAACCGGTCCCTAGGGTCTTCCGTCCGGATCGGGGAGCGGGGTCCGGTGCCGTGCGTCGCGAGGCGGAGGAGGGCGCCATGGGGCGGAGCCCCGGCAACCGGCGACGACGTGGCGGGGTCCGGTGCCGGACCCCGCGAGCCCGGCGTGATCCGAACGAGAGGCCCTGGCCCGCCCCGGCCGCCGGCCCACCCCGCAAGCCGCCGGCCGGGCCCGCCCCCGGCCGCGCACGGGCCGCGGGGGCGGCCCGGCGGCCCGCGCGCCCGGGGCAGGGGGCCGCCACACCCCCGTCCGCGCTCGCCGTCCGTGATCGGCGCAGGTGACGCGGGCGGGCCGGCGGCACCGCGGGGCGCCCGGCGGGCCCCGGCGGCCCGCGGGCGGGGCCCGCCGAGCTCGTGTGGGTCGCGGTACGTATGTCAGGATTGAGGCTTGGAACGGTGCACCCAAGGGGGAGTTGGATGTACGGCAGCAGGGGGGTCGGGGCGTTCGTCGCGAGGCGGGCGTCCGCAGTGGTGCTGGGGGCGGCACTGCTGGTCACGGGGTGCTCGGGCGACGGCGGTGACGATCCGGGCGGCGAGCGCGGCGCCGGCGCCGGGATCACCCAGCGGCCCAAGGGAGCCACCCCGTTCTGGGTGAACCCCGACGGCACGGCCGCCCGGCAGGTGGCGGCCCTGGAGAAGGCCGGCAAGAAGGACCAGGCCGCCCAGATCCGCAAGATCGCCGAGCAGCCGACCGGCGAGTGGATCGGCCCGGAGAACCCCGAGCAGGAGGCCCGCGGCTACACCGAGGCCGCCGACCGGGCCGGCCGCACGGCGCTGCTGGTCCTCTACAACATCCCGCACCGCGACTGCGGCCAGTACTCGCAGGGCGGCGCCGCCGACGGCAACGCCTACCGGGCGTGGATCGACGGCGTGGCCAAGGGCATCGGCGACCGTCCCGCGACCGTCGTCCTGGAACCGGACGCCGTGCTGCACCTGGTGGACGGCTGCACCCCGGAGCAGTTCCACGAGGAGCGCTACGACCTCCTCAAGGGCGCCGTCGCCAAGCTCACGGCGCTGAAGAACACCAAGGTGTACCTGGACGCGGGCAACGCCGGCTGGGGCCACCCCGACCAGATCTTCGAGCCGCTGAAGCGGGCGGGCATCGACCAGGCCGACGGCTTCTCGGTCAACGTCTCGAACTTCTACACCACCGAGGACTCCATCGCCTACGGCAAGCAGCTGTCGGGGAAGGTCGGCGGCAAGCACTTCGTCATCGACACCAGCCGCAACGGCAGGGGCCCCTACACGCAGGGCGAGCCGGACGAGCGCTGGTGCAACCCGCCGGGGCGCGCCCTGGGCGAGACGCCGACGGTGAGGACCGCCGACCCGCTGGTCGACGCCTACCTGTGGGTGAAGCGGCCCGGGGAGTCGGACGGCGAGTGCAAGGGCGGCCCCAAGGCCGGCGAGTGGTGGGAGCGGTACGCGCTCGAGCTCGCCGAGGCCAGCAGGTAGGCGCGCGCACGCGAACGGGGGCGCCCTCCCGCGGCGGAGGGCGCCCCCACTCGTGTGCGGCCTACGGGACCTTGACCCACCGGGCCTTGCTCGGCACGCCCTGCCCGTCCGTCACGAACAGCATGTACCAGCCGGGCTGCACCAGGTTCCGGTTCTTCGGAACGGTCACCGTCAGCTTGTCGCCGGACGCCTCGAAGTCCAGCGCGATCGACCGCTGGTCGACGTCCGTGACGTGCGTGGACGCGCTCGGCCGGATCAGCCGGACCTTCTCGACCGACGACGCCTGCTTCGAGGTGAACGTGCCGGACGCGCCGCGCGCGATCGTCCGCGGACCGCCCGACAGCTCCGGCCGCGCACCGTCCTGGTACAGGTACGGCGGCGTGTAGATCTCGATGCGCTGCTCGAACTTGCCCGGCTTGGTGTTGGCCTTGTCGGCGAAGAGCGAGTCCGAGCCGAAGACCATCACGCGCCCGTCGGGCAGCAGGACCGACCCCGAGTGGTAGTTGCGGCCCACCAGCGGGTCGGCGACCCGCCGGAACGCGTTCTTCTCCGTGTCGTACAGCCGCGCCTGCAGGATGTTGGAGTCGCCGCGGCCGCGGTAGTCCTCCGAGCCGCCGGAGACCAGCACGCTGTCGTCGGGCAGGATCGAGGCCTGCGGGTAGCGGGTGCCCTTCTCCAGCGGCGGGCCGTCCACGAAGCGCGGGCTGTCCGCCTTCAGGTCGACGATGCGGGTCCTCCTGCTGGACAGCTTGGACTCGCCGACCCCGCCACCGCCGATGACCATGTACTTCTCGTCCTGCGCCGGCGGCAGCAGCACCGTGCCCGAGGTCTCCATCAGCTTGGGGTCGCTCAGCCCGGGGATCTTGGTGAACCGGTTGGTCTCCACGTCCCAGACGCCGGGATCGCGGCCCACGTCGTCCGGCCCGTAGCCCGCGTTCGAACCCGAGTAGAAGATCTTGCCGTTCTGCATCAGGAACAGCGCCGGGTACGTCGGGAACTGACGGACCTTCCCGGTGTACGTCCACTTCCTGGTCTTCGGGTCGAAGACCTCGTTCTTGCCCGGGACCAGCTGGCCGATGTCGTCGAGGCCGGAGACGCTGAGGATCTTCCCGTCGCTCAGCATGGTGAGCGTCGGGTACCAGCGGGCCTCGTTCATCGGGTCGACCTTGATGTACTTCTCGGCGACCGGGTCGAACTCGTAGGCGTCGCGGATGCCCTGGAAGTCCTTCTTGTCCAGGGCGAGCTTCTGCGCGATGCCGTAGGTGTTGCGGGCGTCGGCGCCCTTGAGGCCCCCGATGCGGTAGTTGTCCTGGGTGCCGGTCTCGTACCGGGCGCCCTCCTTGGCCGCCTCGACGTAGATGCGGCCGAGCCCGGGGTCGTTGCCCAGGAACGCGCCGGTCACCGGGTCGAACTTCTTCTTGGCACGCGGCACCAGCACCGGGTCCTTCGAGACGAAGGTCTTGCCGTTCTGCTTGCCGGTGAACCGGGTGCCCGCGGGCAGGGTGATCGGCTTGTCCGGGTTCTCGTTGTGGACGATCATCAGGCCGCCGGCCTTCTTCACGTCACCCTTGAGCTTCTCGTACCGCTTGGTGCCGCCCGCGATCAGCAGGTTGCCGTTGGCGAGCTGGGTGTGGCCGGTGCAGAACAGGTCGGCCGGCGTCGGGACCTTCTTGATGGTCCCCTTGACCGGGTCCCAGATCCGGGTGTCGTACTTCTTGGCGTCGAAGTTGTCCTGGTTGTTGCCCGACCCCGCGACGAGCAGCACCTTGCCGGTGCGCAGCAGCGCCGCGTGGATGGTGTTCTGCCGGTACTCCTCGGGGAACTCGACGATCTCCCACTTGCCGTTCGCGGCCTTGTACTCCGGCTTGTTGATCTTGTACTGGTGGTATTTCTCGGTCCCGAAGCGGTACAGCCACGGCCCGTTCATCCCGGCCAGCGCGAGTACCACCGCCGTGCCTATCGCGAGTCGACGGGCGCGGCGGCGGCCTGCACGGTCGTTCATTCCTTACGTCCCCCAAGTCCACCAAGGGCGATCTGCATGGTCTGGTCGTTGCCCCCGTCGTCGCCGTGTTCGGCGGCGGCCCAGCGCGGCCTGTGCTGCGGGGAGTGGGACGCGGACGGCTGCTGCGGGATGGGCGGCGGCTGCGGCGTCCCGTGCGGCCCCGTGGCGTCCTGCGACCGCTCCCCGGCGGGCGCTCCCGCGGCGTCCTGCGGCCGTGCCTCGGCGGGCGCTCCCGCGGCGTGGGCGCGGGGTTTCTTCCTGGCCTGCCGCAGCTCGTGCCGCCAGACGAAGATCGGGAACGCGGTGATGAGCATGGCGAACAGGGCCCAGACGACCATCGCCGGGTGGGAGTGCCCGAAGACGAAGCCGGCCGCGATGGAGGCACCGAAGATCGCGATGAAGTACCAGTGGTACCGGAAGGTCCCGAACCACCGGTCCGGGCTCGCCGAGTCGCCCTTGGGGGTGACCACGAACTTGCTCTTGCGGCGCAGCACGGAGTCGACCAGCGCCTTCGCGTACAGCGGCGCCGACAGCGCGGACATCACCATGCCGGCCACACCGCCGGAGCCCTCCGGCTCGTGCGGCGAGACGTTGTGGCGGCGGTTCCAGACGTACAGGCCGATCTGCAGGGCGGAGGCGTTGCCGTAGAGCATCAGCCACACCGCCGGGTCGATGTTCACGCCCGAGGCGCCCAGGCCCAGGAACAGCGCGCAGCTCAGCGCCGCCAGGATCCAGTTCAGGGCCGACATCGGGTAGAAGATGATCATCATCGTGTAGTTGAAGAGCTTGCTCGGCGGCAGCGAGTACCAGCCCTTCCAGTACTGCTTGAGGATCGTCTCGTACGTACCCCGCGACCAGCGCATCTGCTGGGTGAAGAAGTCCGTCCAGGCGCTGGGGCCCTCGCCGACCGCGAGCACGTCCGGGGTGTAGACCGACTTCCACTTGCGGCCCGTGGCCGGGTTCTTGGCCCGGTGCATCTCGAAGCCGGTGGCCATGTCCTCGGTGATCGAGTCGTACAGGCCGCCGATCTGCTTGAGCGCCTTGATGCGCACGGCGTTGGAGGTGCCCACGAACATCGGCGCGCCGTAGCGGTTGCCCGCGCGCTGGATCAGCGCGTGGAAGAGGAACTGCTGCGACTCGGCGGCCTTGGTGACGAAGTTGTCGTAGTTGCCGTAGACCTGCGGGCCGATGACGAAGCCGACGTCCGGGTCGCGGAAGAAGCCGAGCATCCGCTCCAGGTAGTTGGGCAGCGGCACGTGGTCGGTGTCGACCGAGGCGAAGAAGTCGTAGTCGTCGCCGTGCGCCTCCAGCCAGGCGTTGTAGTTGCCGTGCTTGGTCTTGGCGCGGTGCGGGCCGGTGGGCTGGTTCCACTTCGCGACGCCCTTGCGGGAGAAGTGGCGCACGCCCAGGCGCTCGCAGACCGCCTTCACCTCGGGGTCGTCGCCCTCGTCGAGCAGCCAGACGTGCATCAGGCCCCGGTGGCGGATCTTCACCGCCGCCTCCAGGGTCTTCGTCACCATCTCCAGCGGCTCCTTGCCGGGCACGAAGGAGGTGAGGAACGCCACTTTCGTGCCGGTCTCGGGCACCACCGGGATCGGGTCGCGGGCGACCAGCGTGGCGTGCGCGTTGGACAGCACGTTCATGCAGCGGAAGAACTCGATCAGGCCGATCGAGACGAGCATCACGACGTCGAGCGCCGGCAGCCACTCGAAGGCCGGGTAGTCCCGCTCGGTCCAGTGCTCGGGCTGGAGCAGCCAGAACAGCAGCACCAGCGACAGCACCGGGGCCGCGGCCAGCATCAGGGCGACCCGGATGCGGTGCGGCTCCTGCGATATCAGCGAGCGGTAGCGCACCTGGTACGGCTTGCCCGGGTCGGGCTGGGTGAGGGGGCCCGCGAGCCGGCTGTAGTGCTCGTAGTCGTATCTCGGCAGCGTTCTCTTGATCCGGCGGAACGTCCCCGTGGTGCTCATCCGGTGAGCCGGCACCCTGAGCTGGGTGGTCTGTGACGGGTCCTGGTCCCGCCGGGCGCCCGTCGGCGAAGACGTCATGAGTCATCCCCCCACACGCGGTCCCCCCGCGTGTTCCGTCGCTTTCCTGCCGCCCGCTCGGGTCCCCCTCGACCTTCACAGGCGTATCAGTGGTGGATCGCTGTCACCATGTCCTTCACACTTTATAGACATGGAACGCAACCTTCCGGTTGCATGATGCCCCCCTCGGCATCCCGCCTGGACGGGGCCCCTCTCCCCGCGGCACGGGCAACCGGCTCCCTGCCCCCCAACCGTCGCAATCATGCGGATAGTTGAAGAACCAGGGTTCTACGGTGTCCATCTTGATCGCAAGATGAGAAACACGTGTTTACCGGTCATACGCGCCCATTGTGGCACCTGTGGGAGCCTGTGCGGCCGCGATGGACAGACGTGCGCGGATGTTACCGAAGTGTTCCCTTATGGCCTCCTCCGCCCGTAGTGCGTCGCCGGACCGCACCGCGTCCAGGATCTCCCGGTGCTGCCGGCAGGTGATCCGAGGATCCTGCCGCTCGCCCCCGAGATCCGTGCGGACCCGGTGGAAGGCGTCCCAGAACGCCTCCAGGACCTCGCTCAGCAGCACGTTGTCCAGCCCTCGGTAGAGGGTGGCGTGAAAGGCCCGGTCGGTCTCGGCGAGACCGGCTCCGCGCGCGGCCTCCCGTTCCATACGGCCGACGAGCGCGTCCAGTTCAACGAGGTCCGCCTCGGACAGCCGGCCCGCGAGCCGGGAGACGAGCCCGGTCTCCATGGCCTCCCTCAGTTCGAGCAGCTGGAGCAGGGAGTCCTCGCCCCGGTGGTGTCCGGCGACCGTGCGGAAGGCCAGTCCCTCGATCATCGGGGCCAGGGACATCGGGCCGACGTAGGTGCCGAAGCCGTGCCGGATCTCGACGATGCCCATCGCCTGCAACGCCTTCAGCGCCTCGCGCACCGAGTTCCGGCTCGCGCCGAGGTGCTCCATCAGCTCGGGCTCGGTCGGCAGCGGCGCCCCGGAGGGCAGGCGGCGGTCGATGATGAGCTTCTTGATCCTCTCCTGGAGGTCACGCGCTGCCATGGCCAGAGGGTATCCGGCCAAAAGCCGGCGGGCTCCCCGTTCGCACGGGGAGCCCGTCCTGTCGACGTGGCCGCGCGGAAACGACGACGGCGACGCAGATCCGCGGACCTGCGTCGCCGTCGTCATCGTGCGCCGCCAGGGACTCGAACCCCGGACCCGCTGATTAAGAGTCAGCTGCTCTAACCAACTGAGCTAGCGGCGCGCGCGACGCAGTAACTCTACAGGACGCCGCGGGGTGCTCCCGACCACCCGCCCGGGGCCGGGGAACCCGGACCGGCCCCCTTACATCGTTCGGACCGTCGGCATGCGCGCCCGCAGGACAGTTGAGAAACTGCCGACGTGCACAGGCGCGGACCATTTCACCGGAAGTGTGAGGGGAATCGCATGGAGACTCCGGTATTCGAGGAATTCGAGCCCGCGAGCGACTGCGACTGTCCCGGCTGTGCCCATCGGCGGCGGATCCCGCCGCGTTTCCCGGCCGGCCGTGCCGGCGGCCCCCCGGCCTCCTGCCGCGCCCTCGTGGTGGCCGCCGCCTCCGCCGCGCTCGGCGCGGGCCACGCGGTGCCCGTCGCCGCTACCTCGCACGCGCCCCACAGTCCAGGCGTTCCCGCAGGTGAGGAGCCTGGTACACCTCAGGGGGGCGCGGCCCCGCTGCACGGTCCCGGCGGGCGTCCGGCCAAGCCCGCCGGGCCGCTGGAGACCCCCGCGATCACCCGCGCGGAGATCATCGACCGGGCCGGGACATGGGTCGCCGCCAAGGTGCCGTACAGCACGCAGGCGTACTGGTCCGACGGATACCGGCAGGACTGTTCGGGTTATGTGTCGATGGCCTGGAAACTCCCCGGAAACGAATGGACGGGCAGTCTCCACCAGTACGCGGACCGCATTTCCGAAGAAGAACTCCAGCCCGGCGACATTCTGCTGTTCCACCATCAGGCCGATCCCGCGAACGGCTCGCACGTCGTCGTCTTCGGCGGCTGGACGGACCACACGCACACCTCCTATCTCGCCTACGAGCAGACCCGCCCGCACACCCGCCGGCAGACCACTCCGTACGCCTACTGGAACCAGTCCGACCGTTACGTCCCCTACCGGTACAAGGGGCTCGCGGGGAGCGCGAAGGGTGCCCCGCCCGCCTCCGCCCCGCCGGCCGCCGCCACCCCGGCGCCGTACCCGGGAAGGGCGTATTCCGGCCCCGGCGCGCACACCGGGTACGCCACCCGGCCGGGGAGGCGGCCGGCGGGGGAGGGGCCCGGCGCCCACCGCACCACCGGGCCGGGGCCGCGCCGGGGCGCGGCGGACCGGCGCGAGGCCGGGGCCTTTCCGCGCGTCCGGGGCCGGCGGGGCGGCGCGGCGGACGGCTTCCCGGGGCCGCGGCCCCGGTGGCGGCTGTCCTCCTGAACCCCGCTCACCCGTCATGACGCATCTGGCGCGGAGGCTGGAGCACGCATGAGTACGACCACTTCCCCCACCCCCGAGTCCGAGCGGCCCGCGGACCAGGGCGCCGCGGCCCGGCCGGCCCGGCTCATCCGGACCGAGGCGATCACGGAGATCCCCCTCCACCTGCTCTTCCGCGACGGCCCGGACCCGGGGCCGGTGCCGCTGAAGCCCGCGGTGGTGGGCCGTCGCCAGGGCACCGGGGAGCAGTCCTCCCCGCTCCCGGACCCGCCCGGATGGGAGCACCCCCGTCTCAGGCGCCCAGCGCCCGTCCGGCCGCGTTCCGTGCCGCAGGTCGACGCGGACCTGGTGGAGCGGCCCGCCCGGGTGCTGCCCGGTGCGCTGGGCGTGCTGGCCGGGGTGTGCGGGGTGGCCGGGTGCCTGGCCACGTCGTGGTGGGCGGGCGTGCTGCCGCCGCTCGCCCTGGAGGCCCTGGGGCTGCCGGCGTACGCGGGCACCGGGCTCGGCCCCGCGCAGTGGGCGGCGTACGCCGGAACCGGTGCCCTCGGGCTGTTCGGCCTCGGCGGGCTGGCCCGCGGCCGGACCGGGCGGGCCTGGGTGCTCGGACTGTTCGGCCGCTACCGGGGGACCGTGCGGCGCACCGGCCTGCTGTGGGTCAACCCGCTGCTGCTGCGCCGCCGGGTCGACGTGCGGCTGCGGCACTGGCGCAGCGAGCCGATGCCCGCGGCCGACGCGAGCGGGGTCGCGCTGCGTGTGGTGGTGCTGGTGGTGTGGCGGGTGCGGGACACCGCGCGGGCCACGCTCGGCGTGGAGGACCACGAGACGTACCTGCGCGAGTGCGTCGAGGCGGCGCTGCTGCGGGTGCCGGTGGAGATGCCGGGCGGGGCGAGGGGCTCGGCGGACGCGGCCGGGGACGCGCTGACCCGGCTGGTGGCGACGGACACGGCACCGGTCGGCCTGGAGGTGTTCTGGGTGCAGCCGGCCCGGGTGGAGTACGCCCCCGAGCTCGCCGCCGCCATGTACCGCCGCCGGATCGCCGCGCTGGACGCCCAGCAGCGGGCGAGCGCGCTCAGCTCGGTCGTGGACTCGGTGGAGGACACCGTGACCCGGCTGACCATGCGGGGGCTGGTGGAGCTCGACGACTGCGAACGCAAGGCGCTGGTGAAGGACCTGACGGTGGCGTTCTGCGTGGGGCGCGGCGAACAGGGGCCCTGACACGGGCCGCGACCGGGCCCGCCCCGGTTCGCGGTCGGGACTGCGGTCGGGTTCGCGATCGGGTCTGCGGTCGGATCCGTGGTCGGGTTCGCGGTCAAGTCCGCGAGTGGGTTCGCGATGGAGTCCGCGATTGAGTTCGCGATTGGTATGGACATGTTCAGTGCACGGCAATAGCCTGAGACTTGGTCTAGACCTACCTGCAAAGCTTCACGCACCTCCCCCACGTTCACCAGGAGCGGCAGCATGCGCACAAGGACCAAGTTGTACGCGGCCGCGGTGGGACTGGCCACGACCGGAGCCCTCGTCCTCTCCTCCGGCGGTGCCAGCGGCCACGGCTACACCGACCTCCCCATCAGCCGGCAGAAGCTCTGCCAGAACGGCACCGTCGCCAACTGCGGTTCCATCCAGTGGGAGCCGCAGAGCGTCGAGGGCCCCAAGGGCTTCCCGGCCTCCGGACCGGCCGACGGGCAGCTGTGTTCCGGGAACAACACGCGGTTCGCCCAGCTCGACAGCCCGCGCACGCCCTCCGGCGGCGACTGGCCGACCACCAGGGTGACGGGCGGTCAGAGCTACACGTTCCGCTGGCAGTTCACGGCGATGCACGCCACGACGGACTTCAAGTACTACATCACCAAGCCGGGCTGGAACCAGAACCACAACCTGTCCCGGTCCGACCTCAACCTCACCCCGTTCCTGACGGTGCCCTACAACGGCCAGCGCCCGCCGTCCACGCTCTCCCACAGCGGCACGCTGCCGACCGGGCTGAGCGGGCACCACGTCATCCTCGCGGTGTGGACGATCGCCGACACGGGCAACGCCTTCTACGCCTGCTCGGACGTCACCTTCTGATCCCCGCCGGGCAGGGCCCGCGCGCGCCGCGATCACCGGCACCGTCTGCGGTCGCGGCCGCGGCGCGCGCGGGTCTCCCGTGGGGGCGGGCGCGGGCGCGCGGTCCAGCGGACTTCCTGCGCCGGCTTCGGGGTGAGCGCACACCGGTGCCTTCGGGACCCCGCGGGCCGCGGGGCCCGGGCCGGGCGACCGCGCCGGGCGGTCCGGACACGACCGAGGGGCCCCTCGCTCCCACGAGAGGCCCCTCATCCGTGCGCCGCCAGGGACTCGAACCCCGGACCCGCTGATTAAGAGTCAGCTGCTCTAACCAACTGAGCTAGCGGCGCATGACTCCCGCCGTCCGCTTGAATCGCGTTCTCGCGGCCGACGACGGAGGAAATACTACCTGGTCCCAGGGGGTGCTTCCGACCACCCGGACCGAGGGCCCGCGGGAACGGGCCCCAGGGCCTGTCGTCGAACTCCCGCCTGCCCCACGACGCCCTGCACGCACTCTCGCCGCACCGGGCGCAGACCCGAGTACATCCCGTACGAAGGTCCGCGCCCGGCACGCCGAGAGCACGCACCCGACGCCGCGGGGCCCGCCCTCCGGGCGGACGACGGGAATTCGACGACAGGCCCTAGATCGCCAGGGACAGCAGCACCGGCGCCGCGTTGCGGTTGAGGGCCTCCGCGGCCTGGCGCAGCCGGTGGGCGTGCTCGACGGGCAGCGACAGCGCGAGGCAGCCCACCGTGGAGCCGGCCGTGATCGGGACGGCCGCGCAGACCGTGCCGACCGCGTACTCCTGGAGGTCCAGGACGGGCACCGTGGGCGGCTGGGCCGCCAGGCGGGAGAGCAGGAGGGTGCCGCTGGTGATGGTGCGCGAGGTGAGGCGGGCCGGCTTGTGCCGGGCGAGGTGGTCGCGGCGGCCGTTGTGGTCGAGCTGGGTGAGCAGGCTCTTGCCGACCGCGGTGGCGTGGGCGGAGCAGCGGAAGTCGACCCACTCGTTGACCTTGGGGGTCGCCGGGCTGTCGGCGTACTGCGTGACCTTCACCTCGCCGTCGACGTACCGGCTGATGTAGACGGCCGCGCCCACCGAGTCGCGCAGCCGGTCCAGGGTGCGTTGGATCTTCTCGCGCAGCGCCTCCTCGCGTCGGTGGGCCGAGCCGAGCCGGGCGAGCGCGTCCCCGGTGACGTACGCGCCGTCGGCGATCTGCTCGACGTAGCCCTCGCGGCGCAGCATGCGCAGGAGCGTGGTCAGTCGCTCCGCGCCGAGGCCGGTGTGCCGGGCGAGCTCGGTGTCGGTGATTCCGGTGGTGTGCCGCGCCACCGTCTCCAGGACGCGCAGGGCGTCCTGGGCCGAGTGGTACGGCGCGGTCGGCTTGTGCTTCAGCGCCACGGTTCCCCCCGCGCTCGCTCTTGGGCCGCTATCCGGTCAGTGAACCTTTTCCACGATAGCCGTCCGGCGGGCCGCGAGGAGGGGGTGTTGACAGAATCCCCGATGCGTCTCAACTGGGACGTCGGCCTTTTGTCATATGCTCATGTCATCGTCCGGCCCTGCGGCCTGGGACGTCACCCGTTCACAGAGCGTGGCCGCAGGACCGCGTTGCGGAATTCCCGCGTGCGGTCCCGCTCCGGCTCCCCGAGGATCCGCTCCGGCGGCCCGGCGGACCGCGTCGTCCGCCCTCCCCGGGGCCGTCAGTGTCCCGGTACGTATCCGCGTAGCTTGTCGACCACGTTCACCAGCGGCCCGCCGGCCTCCCACCGCCCGTACCGCTGCACGAACCGGGCGGCGAGCTCGTCGTGCCGGCCGACTGTGTCGCCGCTCATGTGCGGGAAGGCGACCGGCCCGGAAACCTCCCGCAGCGGGCTGTCGGGCGCCGCACCCGCGATCCAGCGCCCGGTCGGCGCGGGACATCGCCGGTCCAGGCCGTCCGGGCCGTGGATCCCGGTGCGCGGAGTGCGCCCGGCCGGCACGGTGGTCACGCCCAGCGCCTTGAGGGGACGGACGACCGCCCGCCCGGTCGGCCCGGAGCCGGCCACCACCGCACGCGTCCCGGCCACCCGCTGCGACTCGCGATGCCGCCGGGTCCGCCCCCGCACCGGCCGTGTGGACCCGGCGCGGCCGGGGTCCGTCCCCCGGCCGGGCCTCGCGCACCGCGTACGAGGTGAAGTCCCGCACGAGCAGCACGTCGGCGTGCGGCAGCCGCTCGGCGAGGGGGACGCGTCCGCGTGCACGGTCCTCGCGCGGCCGGTGAGGCGGCCCGGGCGGGGAGCGGGTCGGCGTCCAGGACGAGCAGGGTGGGGGTGGTCATGGCTGCCGTTCCTCCGGGCGAGGCCGGCCGGGTGGCCGACGTGGCCGGGCGGGCGGCCACGCGGGCGGAGGGGCCACGCTTGCACCGGGCCCACCCTCGTCGACACGGCCGCGCGCACGGGGCGCGGGAGGCCGGTCTCCCCGCGTGGCGGATCCGGCGGCCGGAGCCGGCCACGTGACGATGGGGGCGGCGGCGCGCCGACGGGGTACCCGTGCCGTAGGGCCGTACCGGGGACCGGTCGGCCGGTCGACGAGCAGCAGGAAGGCAGGACATGACCGCACTCGGACTCCTCCACCCGGGCCACTCCGCCGAGGAGGACTACCCGCGCATCGAGCAGCTGCTGGGCAGCGACATCCGGATCGACCTGGTCCGCACCGACGTCGGCGAGGACGCGCGCCGGGTGGACGCCCTGCGCGAGATGGGTTCGCCGGAGCGCCTCGCGGAGGGCGTCCAGGAGCTGCGGCACGCCGGCGCGGAGGCCGTGGTGTGGGCCTGCGCCAGCGGCGGCTTCGTGCACGGCTGGGAGGGCGCCCAGGAGCAGGTCCGCGCCCTGGCGCAGGCGGCCGGCATGCCGGCCTCGTCCACGTCGTTCGCCTTCGTGCACGCGGTGCGGGAGCTGGGCGTGCACCGGGTCGCGGTCGGGGCGACCTACCCGGAGGACGTGGCGTCGCTGTTCGCCGGGTTCCTGCGGGCGGCGGGCGTGGACGTGGTCGCGGTGAAGAGCTCGGGGGTCGTCACGGCGGCCGAGGCCGGCACGTGGGGCGAGCCGGAACTCCTGGCCCTGGCCCGCGCGGCCGACCACCCCGACGCGCAGGCGCTCCTGCTCCCCGACAACGCCCTGCACACGGCGGCCCACGTCACGGCCCTGGAGAAGGAGCTCGGCAAGCCGGTCCTCACCGCCAACCAGGTCACGGTCTGGGAGGCCCTCCGTCTGGCGGACCGGCGGGTGAACGCGCCGGAGCTGGGGGCGCTGTTCACCCGGGAGCCGATCGTGCAGGTGTGAGGGCGGGGCAGGGGGCGGCAGCGGAACGGTGCGCTGATCGAGCGTCTTCGGCGCACCCGGCGGCCCGGCACCGGCGCCGGGCTTTCCGCCGATCGCGTCCACCGGGCACACGGCACGCGAGTGCCTCGGCTTCCCCACGGGAAGCCGGACAGGGAGTCGGAACCGGTGGTTTCAAGGATCACCGGTGGTCACCGAGGGTCATTGATGTCATGCGATCTGTCACAAGAGGCACATGAGGCGGCGCGCTCTGCCCTCGATCGCGTGATCCATGCGGGCCGGAATCGGCCCGACCTCTTCGTCCGGCCGTATCGGGTGGAATGCGGGCGAACGGGGCGGCAGAAGGTGAGGAATAATCAACTCCGCTCCGTTTTCCGGCTGTTGACCTGACCGAAAGCGCATTCCTGGTGTCAACAGGAGACCTGATACGGGGTGGAGGCGATCACTTCAGGCCGGATTCGCGTCAACGCGGCACCGTTGTGACCTCTCCTGTTCGGCGGGCGAGGGGCGTTGTCCGGGCGTATGCGCCTGCGGAGGTTGTCTCAAGGGCCGCGTCCCGTCGCACCGCGTTCCTGGGCACGGTCCTTCACGAGTTGCACACTGAGCGCGTCCGCAACCGCTTGCACCCCGTGAAGGACGGTCTCTCGATGACCGAACCGGGCAGAGCCCCGTCCGCGCCCCGCGCCCGCGCCGTCCGGTTCCTCGAACGTCTCCTGTGCTGGAGTCTGGCGGCGGGAATGACCTCTGCCGCCGCCGACCTCGTCCTCGATCCGCGGACACCCTGGTGGTCCCCCTTGTGGGTGCTGCCCTGGTACCTCGCCGGCGGGTGCTTCCTCGCGTGGGCCGTGCTGCGTGCCCGTGAGAAGGCGGCCCGGCGTCCACCGTACGGCGAGGCCGGCACGGACGCGCGCGATGCCTGGGAGCGGGCGGCCTGACGGGCCGGTCACCCCGTTCCGGTGCCCAGGGGCCGCCGGGGCGGTGCCCGGTTCGCGCCCCGCGTACCCGCCGCGGTCGCCCTCCGCGGCCGTCGCCCCCGTGCGCCGGCGCGGGCCCGCACGGGTGCCGGCCTCCACCGCCTCCGCCGAGGGCCCGGAGGCCCCCTTGCCCCACCCCGGGGGGAATAACCGGAGACACTCTCCTGTTGAGGCCGGGACGACAGCACACGGCGCACAGCAGGAGGCACCCCACCGTGGCGGCAGACGAGATCCGGGGCGAAGCACGCGGCTCCGCCCCCGTCCCCCTCTCCGTACTGGACCTGGTCACCGTCGGCGCGGGCCGCACCGCCTCCGACGCCCTGCGCGCCAGCGTCGACCTGGTCCGTCTCGCCCAGGCGCGCGGTTTCCACCGGTACTGGGTCGCCGAGCACCACTCCATGCCGGGCGTGGCCTCCTCGTCCCCGGCCGTGATCCTGGCCCACCTCGCCGCCCACACCGACCGCATCCGGCTCGGCTCGGGCGGCGTGATGCTGCCCAACCACGCCCCGCTGGTGATCGCCGAGCAGTTCGGGACGCTGGAGGCCATGGCGCCGGGGCGGATCGACCTGGGCCTCGGGCGCGCCCCGGGCACGGACGGCGCCACCGCCGCCGCGCTGCGCCGCACCGACCGGCTCAACGAGGGCGCCGACGACTTCCCGCAACAGCTCGCCGAGCTGACCCGCTTCCTCGACGACGACTTCCCCGACGGCCACCCCTACCGCCGCATCCACGCCGTCCCCGGCCCGGTCCAGGCGACCGGCCCCGGCGGCGTCCAGTCCCCGCACCGCCCGCCGATCTGGCTGCTCGGCTCCTCCGGCTTCAGCGCCCGCCTGGCCGGCGTGCTCGGCCTGCCCTTCGCCTTCGCCCACCACTTCTCGGCGCAGAACACCATCCCGGCCCTGGACCTGTACCGGGAGTCGTTCAAGCCGTCCGCCGTGCTGGACGAGCCGTACGCGCTCATCGGCGTCTCCGCGCTCGCCGCCGACGACGAGAAGGAGGCCCGCCGTCAGGTGCTGGCCGCCGCACTCGGCATGGTCCGGCTGCGCACCGGCCGCCCCGGTCTGATCCCGACGCCGGAGGAGGCGGAGGCGTACGACTGGAGCCCGATGGAGCGCGAGTTCGCCGACTCCTGGAACGCCAACGTCATCCACGGCACCCCCGACGAGGTCCGCGCCGGCCTCGACGACCTCCACAAGCGCACGGGCGCCGACGAGCTGATGCTCACGGCCAACGCCCACGGCAGCGACGTGCGCCTGCGCTCCTACGAACTCATCGCGGACGCCTACGGGCTGCCGGCCCCGGCCTGATCCGCGGGCGGGACGCCGGGGCCGGGCCTGGGGCCTGTCGTCGAACTCCCGCCCGCCCCGCGACGCCCTGCACGCCCTCTCGCCGCACCGGGCACGGACCCGAGTACATCCGGGTACGAGGGCCGGCGCCCGGCACGCCGGGAGCACGCACCCGACGCCGCGGGGCCCGCCCTCCGGGCGGACGACGGGAGTTCGACGACAAGCCCTACGGCTTGGCGCATCCCGCCTGCACCCCCGACGGTCCCAGCAGACCGGAGATACGATCCGGCGGCACCGGACGCGAGTACAGCCACCCCTGCCCGGTGTCGCAGCCGATGCGGCGCAGCCGCGCCGCCTGGGCCGAGGTCTCCACGCACTCCGCGGTGACGGTCAGGCCGAGCCGGTGGGCGAGCTGGATCATCGCCTCCACGATGACCTCGTCGGCCGGGCTCGGCCCGGCCCCCGTCTCGCGGTCCTCGTACTGGAAGCCGCGGACGAAGGAGCCGTCCAGCTTCAGGACGGACACCGGCAGCCGGCTCAGGTAGGCGAGGTTGGAGTAGCCCGTGCCGAAGTCGTCGATGGCGATGCGCACGCCCATGTCGCTCAGCGCCTGGAGCGTCTGGAGCGGGCGGCCCGCTGAGCCCATCACGGCCGACTCGGTCAGTTCCAGTTGCAGCAGGCGCGGTTCCAGGCCCGTCTCGGCGAGGGTCTGGGCCACGTCCGCCACCAGGTCGGAGTCCCAGACCTGGCGGACCGCCACGTTCACGCTCACGAAGATCGGCGGCTCGTCGGGGTGGTCCAGCTGCCACCGGCGGGCCTGGCGGCAGGCCGTCCGCAGCACCCAGCGGCCCAGGGGGACGATCGAACCGTCCTCCTCCGCAAGTCCGATGAACCGATTCGGCGTCAGCACGCCGAACTGCGGATGGTTCCAGCGGACGAGCGCCTCGACGCCGTGCACACGGTCGTCCTCCATGCCGACGAGCGGCTGGTACTCGAGCGTGAACTCGCCGCGCTCGATGGCCGGCCGGAGCGTGGAGGCGAGCGCCTGACGGGTCATGCGGTGCGCGTTGCGCTCCGGGTCGAACAGCGTCCAGCGCGCCTTGCCGTCGGCCTTGGCCCAGTACAGCGTCGTGTCCGCCGCCTGCATCAGGGCGGTGGGGGTCGTCCCGGCGGCGTGCCGCTCGACCACGCCGATCGACGCCGACACCGACAGCCGCTGGCCGGAGATGTCGAAAGGGGCCTGGACGGCCCGCAGGACCGACTCGGCGAGCTCGGCGAGCTGCTCGGTGCCGGTGGAGTCCTCGACCAGCAGCGCGAACTCGTCGCCGCCGAGCCGGGCCACCAGCGGGGTGCTGGTGCGGGCGTGGCCCGCCTCGTCCGCGCAGCGCGTGAGGCGTTCGGCGACGGCGGCCAGCAGCCGGTCCCCGATCCGGTGGCCGAGGGTGTCGTTGACGGCCTTGAAGCCGTCCAGGTCCAGGTAGCACAGGCCGATCCGGCCGGTGCCGCTCTGTTCGTACGACTCCGCCTCCAGCGCGGCCGACAGGCGCTCGAAGAACAGCGCGCGGTTGGGCAGCCGGGTCACCGGATCGTGCATCTGCAAGTGGCGCAGTCTGGCCTGCAGTTCGTGGCGGGCGCTGATGTCGGTCACGGACAGCAGCACGCCGCCGTCCTCGGCGGGCAGCGGGGCGACCGTCACCTGCGCCCACACCGCGTGCCCGTCGGGGTGCTTCAGGCGCCGGGTGCAGCGCAGCCTGGCCTGCCGGCCGCGCAGCACTTCCCGGTAGGCGTGCCAGGTACGGGCGTCGGAGGTCAACTCCACCAACTCGGCCGCCACGGCACCGGACAGCCCGTCGGGCGTGCTGCCGAGCAGCGCGGCGAGGGTGTCGTTGGCGCTGACGACCCGTCCTTCGCGGTCGACGACGGCCATGGCGAGCGGAGCGGCCGTGAAGACGGAGCGGTACGGCGGCGGGGACGACGGGGGCTCAGTACGGGGAGGCGTATCATTCTCACTCTCTGTGACGACCGGCCGGTCGGGGTGTGCCGCGGGCGCCGGCCCTTCGGACGTTCCGCTCACCGCTCGCTCCCGCAGTGCACTCGATTCTGTCCGTGCAGGAAAGTCTCAGGAAAGTGTGCCGATCATAGAGGCTGTCCCCAGGCCCTTCCAGCCGCTCGGCACTCTCCGGGGGTGACCCGCCCCTCCGGCAGATCGTTTCTGCCCGCCTCTGGACGGCTTCTTAAGGCCTCCGACCAGTTGTGACGTTCCGTGAGTGGTTCCGGGTGTCGGCCCGCGCCCGTTCCGGGCACTCTCACCCGACTGGTGCAGGCAAACAGGACGCAGTGCGATAAACGCACACAACCTGGATGCGGTGTTCCGTGAACCGCATCCGGAGGTCCCCGTGCCGCGTCAGCTCCCCGGTCTGCCGAGGGCACGACCCCGGCTGCGCGGCACCGCGGCCGTGTGCACCACCCTGTCGGCACTGGCCGCCACCTCCCTGGCGGCCGGCCCCTCGGACACCGGGTCCCACCCGGCCGCGCCCTGCGTCCTGACCCGCACCGACGCCCACCACTCGGAGGGCCTGGACACCTGGAACGCCGCCTACCCGCGCCCGGCCCGCAGCCTGGACGCGGTGCTGGTCTTCCTGTCCTTCCCCGACTCCCACCCGCTGACCCGGCCGCGCGACCTGGCCGCCGACCACTTCCCGGGCACCGCCCGCTTCTTCGAACGCGCCTCCTACGGCAGGTTCACCCTGCGCCCGCACGCCCTGCGGCACTGGATCCGGATGCCGCGGCCCTCGACGGCGTACGCCATACGGCGCGACTGGAAGCTCGAGCACCGGGCCGCCTACCTGCAGGACGCCCTCTCCGCCGCCGACGGACGGGTCGACTTCTCCCGGTACGACGTCGTCTACTTCGTCGCCGACCCGGACGCGCCCGGCGTGGACTCGGACGCCACGAAGGTCGTCAACCTGGACGCACCGCTGCGCGCCGACGGCACCGACCTGAGGCGGATCGTCACGGTGTTCGAGCGGCATCCACCGGACCGCCTGGTCCTCGCCCACGAGACCGGGCACGTCTTCGACCTGCCGGACCTGTACCGCCGGCCCGTCGACGGCAAGGGCGACTGGGACACCCACGTCGGCGACTGGGACCTGATGGGCAGCCAGTTCGGGCTGGCCCCCGACCTGTTCGGCTGGCACAAGTGGAAGCTGGGCTGGCTGGAGCCGCACCAGGTGGCGTGCGTACGGGGCACCGAGCCCGCGCGGCTGACGCTGGAGCCGCTGGAGGCGGGTCCGGGCGCGCCGGTGGCGGGCGCCGCCGGGGCGCCGGCCTTCGGCCTCGGGCGGGGCACCAAGCTGGCGGTCGTGCGCACCGGCGCCGACAGCGTGCTCGCCTTCGAGGCGCGCGGGCCCGTCGGCAACGACGTGACCGCCTGCCGGCAGGGCGTGCTGGTGTACCGGGTGCGCAGCGCGGCGCAGTCGGGCACCGGGCCGATCGAGGTGATCGACGCCCATCCGGGCACCGAGGCATGCTGGCAGGATTCGGTCTACCCGCCCCTCGCGGACGCCCCGGTCGCGCTCGGCGAGAGCTTCACCGTGCCCGGGGAGGCCGTACGGGTGGAGGTGGAGGGGCGTACCGCGTCGGGGGCCTGGACGGTGAGGATCACGACGGCCTGACCCCTCGGCCCACGGCCGCCGGGACCGGCCCGGAGGCGGTGCGGGGGCGGTGGTGTGTACGGAGCGATGTGGGGGCGGTGGTGCGCGTGGGCGGTGCGGGGCGAGGTCCGCCCGGCGCCGAAACAGGAACGGCGAGGTGGTCCGCGCTTTCCGCGGACCACCTCGCCATCGCCGTCGTGCGCCGCCAGGGACTCGAACCCCGGACCCGCTGATTAAGAGTCAGCTGCTCTAACCAACTGAGCTAGCGGCGCCTGCTGACGTCGTAGACCTTAGCACCCTGTTCGGCGGGAGGAAAAATCGATATCCGCACGGCCGCCCGGGCCGCCCGCACGGCCGCCCACAGCAGCACCTCCGGGCCCGGCAGCCAGGGACGACGCGTGTCCGGGGCGACGAGCCAGCGCGAGTCCGGCCGGGCGGCGCGGGCGCCGCCGCGCGGGGCCGGGACGGTCACCGCGTCGCCCGTGCCGTGGCACAGCAGCGGCGGGACCGCCGCCGCCCGCCCGCCCTGTCGGCCGTCCGCGCCCCACTCCTCCCACTCCAGCAGCGACGGCAGCCGCTGGGCCGTGCCGGGCGCGGCGAACAGCAGCATCCGCCCGCGGAACTCGGCCACCGGCCCGGAGCCCGGCCCCTCGTCCCACAGCCGGTCGAGCATCCGCCGCCCGAACATCGCGGGGGCGCTGACCACGTCGAAGACGGTGCCGCAGGGCAGCACGACCGGCGCGTCCGGCCGCTCCTCCCAGTACGCGAGCATGCTGCGCGGATACGTTCCTGCCGAGGCGAGCCAGTCGGCGCCGTCCGAGGTGACGTCCGAGACGTTCCATGTGCCGCTCATGCCGTCCAGGTCTACCGGCCGTGAGTGCTCGACTCCAGCCGGTTGCCGGAAATCGGGACAGGAGGGCGGGGGAGCGGGTATCGTGCCCGCCTGGCATATGCCGGGGACGGGTCAGACGGGGTCCGCGTGCCCCGGGCCGCCCTCACCGCCCCGCAGCAGGTCCCGCCCGAACTCGACCATCTTCTTCGCGTAGTCCTCGGTCCACTCGGCCCGCTGCGCGATGTCCGCGGTCGTCAGCCGGTCGAAGCGCCGGGGGTCCGCGAGCTGCGCGGCCGCCATCGCCTGGAACTCCACGGCCCGGTCCGCCGCGGCGCGGAACGCCTGCGTCAGTTCCGTCGCCCGGTCCAGCAGCGCCCGCGGATCGTCGATCGACTCCAGGTCGAAGAAGTGCTCGGGGTCGGAGGCCGCCTCCGCGGGCTCGAAGAGCAGGGGCGCGGGGCGTAGCCGCGGTTCGTTGTGACGCGGCGTGGGCTCCGCCATGTCTTCTCCTCCTCGTACGTCGCGGATGACCCCCGGTGGAGTGGGCCACCGTCCATTGTCTCGCGGCCGTGCAAGAGGGCCCAGGAGCGCGTTCGGGACGCCGGACCCGGGCCCATGGGACGGGTGGGACGAGAGGGCGAGAGGGACCCAGGGGGCGTTCACGGCCGCCACCTCACCCGGTGTCCGGCCAGGTGGGCCAGCACGGCGTGGTTCGCCTCCCAGCCGTCCGGGAACTTCACGACCGTGCCCAGCTGGACCGGTTCCGCCGAGGGGTACTCGTCCAGGAGCTCGTCCACGCCCGCCCGGCAGACCACGATGCACGCGTGCCGGTGCCGGGAGGCCAGCACGCACAGGCGGCCGGTCTCCAGGTGGAACGCGGTGGCGTCGGGGCGGCCGGACAGCGGGTGCAGCACCACCGTCACGTCGTACTCCCGGCCCTGGAGGCGGTTCGCCGTGTCGACCGTGACGTCCGTGACGCCCAGCTCGGCCAGTGCCGCCCGCACCGCCGCCGCCTGGTCGCGGTGGGCCGTGCCGACGGCGATCCGGCCGGCGGTCAGGGGGACGGGGGCGGGGGCGCGTTCCGAGGTGGCCGCGCCGCCCCGGTCCAGCAGCCGCCGCACCACCGTCGCCACCGCGCGCACCGCCTCGGGGTCCGTCCGCGGGGTGTGCCGCGGGGGCAGCTCCAGCAGGCCCCAGCCGGACGCGGCCGCCTCGTCGATCACACGGTCCGGGCCGGAGCCGTCCGAGGGCACCGCGAAGGCGAGGCGGCGGTCGTGGTGGTCCGTGCCGCTGCGGAAGGGGGTGTACGGGTAGAACGCGTCCGACACCAGGGGCGCCGCCGAGGCCGGGAGCCGCCAGGACACCGGCAGGCGGTGCTGCGGCAGGTCCGGGTTGTGGGCGAGCAGGGTGGTGACGGCGGAGCCGGACGGGTCGTACGCCAGGCCCGCCCACTGCTCGCTGCCCACGATCGCGAACGGGTCCAGCTGCCCCGGGTCGCCCACGAACAGCGCCCGCTCGAACAGCCCGGCCACCGCCAGCAGCGCGTCCGAGCGCATCTGGTACGCCTCGTCGACGATCGCGTGCGGCCACGGCTCGTCGGTCCTGACGTGCGCCCACTTCGCCGCCGTCGAGATCACCACGGGCAGGCCGGCCAGGTCGCCGGCCTTCGCCGACTTGCGGACCTGCGGCAGGCCGTCGAGCGCCTTGTCGTACGGGTCGGCGTCGCTGCTGTGCAGACGGCCGACCGGCAGCTCGGGATTCCTCTCGGCGAGCCGCAGGACGAGGTCGTCGACCTGGGCGTTGGTCTGCGCCACGACCATCAGCGGACGGCCCGCGTCGGCCAGCTCCAGCGCGGCCCGCACGACCAGCGTGGACTTGCCGGCGCCGGGCGGGGAGTCGACGACCACACCGCGCGCGGCGCCGTGCAGGGTGTCGTGGAGGATCGCGTCGGTGGCGCGGCCGGCCGCCGCGCCGGGATCGAAGGCCGCCTCGGTCGTCACAGCAGGTCCTCCTCGGTCACCGGGTCGGCGGCCTCCTGCGTCGCCTCGCCGGGCGGCCCGCCGTGCGTCCAGGGGGTGTCCTCCGGGTCGGGCAGCTTCGCCCCGCCGCGCGGCTCGTGCTCGAACAGCGTGAAGCAGACGAGGTCGCCCTTGTCCGGCACGGACCCTTCCTCGGGCTCCTTGCCCCGGCCCATCTTGTCCAGGATCCGCAGCACGATCAGGGCGCCGTCGTCCTCCTGGCCCACGAACTCGGCGGACTGCGGCCTGCCGCCCAGCGACCGGTACACCTTGGCCCGCTCCGCGAGGTGCGGCCGGTCGTCCGTGCGGACCGTGACCAGCGGGCGCGGGCTCGGCCGCCTGCCCTCGCCGTACGCCATGACGACATCGGTCACCTCGCCCGCGAACGCCTCCCCGGCCAGCCGCCGGGCCGCCATCACCAGCGGGTCGTCCAGCGCCTCGTGGGCCTCCAGGCGGGCCTGCTCCCGCTCGCGGGCGGCGAGCTTGTTCGCGGCGGTGACCGCGTCGTCGCGGCGCGGCTGCGGGGGCTCGCCGGCCAGGACCCGGTCGCGGTGGCCCGTGAACGACCAGCGGTCGCGTGTCCAGCGCTCCTCGACGTGCGCGCCCTCGGGCAGCTCCCGCAGCAGGTCCAGGCCCCGCCACACCGCGTCCCAGGTCGGCCGCGTACGGCTCGCCACCAGGGCGCGGATCTCCCGCTCGGCGGCGGTCAGGGCGGCGAGCCGGTCGTCGGCCTCCAGGCCGTCCTCGGCGGCGGCGAGCGCGGTGCGGGCCCGGTCGTAGCGCTCGACGGCCGGGGCGAGCAGCTTGTTGTCGAAGGCCGGGTCGGTGGCGGGACCGGCGGGCGGACAGACCAACTGGCCCTCGGCGTCCCGCTCCAGTTCCGCCCGGAGCGCGGCCTGGGCGCCCGACAGGCCCCGGGGCGGGTCGATCCAGGCGAGCAGCGCGCCCAGGTGCTGGTCCTCCAGCGTGGACTGGCCGGTCGCCCAGTGCCGGCTCAGGACGTCCGTCATGGCCAGCAGCAGCGACGAGCCCGGCACCCGGGCCCGCTCCCCGAAGTGCGTCAGCCACCGCCCGAGCAGCGGCACCCTCGGCGGCGCCGGATAGGGGGCCTGCGGGTCCTGCTCGGCCGTGCGCCGGAAGCGCATCGAGCGCCCCAGCAGCCGGACGAAGTCGACGCCCGCGCGGCTCGGCACGATCAGCTGCGGCGCGTCCGCGCACAGGCCGACCTCGACCTTGACCCGTTTGCCGGTCTCCGGGTCGGTCTCGGTGCGCTCGGCGCTCTCCACCGCGTCGGCGTACGCGTCGACGTACGGCAGCACCACGTCGGCCAGTTCGGCCAGGAACGCGAAGCGCAGGTCACGGTCGCGCGGCTGGGGGACGACCAGCAGGTGCGGCGCGTCCCGGTCCGTGCCCACCAGCGCGCCCAGCGGGGCGCCCGCCTCACCGGCGGTGATGAGCGGCACGAAGACCAGGGGCCGTTCGGACAGGTGCCGGTGCCGGACGGTGGAGGCGGGCTGGGCGCGGCCGGTGCGGACGGCTTCGAGGCGGGCGAGGGTGGAGATCAGCGACAAGGGGCCACCTCCGGTGCGGCGGCGGACGCGGGCCGGCCGGCGCGGGACGGGCGCACGGTCATCGGACGCTGCCTCCCGCCGCCGCCCCGGCGCCCGCGCGCAGTGCCTCCGCGCGCAGCCGCGCCGCGCGCCGCAGCGCCGCCACCGTCGGGTCGTCCGGGTCCCCGGCCTCCCCGCGGGCCGCCGCCAGGACGTCGTCGACCGTCGTCAGGCCGCCCAGTTCGGCGCGCACCGGGCGGCCGAGTACGGTGACGGCCCCGGCCTGCCGGGAGCGGGCACGGCAGTGGAAGGCCAGCTCGCAGGCGGACAGGCACTCGGGCGCGTACGCCGCCGGGACCGACTCGACGGCCGCCGTCAGTTCGGCGGCGGGCAGGGCCGGCGAGAAGCAGGTGCCCTCGGGCAGCGTGTCGGCGATGTCCTCGACGCGGACCAGCCGCGCCAGCTGACGGGCGGTCACCGCGCGCTGCTTGCGCACGTCGACGACCGACGCGGTGGGCTGGTTGGAGAAGTCCTTGGGGCACACGAGCAGGATCCGGTGGCGCACGCGCGGTGCGGGGGCGCCGTCCCGGGCGCCCGGCCCCCGGGACGCCCCGGCCTCCGCGCCGAGGGGCGCCTCGGTCTCCGCGCCGAGGGGCGCCTCGGTCTCCGCGCCGAGGGCAGCCTCCGGCTCCGCGCCCGGCAGGGTCTCCGGTTCCGCGCCGAGCCGGGCGGCGACCTCCTCCAGCGCCAGCACGTACACCGCCGCCTGCCGGGCCGCCGCGCCGACCTTCGCCGGGTCCGCGGCGCCGTCCAGCATCGGGAAGGACTTGATCTCGACGACCGTCCAGCTGCCGTCCGGGTGCACCACCACCGCGTCCGGCTCCAGGAACGCGGCGGAACCCGCGACCCGCAGCGCCAGCATCGGGTGGTCCAGCAGCGTCCAGGTCCCCGGCGCCGCGGTGGCCTCGCGCAGCGCCAGCGCCGTACGGGCCGTCCGCCCCTCGGGGCCGGTCGCGGTCAGGTCGGGCACGCGCACGTCGGCGGGCGGCTCGGCGGCCCGGTCCAGCTTCTCGCGCACCAGCCGCAGCAGCTCCGCGCCACCGTCCGCCTTGACCTTCGCCTCGAACGCGTTGCCCCGCATGAACGCGAACTGCGACTGCCCGAAGGCCGACGGCGCGCCCAACGCGCCCGCCAGCGCCGCCTTGTCCACCCCGGCGCCGTCGAGGATCGCGCGCCGCCTGCAGCCCGGGTTGGCGGCCAGCGCGGCCAGGGCGCGCGCGTCCAGCGCCTTGGCCGGGACCTCGGGACCGCGCAGTTCAGCGAGCCGGTGCCGGAGCGCCTTCTCCCGCGTCCGAGGGGGAGGCACTCGGCTCGGCGCTCGCTGCGAACCGTGACTCGCGCTGCCGTGGAATTCGCTCACCCGCGGAAGTCTGGCATCCTGCACTGACAATTGAGGAACCCGTGGCGCGGGAGTCCGCCGCGGCGGGCGCGACGCGCGGCGCGAACCGTGCCCTGGCGCGGTCCGCGGTCCGCATCACCACCGGCGCCAGCAGCAGCCCGGCGCCCATCACGGCCGCGCCCGCGACCGCGTCCAGGAAGTAGTGGTTCGCGGTACCCATCACCACGATCGTCGTCACCAGCGGGTACACGACGCCCGCCGCCTTCGCCGTACGCGTGCCGCCGTGGCGCCACAGCATCACGCCGCACCACAGGGCCCAGCCCACGTGCAGACTCGGCATGGCCGCGTACTGGTTGGTCATCCCGCCCAGACCCTTCGGCGCGCTCGCCTCGCCGCCCCACCAGCCGTACGCGCTGTAGTGGGCCATGGTGTCCACGAAGCCGTGGCCGGCGTCGAGGAGGCGGGGCGGGCACGTCGGCAGCAGCGTGAAGCCGATCAGGCCGATGAAGGTGGACGTCATCAGCCAGGTGCGCGCGGCGCGGTAGTGCGGGGCGCGCGAGCGGAACAGCCAGACCAGGAGCGCGGGCGTGACCAGGTAGTGCAGCGAGGCGTACCAGAAGTCGGCCGGCACCCCGAGCCAGGGCTCGCGGGTGAACAGGCGGTTGAGCGGGTGCTCGGCGTCGAGGTGCAGCGCCTTCTCGATCCGCAGGATCGCCAGGCCGTGGTCGACGGCGGTGGTGACGTCGCCCCGGGCGAGGAGCCGGCCCGCCGAGTAGCAGGCGTACACCAGCAGGATGAGCGGCAGTTCGGACCACCAGCGCAGCCGGGCCGCCGGGCCCGCCTCGGTGCCCGGTGTCTCGGTGTGCGGCATCCGATCGCCCTCCCCCTTCTCCTCGTGCGCCCGGCCGACCGGTCGTGCCACTGTACGGCGCGCGTGCGCCCCCGTGAGCGCCCCGGCCCTGATAGACGCCGGGATCGCCCGCCGGGTTGCCCCCGGGGGGCGTGCGCGATGATGGAGGAGTTCGGCTTGCGTTCTTCTTCCGGAAAGGTCTCCCATGGCACCGCGCATCCTGCTGGCCCGGCACGGACAGACCGAGTGGTCGCTGTCCGGCAAGCACACCGGCAGGACCGACGTACCGCTCCTGGAGGAGGGCCGGCGGGGCGCCAAGCTGCTCGGCGAGCGCCTGCACCGGGCGCCGTACGACGGCCTGCCCGGCGTCGAGGTGCGCACCAGCCCGCTGGTCCGCGCGCGTGAGACCTGCGACCTCGCGGGCTTCGGGGAACGCGCGCGTGCCTGGGACGTGTTGATGGAGTGGGACTACGGGGCGTACGAGGGCATGACCCCGCAGGAGATCCAGGCCGCCCGGCCGGGGTGGCTGATCTGGCGGGACGGGGTGCCCGGGGGCGAGACCCCGGCGGAGGTGGCGGCCCGCGCGGACGAGGTGGTGTCCTGGGCGCGCTCGCGCGACCGCGACGTGCTGGTCTTCGCCCACGGGCACGTCCTGCGCTCGATCGGGGCGAGGTGGCTGGGGCTGCCCCTGGACTTCGCGGCCCGCATACGCCTGAACCCGACGTCGCTGTCGGTGCTGGGCTGGGCCTACGGGGAGCCGGCGATCGAGAGCTGGAACGACCTGGGGCACCTGACGCCGTAGGCGGTGCGGCCGCGGCCTTCCGGAACGCCTCGCCTTCCCCCGCGGGCCGCGCCGGTCACGCCGGACGGGGCAGGCCCGCGTGCCGCTCCAGGAACGCCGACACCTCCGAGGCCCGCCGGTGCGGCAGCAGTACGCGCGCCGTCCCCGCCAGCATCGTGTGGATCCGCGACGACTGCACCTCCGCCAGCAGGTCCAGCACCCGCATGCCCGCCGCCGCCGCCTCGTCCGGCTGCCCGCCCCGCGCGAGATCGTCCGCCAACTCGGCGGTGTACAGCGCGATGTTGCGGGTGAAGTGCGGATCCTGCAGCTGCGCCGCCCGCCGCGCGTGCCGCGCCGCCCGGGACCAGTCGCCCAGCGCCGACCAGCACTGCGCCTCCAGGCCCTCCAGCTCGGCCTCGCCGTAGAAGCTCATCCACTCGGGGTCGGCGTCCGAAGGACCCCGCTCGTACAGGACCTGCGCACGGACCAGGGCCTGCTCGCAGCCGACGCGGTCGGCCAGCCCCGCCCAGCCGCCCGCCTCGCGCAGCGCGAGCAGGGACATCAGACGGGCGGACCCCAGCGGGCGCGCGACCCGTTGCGCCGCCTGCGCCGCCCGGACCGCCTCCCGCGGCCGTCCCGCGTCCCGCGCGAGGAACGCCGTGTTGCAGAAGGCGTGCGCCTCCACGGCGGCGTCCCCGGTCATGCGGGCGGTCGCCAGCGCCTCGGCGTAGTGGGAGCGGGCGTCGTCGAAACGCCCCGAGTCGTGCGCCAGCCAGCCCACCGAGATGGCCAGTTCACCGGCGCCCGCGTACAGCCGGTCCGCCGTCGTCCGCCGGGTCGTGCCGGCCTCCAGCAGCGCGTAGGCGGCGCGCAGTGGGGCCGCCGCGCGCCGGTAGAGGCCGTCCGCGCCGTGCCGGTCGTCGAGCAGCCGGATGCGGCGGACGGCCTCTTCCAGGGCGTCCGCGTCGCTCGCCCCGGCGTGGCGCACGGGGCGCTGCGCCGCCGCGGCGTCGTGGGCGAGTCCCAGGGGGCACAGGGAGGCGGCGGCCACCGTGGCGCCCCCGCCGGTCATGAATGCGCGACGCAGCACGTCGCTCTCCTCGTGGGTGTCGTGCGGGTCGTACGGGTCCTGCGTGTCATACGGCTCGTACGCCCCGCTGGTCTCACTCCCGGCACGCGCCGGGTTCGTGGTGCGCTGCGCGGACGTGTCCCCGGCGGCGCGCGCCCGGCGCCCGCGTACGGACGAGCGGGGCGCGAACCCCAGGTCGGTGAGCGTGCGGCCGGGGAACATGTGCAGGAACACCCGTTCGTAGGCGTAGTTGGGGCAGCGGATCTCGCCCGCCTCGACCCGGCCGATGTAGCGCGCGTCGCAGCTGACCCGCTCGCCGATCTCGCGGGCGGCCCGCCGGATCGCCGCGGCGAACTCGGCCGGCGAGCGCTGTCCGCGCAGACGCCGGAAGACGAGGTTCGGCTGCGGCGGCCGGTCGGGCTGGGACGAGGTCACCGTTGACGACGCCATGGCCGGGTCCTCTCGTGCGAACCGTCGAACCATGCCGGACCAGAAGGCGGGTTATACGTTTCGTCCGTATGGCCCGTCCTGTGTCCGGCGGGCAAGAACGTACCTGCTGTGCCGCAGCCGCCACGCGGGGTTTGGGAGTAAACCGGATATCTCTCCCACGATCTGCCATGAAGTGCCATCCTTTGCGGCGGACCCGTGCCGTAGCCGTTGACGGTCCGGCGCGTTGAACCCCGTGGACCGGGAGGCTGCCCCCGACTCCCGACCCGCTCGTCCAAGCAGGGGTTCTCGCGGTGGAGGCCGGGATGAAGACCAGCCAGAGCAACGATCCACGTACGTCGCCGCCCGCTCCGGGCGGGTGCGATGTCGTCACGGTCCCGGAGCGGCAGGGACTGGAGGCGGTCGACATCCTGCGGCGCGGGGCCGGGGACGCGGTGGGGCCGGTGATGCACGACGGCTGCGGTGGCACGCTGGCGTTCCTGGTGCCACCGGGCACCGCCGCGGGATGGGACCTGCCGGGCAGCACGTGCACGCGGACCGAGGGGCGCGGACCGTGTCCGGTGCCGGAGCCCCCGGTGGAGGGCGCGGACTGGCTGCTGCCGCCCGGGGAGGCGGAGCCGGCGACGGATCCCGTGGTGCTGCGGGCGGCGCTGGGGGAGGCGGCACGGACGATCGAGGCGGCGGACAACTGCCGGTGAGGACGGGCGGGAAGGCGCCCCGGGGCCGCGAACGGCGCCGGAGCGGGGCGCGCGGCCCGGCCGGCCCCGGCGGACGCCCCGCCGGTCCCGCGGCCTCCCGCTGCCCGGCCCGGACGGCGGGACCCCGTGGGCGCCCGGTCCGCCCGCCGATAATGACCCCATGGGAAAGTCCAGGAACCCCCGGCGCCGCCGGGCCGCCCCCGAGACCGTCGTCGAGAACGTCGACGGCGGCCGCGCCGAGCTGGTGCCCGACCGGGAGCGGGCGCGGGCCTGGACCCTGCTGATCGACGGGGCGCCGCAGTCGCACGTCGACCTCGACGACCCGGCGCACCTGTCCTTCGAGTACCAGCGGCGCCTCGGGCACGTCGTCGACCTCCTCGCCCCGCCGGGCAGGCCCGTCCGCGCCGTGCACCTCGGCGGTGGCGCCTTCACGCTCGCCCGCTACGTCGCCGCCACCCGCCCCCGCTCCACCCAGCAGGTCGTCGAGCGGGACGCGGCCCTCGTCCAGCTGGTCCGCCGGGAGCTGCCGCTGGATCCGAACGCCCGGATCCGGGTGCGCTCGGCCGACGCGCGTGCCGGACTCGCCAAGGTGCCCGACGGGTGGGCCGACCTCGTCGTCGCCGACGTGTTCAGCGGGGCCCGCACACCGGCCCATCTGACCTCGGCCGAGTTCCTCGACGACGTGCGCAGGGCGCTGGCACCCGGCGGCGTCTACGCCGCCAACCTCGCCGACGGGCCGCCGCTGGCCCATCTGCGCGGCCAGATCGCCACCGCCGCCGCCCGTTTCGCCGAGCTCGCGCTGGTCGCCGATCCGGCGGTACTGCGCGGCAGACGCTTCGGCAACGCCGTCCTCGTCGCCTCCGACCGCCCCCTGCCGGTCGCCGAACTGACCCGCCGCGCCGCCTGCGACCCGCATCCCGGCCGGGTCGAGCACGGCAAGGCGCTCACGGACCTCGCCGGAGGGGCCGCACCGGTCACGGACGGCGCGGCGGTGGCGTCCCCGGCGCCGCCCCCGTCCGTCTTCGGGTGAGGGCGTCCCCGCTGAGGGCGACCTCGCTGAGGGCGATCCCGCTGAGGGTGACCCCGCACCGCACTCAGTAGGTGCCGATCTCCACCCGGGGCGGGCCGTCGTGCCAGGTGCAGAACACCGACACCCGGTCCGCACCGGAGGCGAAGTCCACCCGGATCCACGTCTGCGTCTTCCACACCTGCATCGACCAGCCCGCACCGGGCGTGGCGGAGACGAGGGACGCGGACGCGGTGCCGAGGTCGAAGACCGCGCGCCCGCCCTTGGTGTCATAGCTCTTGATCCGGCCCGAGGCGGTGGGGGACGGGCTCGGGCTATGCACCGGCGTCCCGGACGGAGCGGGAGCGGGGCTGCTCGGCACGTCCGCGCTCGGCGACGGCTCCGGCGAGGGACTGCGCGACGGGCGGTGCGACGGGCTGCGCGAGGGCGCCGGCCGGCGGGTCGAGGACGCCAGCGGCTCCGACTCCCGCGCGGCCGCGTCGACCGCCGTGACGGGCAGGGCCCGCGGCGGGTCGTAGGCGGTGCCCGCCATCACCGTGTGGACGCCCCACCACGACAGCGTGACCGCCGCGCCCGTGGCGAGCAGCCAGGCCAGTACATGTACGAGTCCTCTGCGCATCGTGGGCCATACTGCCTCACGCGTCCCACGGGTGTCGCCCACCGGAAGTTGTCCACAGGCTCGCGCCGGGGTCCGCCGAATGGCGTACGGTGCGGCGCATGGCAAGTGTGCTCGTGGTCGAGGACGACCAGTTCGTGCGCTCGGCGCTCATCCGGCACCTGACCGACGCCTCGCACACCGTGCGCAGCGTCGGGACGGCGCTGGAGGCGCTGCGCGAGGTCGCCCATCTCCGCTTCGACGTGGTGATTTTGGACCTCGGACTGCCCGATCTCGACGGGTCCGAGGCCTTGAAGATGCTGCGCGGCATCACGGACGTACCGGTGATCGTCGCCACCGCCCGGGACGACGAGACGGAAGTCGTCCGGCTGCTGAACGCCGGGGCCGACGACTACCTCACCAAGCCGTTCTCGGTCGAACACCTGT
The DNA here is from genome assembly GCF_040678355.1 of Streptomyces sp. NPDC052701. NCBI lineage: Bacteria > Bacillati > Actinomycetota > Actinomycetes > Kitasatosporales > Streptomycetaceae > Streptomyces > Streptomyces sp. NPDC052701. Next base: position 202,127 of record NZ_JBFATO010000006.1, read on the forward strand.
CGGCGCGCATGGCGGCCGTGCTGCGGCGGGCCCGGTCCGGCGCCCCCGACGCCCAGCCGTCGAGCGTGCTGCGCGTCGGCGGCCTGACCGTCGACCCGCTGCGCCGCCAGGCCGAACTGGACGGCGTACGGCTCGACCTGACCCGGCGCGAGTTCGACCTGCTCGCCTTCCTGGCGCGCCGGCCCGGAGTCGTCGTGCCCCGCCGGGAGCTGCTCGCCGAGGTGTGGCAGCAGTCGTACGGCGACGACCAGACCATAGACGTCCATCTGTCCTGGCTGCGCCGGAAGCTGGGGGAGACGGCCGCCAACCCCCGTTATCTGCACACCCTGCGGGGCGTCGGCGTGAAACTCGAGCCGCCCGCCCCGGAGTTCTCCGGAGCGGAGCCGCCGCGATGAGGTGGGCCCTGGTGAAGGTGTCGCTGGCGGTGACCACCATGGTGGTGGTCGCCTTCGCGGTGCCGCTCGGACTCGTCATCCGGGAGATGGCCCGCGACCGCGCCTTCTCCAGCGCCGAACGCCAGGCCGCGGCCCTCGCCCCGGCCCTGTCCATCACCACCGACCGCGACCAGCTCGAACGCGTCGTCGCCTCGGCCGGCTCCGACGCCGACATGGCCGTGCACATACCGGCGGGCGACGGCGAGGCCGCCTTCGACCTGGGGCGCCAGCGGGCCGCCGACGAGGACATCGCGGCCGTACGGGAGCTGGGCCGGGCCTCCACCAGCATGGTGCCCGGCGGTTCCACGCTGCTCCAGCCGGTGGCGCTGGGCTCCGGCATCGCCGTCGTCGAGGTGTACGTGCCCGAGTCCGAGGTCACCAACGGCGTCGGCACGGCCTGGGCGGTGCTCGCCGCCGTCGGTGCCGCGCTCGTCGTCGGCTCGGTGGCGGTGGCCGACCGGCTGGGCGTGCGGATGGTGCGGCCCGCGCAGCGCCTGGTCGAGGGGGCGCACGAGCTGGGGGAGGGCAAGCTGGGCGCCCGCGTCCCGGAGGAGGGCCCGACCGAACTGCGGCTGGCGGCCGTGGCGTTCAACTCCATGGCCGACCAGGTGGTGCAACTGCTGGCGAACGAGCGGGAACTGGCGGCCGATCTGTCGCACCGGCTGCGTACGCCCCTGACCGTGCTGCGGCTGAACGCCGCCTCGCTCGGGGACGGGCCGGCCGCCGAGCAGACGCGGACCGCGGTCGAGCAGCTCGAGCGCGAGGTCGACACGATCATCCGCACCGCCCGGGAGGCCAAGCCGCAGACGGCCGCGGCCGGCCCCGGCGCCGGGTGCGACGCGGCCGAGGTGGTGCGCGAACGGATGGCGTTCTGGTCGGCGCTCGCGGAGGACGAGGGCCGCAAGTGGCGGGTGGCCGGGGCCGACCGGCCGGTGCGCATCCCCGTGGCCCGCGCCGACCTGGCCGCCGCGCTCGACGCGCTGCTCGGCAACGTCTTCCGCCACACGCCCGAGGGCACGGCCTTCGCGGTCGACGTGCACAACGGCGAGGACGCGGTGATCGTGCTGGTGTCCGACGCGGGCCCCGGCATATCCGACCCGGAGGCGGCGATGGCGCGCGGCCGGGGCTCGGGCACCGACGGGTCGACCGGACTCGGCCTGGACATCGTGCGCAGGCTCGCGGAGTCGACCGGCGGGGACGTGCGGATCGGGTCGTCGGTGCTCGGCGGGACCGAGGTGCGGGTGTGGATCCAGCTGGACGGGCGCAAGCCGGTGCGCAAGGGGCACCGGGGAGCCGTACGGCGCCGGCGGCGGCCGGTGCTGGTCCCCACCTTTAATCGGTCCCGATCCCTTCCTTAAGCGCACCCTAAGATCACCGGTGCCCGCCCGGATCAGGCGCTTTGCCTGGATCGGCGTCGCTAGCGTGCTGCCGCACCCCCCGAAACCCCCGAACGACGAAGGCAGGCACGCGATGAGCACGCACCGGCGCAAGGTGAGCGGGAGAAACAAGGTGATCGGCGCCGTCGTGGCCACGGCCGTGGCCGGCGGCGGCGCGCTCCTGGTCACCGGTACCGCTCAGGCGGCCGGGATCGGCGCGGCGTACACGAAGACCAGTGACTGGGGCACGGGGTACACCGCGCAGTACGTCGTCACCAACAACAGCGGGCAGACCAAGAGCGACTGGACGCTGGAGTTCGACCTGCCGTCCGGATCGACGCTCGGCTCGGTGTGGAACGGCACGTCGGACGTCAGCGGGCGGCACGTCACCGTGAAGCCGCCGAAGTGGGACACGGACGGGCTGGCCGCCGGCGAGTCGGTCACCGTCGGATTCGTCGTCACCGGCAGCGGCGCCCCGGCCGGCTGCCGCATCGACGGCGAGGCGTGCTCCGCGGACGGCGGCCCGGTCCCCGAGCCCTCCGGCCGCCCCACCGACGCGCCGACCCCGACCGCGCCGGCCACGCAGCAGCCCTCGCAGAGCCCCGCCCCCACCGCGAAGCCCTCCGAGACCACCGGCAGCGGCACCCCCGCCACCGCCGGCTTCGCCCCGTACGTCGACACCTCCCTCTACCCGGCCTTCGACCTGGTCGCGAGCGCGGAGGCGACCGGCGTGAAGCAGTACAACCTGGCCTTCGTCACGGACGGCGGCGGCTGCACGCCCAAGTGGGGCGGTGTGACCGACCTGGCGAACGACGCGGTGGCCGCCCAGATAGGCGCCCTGCGCGCCAAGGGCGGCGACGTCCGCGTCTCCTTCGGCGGCGCGGCCGGCTCCGAGCTGGGCACGACGTGCTCGTCGGCGGACGCGCTGGCGGCGGCGTACGGCAAGGTCGTGGACGCGTACAAGCTGACCAAGGTCGACTTCGACGTGGAGGGCGGCGCGCTGCCGAACGCGGCGGCCAACACCCGCCGCGCGCAGGCCATCGCCAAGCTCCAGCAGCAGCACCCCGGCCTCGACGTCTCCTTCACCCTCCCGGTCATGCCGGAGGGCCTGACCCAGGACGGCGTCAACCTGCTGGCGGACGCGAAGAAGAACGGCGTGAGGATCGACGCCGTCAACATCATGGCGATGGACTACGGCCCCGCCTACAGCGGTGACATGGGCACCTACGCCGAGCAGGCCGCCACCGCCACCCAGGCCCAGGTCAAGGGCGTCCTCGGGCTGTCCGACAGCGCCGCCTGGAAGACGGTCGCCGTCACCCCCATGATCGGCGTCAACGACGTCACGTCCGAGATCTTCAAGGTCGACGACGCCAGGCAGCTGGTCGACTTCGCCAAGGCCAAGGGGCTGGGCTGGCTGTCGATGTGGTCCGCCACCCGCGACAAGCAGTGCCCCGGCGGCGAGAAGCCCGCGGCGGACGCCACCTGCAGCTCGGTCCTCCAGGACGCCTTCGCCTTCACCAAGGCGTTCGCGGCCTACCGGTAGGCCCGTGACCGCGCGGGGATCCGGCCCCGCGCGACGGCCACGGGGCGCGGCACCTCGGGCGCCGCGCCCCGTCCCCCCGTTTCCCCCGGTGGCTAGACGGCCTCCACCTCCGGCAGCGTCCCGCTGCGGGCCGCCCGGGCGTACCAGTGGGCGCTGGACTTCGGGGTCCGCTCCAGCGTGGCGTAGTCGACGTACACCGCGCCGAAGCGCTTGCCGTAGCCGTACGCCCACTCGAAGTTGTCCATCAGGGACCACAGGAAGTAGCCGCGCACGTCCGCGCCGTGGGTGAGGGCGCGGCGGACCTCCGACAGGTGGGCGTGGAGGTAGGAGATGCGCTCGGGGTCGTGGACGCGGCCGTCGTCGTCGACCTTGTCGTCGTAGGCCGCGCCGTTCTCCGTGATGTACAGCGGCAGGCCCGGGGCCTCCCGCGTGTACCGCATGATCAGGTCGTACAGGCCCGTCGGGTCGATGGTCCAGCCCATCTCGGTGCGCTCGCCCGGCGTCTGGTGGAACAGCACGTCGTCCGCGGCCGGCCACGGCGAGTGGTCGCTCGTCCCGTGCCCGTCCGCCCGCGGCCCCTTCGGCGCCGCGTCGGCCGCCGACACCAGGGTGGGCGTGTAGTAGTTGAGGCCCAGCGCGTCCAGCGGCTGGTTGATCAGCTCCAGGTCGCCGTCGAGGACGTACGACCAGTCCGTGACCGACGCCGTCGCCGCGAACAGCGACTCGGGGTAGGCGCCCCGCAGCATCGGGCCGTGGAAGACGCCGCTGGCCAGGTCGTCGATCCGGCGGGCCGCCGCGAGGTCCGCCGGGTCCTGCGACAGGGGCCGCACCACCGAGGAGTTGAGGCTCACCGCCACCGAGTTGCGGGCCGGCATCACCGAGCGCAGGGCCGAGACGCCCAGGCCGTGCGCGAGGTTGAGGTGGTGGGCGGCCCGGAGCGAGGCCGCGGCGTCCGTGCGGCCGGGCGCGTGCACCCCGGAGGCGTACCCCAGGAAGGCGCTGCACCAGGGCTCGTTGAGCGTGATCCACTGCTCCACGCGGTCGCCGAGCGCCTCGCCGACCAGCTGCGCGTACTCGGCGAACCGGTGCGCCGTGTCGCGCTCGGGCCAGCCGCCCGCGTCCTCCAGCTCCTGCGGGAGGTCCCAGTGGTAGAGGGTGAGGGCCGGCTTGATGCCGTGCGCGAGCAGTTCGTCGACCAGACGGCGGTAGAAGTCCAGGCCCTTCTGGACGGCCGGGCCGCGGCCCGTCGGCTGCACCCGGGACCAGGAGACGGAGAAGCGGTAGGCGTTCAGGCCCAGCTCCGCCATCATCGCCACGTCCTCGCGGTAGCGGTGGTAGTGGTCCACGGCGATGTCACCGGTCTCGCCGCCGGCCGTCTTGCCCGGCGTGTGGCTGAAGGTGTCCCAGATCGACGGCGTACGGCCGTCCTCCCGCACCGCTCCCTCGATCTGGTACGCGGAGGTCGCGGCGCCCCAGAGGAAGGCGGGAGGAAACGTCGCCGGGGTCACCGGCTTTTCGGAGTCAGGCATGGAAGCGCTCCCATTTGAGGTCGTGGAGACCGGCGGGTAGGAGGGGAGGAGGGATGGGGGGGAGGGCGGGAAGGGAGGGAAGGGGGCCGAGGCGGCGACGGCCCGGCCCCCGGGACGTGGGGAGGCGCGGGGCCTCAGCCCTTGACCGCGCCCTGCATGATGCCGCCCACGATCTGCTTGCCGAAGATCGCGAAGACCAGCAGCAGCGGCAGCGTGCCCAGCAGCGCGCCCGCCATGATCAGGGACTGGTCGGGCGTGTAGCCGCGGCCCAGACCCGCGACCGCGACCTGCACGGTCGGGTTGCCGGTCTGGGTCAGCACCAGGAACGGCCACAGGAAGTCGTTCCAGGTCTGCACGAACATCAGCATGCCGAGCACGGCCATCGCCGGCCGGGCGGCGGGGAACACCACGTGCCACACCACCCGCCAGCTGCTCGCGCCGTCGACCCGGGCGGCCTCGATGATCTCGTCCGGCAGCGCCTGGATCAGGTACTGCCGCATGAAGAACACACCGAACGCGCTCACCAGCGACGGGAAGATCACCGCCTGGAGCTGGTCGGTCCAGTCGAGCTTGGCGACCATCATGTACAGCGGGATCACACTCAGCTGCGGCGGCACCATCATCGTGCCGATGACGATCAGCATCAGCGCGTTGCGGCCCTTGAAGCGCAGCTTGGCGAAGGCGAACCCGGCGATCGTCGACAGCACCACGATGGTCGCCGCGGAGATGCCCGCCACGATCGTGGTGTTGAGGAACGCCTCGCCGAGGTTGGCGTCCGTCCAGGCGATCTCCAGGTTCTTGAACAGGTTGGAGCCGAACCAGAACGGCGGCGGGGTCTGCGCCAGGCGCTGGTTGTCGCGGGAGGCGGCGATCGCCGTCCACACCAGCGGGAACAGCGACACGATCGTGAACAGGATCAGGATCGCGTACGCGATCGGGCCGCCGTGCAGGGTCCCGCCGGCCCGCGCCGACTTCGGCAGGCGCGAACGCCTGGTCTGCTGGGCGGGTGCGGTCTCGGGGGGCGTCACAGTCGTCGTCACGGCCACAACTCCTTAACTACTGGCGCGCAGCCGGCGCGAGATGACGTAGTTGACGATGCCGATGACGATCAGGATCAGGAACATCGTCCAGGCGATCGCCGAGGCGCGGCCCAGGTGCTGGTTCACCCAGCCCTGCTCGTACAGGTACAGGCCGAGCGTCTGGAACTGGTGCTCCGCGCCGCCGGAGGCGCCCTTGTTGGCGTCGAACAGCAGCGGCTCGCCGAAGACCTGGCTCGCGCCGATCGTCGACACCACGGTCGTGAACAGGATCGTCGGACGCAGCGACGGCAGGGTCACGTGCAGGAACTGCTGCCAGCGGCTGGCGCCGTCCAGCGCCGCCGACTCGTACAGGTCCTGCGGGATCGCCTGCATCGCGGCCAGGTAGATCAGCGCGTTGTAGCCGGTCCACCGCCAGATGATGATCGACGAGACGGCGATCTGCGAGGGCCACTTGTCGTTCTGCCAGTCCACCGGGTCGATGCCGACGGTGTCGAGCGCCCAGTTGATCATTCCGTAGTCGCGCCCGAAGAGCAGCACGAACACCAGCGAGGCCGCCGCGATCGACGTCGCGTACGGCGCGAGCATCGCGACCCGGTAGAAGGTCGAGGCGCGCAGCTTGTAGTTGAGGATGTGGGCGATGCCCATCGCCATCAGCAGCTGCGGGACGGTGGAGATGATGCCGATGGTCAGGGTGTTCTTCGCCGCGTTCCAGAAGAAGTCGTCGTCGAAGATGCGGGTGTAGTTGCGCAGCCCCACCCAGTTCATGTCGGTGGGCGCGGTCAGCTCCACCTGGTGCAGCGAGGCCCAGCCCGTGTAGATCAGCGGGAACAGGCCGAAGGCCACGAACAGCAGGAAGAACGGCGAGACGAAGGTGTACGGGCTCCAGCGCACGTCCCGCTGCCAGCGGCGGGACAGCTTGGCCCGGCGCCGCTGCTCCTGCTCGAAGGCGGCGTCGGCGGGCGGGCGGCCCGGGGCCGCGCCCCCCTCCTTGGCGGGGGGCGCGGCGGTGTCGTGACGGGTGGCCATGCGGGTCACTGGTCCAGGTTGTTGTCGATGGTCTTCGTCGCCGTCTTCCAGGCCTCCTCCGCCGACTTGCCCTTGGTGACGAGGATGACGCCGTTGTCCGTCAGGCCCTGCTGGATGATCTGGTCCTTCGGGCCGATCACCTGGACCGGGATCTGCTTCGCGGCCTCGGCGAAGATCTCACCGATCGGGGCGTCCCCGGTCATGTCGTTCTTCGCGCCCGTCACCTCGGGGCTGTCGTAGGCGGCCTGCGCGCTCGGGAAGCTGCCCTGCACCTTGAACAGCTTCGCCTGCTGCTGCGGCGCGGTCAGCCAGGCGACCAGCTTCTTGGCCTCCTCGACGTTCTTGCCGCTCTTGGGCACGGTCAGGAAGGAGCCGCCCCAGTTGCCGGACTTGGGCGCCACGGCCACGTCCCACTTGCCCTTGGCGTCGGGCTGCGACTTGCCCTTGATGTAGCCGAGCATCCACGGCGGGCAGGCCATCGCGGCGAACTTGTTGTTGGCGATCGTCTGGTCCCAGGCCGGCTGGAACTGCGTCTGGGCGCCGACCAGGCCCTTCTCCGCGGCCTCAGCGGTCAGGTCGAAGGCGTTGCGGACGGCCGGGTTGGTCTTGTAGACGACCTTGCCGGAGGCGTCGTAGAACTTCTCCTCCTCACTGCTCAGGATGGCGTTGATCAGACCGCCGGGGGAGTCCAGGAAGGTGGTGCCCTTGGGCCCGTTCTTCTGGTAGCGCTCACCGACGTCGACGAACTTGGCCCAGTCGCCCGCCCACAGCTTGGCGACCTCCGCGCGGTCGGTGGGCAGCCCGGCCTTCTCGAACATGTCCTTGCGGTAGCAGATCGCCATCGGGCCGATGTCGGTGCCCAGGCCGATGGTCTGGCCGTCCTTGGTGGTGGCCTGCTGCCACTTCCAGTCCAGCCAGTCGCCCTTGTTCACGCCGGAGACCTTGGACAGGTCCTCCAGCTTGGCGGCCTGGGTGTTCACGATCTCGGCGATGTTGCCGACCTCGACGGCCTGGACGTCCTGCAGGCCGCTGTTGGTGGTCAGGTGGTTCAGCAGCGACGGGTAGTAGTTCTCGTTCCGCTCGACGACGTTCTCGGCGATCTTGATGTTCGGGTTGAGCTTCTCGTACTCGGCGTACAGGCCCGCTTCCTTGAAGCCCATGGTGCCGAACAGGCCGAGCGTGATCGTGGTCTTGCCCTTGCCGTCGCCGGACGACGAGCCGTCGTCTCCGCCGTCGTCGGCACAGCCGGCCAGCAGCCCGGTGCCCAGCGACGCGACGGCCGCGAGGGCCAGCGCCTTGCGGGCGGATCGAGTGCGTGCTGCTCGCATTGCGTCCTCCTGTTGCCCTGACGTGCCGACCCCCCGGCCAACGGCATTGTTGGGCCCGTTAGTTGTCTTGCTTCAGTCGCTGCGGCTCGGGCGGGGAACGTGCGGGATGTGTATGTGTCAGGTACCGTGGGAGCGCTCCCACCGGTGATGTGTTGAAGAGTCCCCGGTTGCGGCGGGGGTGTCAAGGGACCGGACACCGCGAGATGTGTTCAGTTATCGGGCTGTTAACTGGACGCCGGGGGCGGTGCGCCCACGGCCCGGACTGACTCGTTTCAGCCGGTCCGGCATCCGGGAACCGTCCCGCCCGGACCCGGATGGAGGTCCGGACGGGACGGCTCCCGGCGACGGTCACCACCCCCGACGGGGCTGTTAGATTCCAGGCCAGCGTGACACACGACGGAAGGCGGAGCCCATGGCAGGCCACGGAGCGCGGGGCCGCGGCGGAGGCCGGCCCACCCTCGAAGAGGTGGCGGCGCGTGCGGGCGTCGGCCGCGGAACCGTCTCCCGGGTGATCAACGGCTCACCCCGGGTCAGCGACGCGACCCGCGCGGCCGTCGAAGCGGCGGTCGCGGAGCTCGGCTACGTCCCGAACACCGCGGCCCGCGCCCTGGCCGCCAACCGCACGGACGCGATCGCCCTGGTCGTGCCCGAGCCGGAGACCCGGTTCTTCGCGGAGCCGTACTTCTCGGACATGCTGAGGGGCGTCGGGTCCGAGCTGTCGGAGACGGAGATGCAGCTGCTGCTGATCTTCGCGGGCAGCGACCGGGAGCGGCGCAGGCTGGCCCAGTACCTGGCGGCGCACCGCGTGGACGGCGTCCTGCTGGTCTCGGTGCACGCCGACGACCCGCTGCCCGACCTGCTGTCCCAGCTGGAGATCCCGGCGGTGATCAGCGGCCCGAGATCGGCCGCGGAGACCCTGACCTCGGTGGACTCGGACAACTACGGCGGCGCCCGCCAGGCCGTCGAGCACCTGCTCCAGCGGGGCCGCCGCCGCATAGCCCACATCACCGGCCGCCTCGACGTGTACGGCGCCCAGCGCCGCGTCGACGGCTACCGCGGCGCCCTGCGCGACGCGGGCCACGAGGTGGACGAACTGCTCATCGAGGCGGGCGACTTCACGGAGGAGGGCGGTCGCCGGGCGATGGCGGCCCTGCTGCAGCGCCGCCCCGCCCTGGACGCCGTCTTCGCCGCCTCCGACGTGACCGCGGCCGGCGCCCGCCAGGCGCTGCGCGAGGCGGGCCGCCGCATCCCCGACGACGTGGCGCTGGTCGGCTACGACGACTCCGCCATCGCCCGCCACATGGACCCGCCGCTCACCAGCGTCCGCCAGCCCATAGAGGAGATGGGCCGCCGGATGATCGACCTCCTGCTGGCCGAGATCGCCGACCGCCGCCCGTCGGCGTCCCGGGGGCTGGAGCGGCGGCAGGTGGTGCTGGCCACGGAACTGGTGCACCGCACGTCCTCGTGAGCGGCCGGCAAACGGGTGACCTCCCCGCACGGCGGGGGAGCCGGCCACCGCGGAGGCGCGCCGCACCGCTGTGGCGCCGTCCTCGGCCCCGGCGGCAAGGGCGTGGAGCCCCGGGAACGCCAGTCGGCCGGTGACCTTCACGCAAGGTCACCGGCCGACTGCTCAGGGTGAGTGACGGGACTCGAACCCGCGGCATCCTGGACCACAACCAGGTGCTCTACCAGCTGAGCTACACCCACCATGACCGGCGTGGGAATCAGTGTTCTCCCCGACCGGCCGAGAAAAAGTGTACAGGGTCCGAAGGGGTGCTCGCGCCCGGCTTTCGCGGCGCCCCCCCCGAACGGCCCCGTCACGCCTGCTGGGCGGGCAGGACGTGCTTCGCGGCGATCGCCTTGGCGGTGTCGGAGTCGGGGCCGGGCTGCGGGACGAAGACGGCCTCGCGGTAGTAGCGCAGCTCCGCGATGGACTCGCGGATGTCGGCGAGGGCGCGGTGGTTGCCGTTCTTCTCGGGGCTGTTGAAGTACGCCCGCGGGTACCAGCGGCGGGCCAGCTCCTTGATGGAGGAGACGTCGACGATCCGGTAGTGGAGGTAGCTCTCCAGGGTGGGCATGTCCCGCAGCAGGAAGCCGCGGTCGGTGCCGACCGAGTTGCCGCACAGCGGGGCCTTGCCGGGCTCCTTGACGTACTCCCTCACGTACGCCAGGACCTGCTCCTCGGCGTCCTGCAGGGTCGTGCCGTTCGGGAGCTCCGCGAGCAGCCCGGACGCGGTGTGCATCTGACGCACCACCTCCGGCATCGTCTCCAGCGCCCGCTCCGGCGGGCGGATGACGATGTCCACACCCTCGCCGAGCACGTTCAGCTCGGAGTCGGTGACGAGGGCGGCCACCTCGATGAGCGCGTCGTCCGACAGCGAGAGGCCGGTCATCTCGCAGTCGATCCACACCATGCGATCGTTCATGTGTCTCACCATACGGCGCGCGCGGTGCGAGGTGAGCCGCCCGTGCGGTGACCGGCGGCCGCGCACGGCACCGGGCCCGTGGGGGGACTCCCCTCACGGGCCCGGTGGTGTCCGCGCGGCGGGCCGGCTCAGGTCGCGCTGCGCTGCCCCGGCAGGCTCGCCCGGCTTCCCGCGTACGCCTCGCGTCCGTTCTCGGACGGCGCCGGGGCGGACAGGGCGGCCGGCGATCCGACGGCGCTCGCGGCCGCCGTGCGGCGGGACTGGAGCGGAACCGGACTTTCCGGGTGCGGGGCGGCGGGTGACTGCCCCGGCTGGCCGGCGTGGGCGGGCTGGCCGGCGTGGCCCTGCGCGCCGGACGGCGGCGGGGTCGGGGACCCGTCGGTGTCCGGCGCGCGCTCGCCCTGCGGGCGCCGGGCCCGGTAGGCGGCCCGGTACGCGGCCGGGGACGAACCCAGCTGGCGCCGGAAGTGCCCGCGCAGCGCCACCGGCGAGCGGAAGCCGCAGCGGCCCGCCACCTCGTCCACCGAGTAGTCCGACGTCTCCAGCAGCCGCTGCGCCTGCAGCACCCGCTGCGTGATCAGCCACTGCAGCGGCGCGCTCCCGGTGAGCGAGCGGAACCGGCGGTCGAACGTACGCCGGCTCATGTACGCGCGGGCCGCCAGCGTCTCCACGTCGAACTGCTCGTGGAGGTGCTCCAGCGCCCAGGCGACGACCTCGGCGAGCGGGTCGGCGCCGATCTCCTCGGGTAAAGACCTGTCGAGATAGCGCTCCTGGCCTCCGCTGCGGCGCGGCGGGACCACCAGGCGGCGGGCGAGCGCGCCGGCCGCCTCGTTGCCGTGGTCCGTGCGCACGATGTGCAGGCACAGGTCGATCCCGGCCGCCGTGCCCGCCGACGTCAGTACGTCTCCGTCGTCGACGAAGAGTTCCCGTGGATCGACGTGCACCGACGGGTAGCGCTTGGCCAGCGTCGGCGCGTACATCCAGTGTGTGGTCGCGGGACGGCCGTCCAGCAGGCCCGCCGCCGCGAGGACGAAGGCGCCCGTGCACAGCCCGACGATGCGGGCGCCCTCCTCGTGGGCCCGGCGCAGCGCGTCGAGCGCCTCCTCCGGCGGTGGCGAAGTGATCGAGCGCCAGGCCGGCACGACGACCGTGCCCGCGCGCGAGATCGCTTCCAGGCCATGCGGTGCGGTGAGTTCCAGGCCCCCGTGGTCCGCAGCGGGCCTTCCTCGCCGGCACACACCAGCAGGCGGTAGCGCGGCACGCCGGCGTCCTGGCGGTCGATCCCGAACACCGACAGCGGTATGGAACTCTCGAAGATGGGGCCGCCGCTGAACAGCAGCACCGCGACGATCTCCTTGCGGCGTCGCCCGGACAGTTTCCGGACTGCGCCCTCCGGCGCGGCAGTGGAGTCGTGGCTCATACTGCTAAGCCCCCCTCGGTGGTCGCGGCTCCTCGGTTGTGTCGCTCCTGCACGTTTCCCCTCGGTCCTGCACGAGTCCCCCGCCGTAGACAGTCAAGATCGAATCTACTGTGTCCCGTCGTGCCGAGGTGGCCGGTTCGGCACTCGGCACATTGTCGACTTGGCAACTTGGCGTGAAGCATTCGATCACGAAGCGTTGCGCTCGGGGAGGGGGCGGAGAAGTGCGCCTCGTCGCGGTGGCCAATCCCCGTAGGGTGCGCAGGGCCCCCGAGGCCCTTTCCGTGCAGGTCGAACGGGGGTTGGGGGGTGCTTCCCGAGGGTGAGGGACAGGAATCAGAAGTTGGCTGAAAAGATACGGGCGTGGGCGCGGAAACCGGTCAGCTGACCGGTGTATCTCCTCCGCCGTGCGCGGAGCGGCGCAGCAGGACGCGGCAGGCGCCCGTGACGGCCGCGAGACCGGGGGCCGTGCCGGCGGCGCCGGCCGGGGACGCGCCGCACCGGAGCAGCGCGGCCGGCACGAGGAGGCAGCCGGAGGCCGCCCGGCGGATCACGCCGGTCGCGGTGCCCCGGGACGGTGGGGCCGCGCGGCCGGCCCCGGGGCCGGGCGGGGTCCGGACATGCGTGCTCCCTGTGGCGTGGCTCACGGGGTTCAACGCGCGGCCGGACCGTCGGTCACCGTCCGCCCGCAGGTCGCTGCCTCCCTGCCGGGGAGGGGCGGATCCCGCGCGAACCGCTGTACGGCGCAGCAACCATTGCGTTGCGGGCGCCCCCTCGTGCATGCTCCGGGGAACCCGCGCGGTGGGCGCGCGGGCCCTGGGCGAAGGAGGCGTGCCGCCGTACCCTTGGGGGTATGGGGTCGGGAAGATGATTCCCGGACACGGCTCCGCCGCACCCGGTCGTCCCACCCGACAAGGATCACAACGCCGAGACAGCCATGGCCGGTCACGAATTCTTCGAACCCGCGGACCGCAAGCGGCCGGTCGCCGACCCGACGGCGGCCGATCCCCTGGCGGCGGAAGAGCCGCGCCACGCGTGCGACCCCGCCTTCAGGCACGGCGTGGTCGTCGGCTTCGACGGCTCCACCTCCAGTGAACGCGCCCTCGCGTACGCCATCGGCATGGCACAGCGCTCCGGTTCGGGCCTGATCATCGTCCACGTCGCCAACCGGCTGCCCACCACGGTGTGGGCCGGCTGCGAGCCGCCGGTCTTCGTCGACGTCCCCGACCACCGCACCGAGGTGCTGGGACTGGAGCTCGCGTGCGCGGACTACCTCGCCGAGGTGCCCTGGATCCTGGTCGAGCGCGGCGGTGACATCTGCCACGAACTCGAAGAGGTGGGCCGGGAGTACGAGGCCGACGCGATCGTCGTCGGCTCCACGCACGGCATCGCCGGCCGGATCTTCGGCTCCGTCGCCGGGCGGCTGGCCAAGCGGGCGCAGCGGCCCGTCGTCGTCATTCCGTGACCCGCCCGCCCTCCTGGGCGTGACGAGGCCGGGCCGGTCCCCGCGTCCCCGTGTCACCGCGCCCACGCGGGGGAGGGACCCGCGGTGCTCGCGCACCGGCCGCGGGGCGCGGGCGGCCCCGGCACGGCGGAGCGGACCCCCGCGTGTCCGGTGGTGACACGCGGGGGTCCGCTCCTTCCGGCCCGCGTTACTCCACCGTCACGGACTTCGCCAGGTTCCGCGGCTTGTCGATGTCCCGGCCCAGGGCCAGGGCCGTGTGGTACGCGAGGAGTTGCAGCGGGATGCCCATGAGGATCGGGTCGAGCTCGTCCTCGTTCTTCGGGACGACGACGGTGTGGTCGGCCTTCTCCTGCTCCTGGTGGGCGACGGCCAGGATCCGGCCCTGACGGGCCTTGATCTCCTCCATGGCCGCGCGGTTCTTCTCCAGCAGGTCGTCGTCCGGGACGATCGCGACCGTCGGCAGGGCGGGCTCGATCAGTGCCAGCGGGCCGTGCTTGAGCTCGGAGGCCGGGTAGGCCTCGGCGTGGATGTACGAGACCTCCTTGAGCTTCAGGGAGGCCTCGCGGGCCACCGGGTAGCCCCGCACGCGGCCGATGAAGAGCATCGAGCGGGCCTCGGCGTACTGCAGGGCCAGCTTCCTGATCTCCTCCTCCTGCTCCAGGATCTCGGCGATCTGCCCCGGCAGCCTGCGCAGGCCCTCGATGATCCGCTTGCCGTCCCGCACGGACAGGTCGCGGGTGCGGCCCAGGTGCAGGGCGAGCAGGGCGAAGGCGACGGTGGTGTTGGTGAAGCACTTGGTGGACACCACGCAGACCTCCGGGCCGGCGTGGACGTAGATGCCGCCGTCCGCCTCGCGGGCGATCGCGGAGCCGACCACGTTGACCACGCCCAGCACCCGGGCGCCCTTGCGCTTGAGCTCCTGCACGGCCGCCAGCACGTCGTACGTCTCACCGGACTGGGAGACCGCGATGTAGAGGGTGTCGGGGTCGACGACGGCGTTGCGGTAGCGGAACTCGGAGGCCGGCTCGGCGTCGGCGGGGATGCGGGCCAGCTCCTCGATCATCTGGGCGCCGATCATGCCCGCGTGGTACGAGGTGCCGCAGCCGAGGATCTTCACCCGGCGGATCCGGCGCGCCTCGCGGGCGTCCAGGTTCAGGCCGCCGAGGTGCACGGTGGAGAAGCGGTCGTCGATGCGGCCGCGCAGCACGCGGTCCACGGCGTCGGCCTGCTCGTGGATCTCCTTGTGCATGTAGGTGTCGTGGCCGCCCATGTCGTAGGAGGCCGCCTCCCACTCCACGGTGGTCGGCTCGGACGTGGTGCGGGTGCCCTCGGTGGTGTAGGTGCGGAAGTCGTCCGCCTTGAGGGTGGCCATCTCGCCGTCGTCGAGGGTGACGATCTGGCGCGTGTGGGCGACCAGGGCGGCGATGTCGGAGGCGACGAACATCTCCTTCTCGCCGATGCCGAGCACGACCGGGGAGCCGTTGCGGGCGACGACGATCCGGTCGGGGAAGTCGGCGTGCAGCACGGCGATGCCGTACGTGCCCTCGATGAGCCGGAGGGTCTCGCGGACCTTGTCCTCCAGCTTCTCCGCCTGCGAGCGGGCGATGAGGTGGACGAGGACCTCGGTGTCGGTCTCGGAGAGGAACTCCACGCCGTCCGCCTCCAGCTTGCGGCGCAGGTCGGCGGCGTTGTCGATGATGCCGTTGTGGACGACGGCGACCTTGCCCTCGGCGTCCAGGTGCGGGTGGGCGTTGACGTCGGAGGGAGCGCCGTGGGTGGCCCAGCGGGTGTGGGCTATGCCGGTGGTGCCCTTGAAGCGGGCGGGCACCTTGGCCTCCAGGTCGCGGACCCGGCCCTTGGCCTTGACCGTCCTCAGGCCGGCGGCCTTCGGGGACGTGACGGCGATGCCCGCGGAGTCGTAGCCGCGGTACTCCAGGCGCTGCAGGCCTTCGAGGAGCAGCGGTGCCACGTCCCGCTTACCGATGTATCCGACGATTCCGCACATGTATGGGTATTCCTAGCCGTAGACGATCCGCCGCAGCTGCCGGAGCGTGAGCTCCGGCGGTGCCACGGCGCGGTACCTGAGATCCGCCTCGATCCGTTCGAAGATCGCCGCGTTGACCAGGCCCTGGGCCTGGAGCTCGCGGTGGCGGCGACGGACGTACTCCTCGGTCGTCTCGTCGAAGTAGGCGAGCACGTCCTGGACCACGCGCAGCGCCTCGCCCCGGCTGAGGGGCGTGGACCGCGTCAGATGATCAACGAGTTCGTCGTGCACCCGGTAGATCCTGAGGTAAGGGGCATGGTTTTGCAAGAATCCTGCCCGATTCCGGGCAGGGGCTGGGTGTGATCCCTGTGCGGGCGTCGCATCACCTCACTGCATCCGCTTCAGGACCGCCTGCTTGGCCAGGGTGAACTCCTCCTCCGTCAGGACGCCGTCGCGGTGCAGCTCGCCCAGTTCGCGCAGCCGCCGCAGCAGTGCGTCGTGGTCCTCCGCGCCCGCGGATGCGACGCGCTCCTGGGCTTCGATCTCCCGCGGGGCCGGATCCCCGGCGGCGGCCGGATGGGGCAGCCGGGCCTGCACGGCGGCGGCGACCAGGGCCATCAGCGGGTCCTTCCGGAAGCCCCACAGCTCGACGGCGTTCGGGTCGTACTTGGGCGGCGCCTCGGTGGGCGCGTTCCGCACGGTGAAGCGGAGGCAGCCGTTCTCCAGACCGACCGCCGGGTGCCACTCCACGGCGGCGATGTCGCCCAGCGCCAGGGTGCGGGTGCCGGCGGCGGCCTTGGCGTCCTCCGTCTTCCAGTTCCACTCCAGGCGGACGCGCTCCCCGTCGAAGCTCGCGGTGCCGTCCCCGGCCGACGCGGACAGCGGCACGGACGGGCCCGGCAGCAGGTACTCGCCCACCGGGCCGGACGGCACCTCGTCCAGCAGCAGGGCGTTGCGCACCTCGTCGGTGAAGTACTCGGCGACGCCGTAGCGGTCGGGCTCGACGATCAGCCGGTACGGGTCGTGGGGCTCGGTGAGCCGGCCGCCGGTCGCGTGCAGCAGCGGGTCGGCGCCGTCCCGCAGCCGCAGCCGCAGCCGCCCGGCCTTCTTGCCCTGCTCGAAGGAGATGCCCGCCAACGCCCGGAGCGGGACGACGAGTTCGCCCAGGGTCCTGCGCAACAGGCCGACGTTCTTGTCCCGTCCGGGAGTCAGGCGCAGGGTGTCGCCGTCGAAGGCCCAGGTGCCGTCCTTCTGGATGATTTCCGCCATGGGGTGGATTGTTCCACCAGTCCCACGAGAGAGTGGTCCAGACCTCTTGGAGCTCAACGGCTCACGGAAGGAACGGTTTTGTGAGACAGCACCACAGAACGTTGCGCCTTCTCGGTTCCCTGCTGCTCGTCGCGGCGGGTGTCGGCGTCACCGGGGCCGCCCCCGCGCGGGCCGCGGCCCCCACCCCGCTCGACCGGGTCGTCCCGGCCCCCGCCTCGGCCGACCCCGGCGGGTCCCCGTACCGCATCACGCGCGGCACGCGCATCCGCGTCGACGACTCGCGCGAGGTCCGCCGCATCGGCGCCTACCTCGCGGACCTCCTGCGCCCCTCCACCGGCTACCGCCTGCCGGTCACCGCCCACGGCCCGGGAGGCATCCGGCTGCGGCTGGTGAAGGGCGGGTTCCCGGCCGAGGGCTACCGCCTGGACAGCGACCGCCGGAGCGTCACGATCAGCGCCGGCTCGCCCGCCGGCCTGTTCCACGGCGTGCAGACCCTGCGTCAGCTCCTGCCGGCGGCCGTCGAGAAGGACTCCGTGCAGCCGGGCCCCTGGCTGGTCGCGGGCGGCACCGTCGAGGACGCCCCGCGCTACGGCTGGCGCGGCGCCATGCTCGACGTCTCCCGCCACTTCCTCACCGTCGAGGAGGTCAAGCGCTACATCGACCAGCTCGCCCTCTACAAGTTCAACAAGCTGCACCTGCACCTCAGCGACGACCAGGGCTGGCGCATCGCCGTCGACTCCTGGCCGCGCCTGGCCGCCCACGGCGGCTCGACCGAGGTCGGCGGCGGCCCCGGCGGCCACTACACCAAGGCCGACTACCGGGAGATCGTCCGGTACGCCGCCTCCCGGTACCTGGAGGTCGTCCCCGAGATCGACATGCCGGGCCACACCAACGCGGCCCTCGCCTCCTACGCCGAGCTGAACTGCGACGGCGTGGCACCCCCGCTCTACACCGGCACCGCGGTCGGCTTCAGCTCGCTGTGCGTGGACAAGGAGATCACCTACGACTTCGTGGACGACGTGGTCCGCGAACTCGCCGCGCTCACCCCCGGCCGCTACCTCCACATCGGCGGCGACGAGGCGCACTCCACCAGCCACGCCGACTACGTGAGGTTCATGGACCGGGTGCAGCCGGTCGTCGCGAAGTACGGCAAGACGGTCGTCGGCTGGCACCAGCTGACCGGCGCCACCCCCGCGAAGGGCGCGCTCGCCCAGTACTGGGGCCTGGACGGCACCGGCGCCGGGGAGAAGGAGCAGGTGGCGAGGGCCGCGCGCGGCGGCACGGGGCTGATCCTGTCCCCGGCCGACCGGGTCTACCTCGACATGAAGTACACCGAGGACACCCCGCTGGGCCTGTCCTGGGCCGGATACGTGGAGGTGCGGCGGTCCTACGACTGGGACCCGGGCGCCTATCTGCCGGGCGTGCCCGCCTCGGCGGTCCGCGGGGTCGAGGCGCCGCTGTGGACGGAGACGATCGAGAATTCCGCCCACGTCGAGCAGATGGCCTTCCCCCGGCTGCCCGGCGTCGCCGAGCTGGGCTGGTCGCCGGCGGCCACGCACGACTGGGAGGAGTACCGGGTGCGGCTCGCGGCGCAGGGGCCGCGCTGGGACGCGCTGGGCATCGGGTACTACCGGTCGCCCCAGGTGCCCTGGCCGACGGCCTGAGTGCCCCGGCCGACGGCCCGGGCAACGCGCGACGGGCACCCCGGAGGACCGTACTCCGGGGTGCCCGCCCGTTTGCGGAGGGCCTACCGGCCCGCGATCGGGTTCTTCAGCGTGCCGACCAGCTGGAGCGCGCCGGACGGGTCGGCCAGGTCCACCATCTGCCGGTTGTTGCGCAGCTGGAGGCGGTTGAGGCAGGACAGCGCGAACTCGGGCGCGAACATGTCGTACTGCGCGAACTTGTCGGCGAGTTCGGGCACCGACTCCTGGTACTCGCGGGTGACCTCCGCGACCGTGCGCCAGAAGTCGTCCTCGGGGAGGATCCCCTCGGCGGCGAGGTTCGCGGCGAGGAAGCGGAAGAAGCAGTCGAAGACGTCCGTGAAGATCGACAGGAGCTTCGTGTCGTCGGGGACCTCGACCCGGATCCGGGCGACCTCGGGCGGCAGCACGGCGTCCGGGTCCATGACCGCGATCTCCTCGGCGATGTCCTTGTAGATCGCGCGCCGCACGACCCCGTCCTCCAGCACCAGGATGACGTTCTCGCCGTGCGGCATGTAGACCAGGTCGTAGGCGTAGAAGCTGTGCAGCAGCGGGGTGTAGTACGCCCGCAGGTAGCGGCGCAGCCACTCCTTCGGGGCCAGTCCCGACCGCTCGATCAGCGCGCCCGCGAAGGACGCCCCCTCGTGGTCGACGTGCAGCAGGGAGGCCATGGTCGCCAGCGTCTCGCCCTCCCGCAGCGAGGGCACCGGGCTCTCCCGCCACAGCGCGGCGAGCATCTTGCGGTACGGCGAGTAGCGGTCGGTCGCCTTCTCGTACTCCAGGTGCCGGTAGCCGACGGCCGCCCGCTCCCGGATGATCGACAGGCCCGTCGCCTTCAGCACCGGGTCGCCCTCGATGAGCTGGGCCAGCCAGTCGTTGATCGCCGGGGTGGCCTCCATGTAGGCGGCCGACAGCCCGCGCATGAAGCCCATGTTGAGGACGGACAGGGCCGTCTTCACGTAGTGCTTCTCGGGGTGCGAGGTGTTGAAGAAGGTCCGGATGGACTGCTGGGCCAGGTACTCGTCGTCGCCCTCGCCCAGGCAGACCAGGTGCCTGCGGGCGACCTCGGCGGCGAAGGTGACGGTGAGCTTGTTCCACCACTGCCAGGGGTGGACGGGGACGAGGAGGTAGTCGGCCGGGTCCAGGCCCTGGCCGCGCAGGACGCCGTGGAAGCGCTCGACGGTCTCCTCGCCCAGCTCCTGCCGCACGAACGACTCGTACTCGATGCCGGCGCCGGCCGTGAAGGCGGCCCGGGAGCGGTGGGCGGCCAGCCAGACCAGGCGGACGGGGCTCGCGGTCTCCGGCGCGTACGACAGGTACTCGTGGACGCCGAAGCCGAGCCGCCCGTTGTTGGCGACGAAGCAGGGGTGGCCCTCGGTCATGCCGGTCTCGACGTCCTGGAAGCCGCTCCTGGCCAGCTCGGCGGAGGTCACCTTCGGCTTGGTGAGCTTGTAGCAGGTGCCGGAGAGCGTGGAGGAGATCTCCTCCAGGTAGACGGGGAGGATCTCGTCGCTCAGGCCCAGGGACTCCTTCAGTTCGACGAAGAAGTCCAGGGCGGCGAGCGGGAGTCCGGCGCCGTCCCGGTGCCGGGTGATCGAGCCGGCGTCCACCTGCCAGTGGTCCAGGGCGCGGCGGACGGCGCGGAAGCGGTACGAGGTCAGGCCGTCGTCGCTGCGGACGACGTACTCCTGCCCGTCCCGCTCCGGCGTGATCAGCCGCTCGTGCGCGAACTCGGCGAGCGCCTTGCGGAGCAGGAGCCGGTTGGCCTGCTCCCAGCGCTCGGGGGAGAGGTGGGCGACCGCGTCGGCGAGGGTCATGCGCGCACCGCCCTCTCGAACTGCTCGCGGGTGCAGAAACTCAGCAACGCCTTCTTCTCCGGTTTCTGGATCTCGCGCTCGGGAACGAAGCCGACGGCCTCGTTCAGGGCGTGCACCGCCTTGTTGTCCACGTCCGGCTCGACGACCACGCGCCGGGTCGCCGGGTCCTGGAACAGGAACTCCATCACGGCGGTGATGACGGCCCTGGTGAACCCGTGGACCGGCCGGTCCGTCGGCGCGACCAGGAAGTGCATGCCGACGTCGCCGGGCTGCGGCTCGTACAGGCCGACCAGCTCGCGGTGGGCGGGGTCGTACTTCTCCATCAGGAAGGCCGGCTCGCCGTCGTGCAGCCCGAGGTAGGCGTGGTGGTGCTCGTCGGCGGCGATCTCCAGGTAGGCGCGCTCGACGTCCTGGAGCCGCGCGTCCTGCATCATCCAGAACGCGGCCTTGGGGTGGGTGACCCAGCCGTGCAGCAGCCCGGCGTCCTTCAGGGGGTCGAGGGGGCGCAGGGCGAGGGTGCCGACGGTGGTGGCGCTCATACGGCGAACTCCTGGAAGGCGATGCTCTTCTCGACCGGGTAGTACTCGCTGCCCAGCAGCTCACGGATGATGTACGCGTTCCGGTACGCGCCCATGCCCAGGTCGGGGCTGGTGATGCTGTGGGTGTGGACGCCGGCGTTCTGCAGGAACACCCCTCTGCCGGTGACGTCGACGGCGTAGTTGCGGGCGACGTCGAAGCGGCCGTGGCCGTCGAAGCGGAGGCGGTCGCGGATCGGGTCGAGGAAGGCCGGCGGCTCGTAGTGGTAGCCGGTGGCCAGCACCAGGCCCTCGGTGCGGATCTCGAAGTCCTTGTCCTGCTCGTCCTGGTGGAAGCCGAGCGTGTAACCGCCGTCCTCGTACCGGGCCGAGGTCAGGGAGGAGTTGGTGAGCAGCCGGGTGGGGACGCCGCGGCCGCCGCTCTCGACGTTCTTCTGGTACAGCAGGTCGAAGATCGCGTCGATCAGGTCCGAGTTGATGCCCTTGAACAGGCCCTTCTGCTGCTTCTCCAGCCGGTAGCGGGTCTCCTCGGGCAGCGCGCGGAAGTAGTCGATGTAGTCCGGGGACGTCATCTCCAGCGTCAGCTTGGTGTACTCCAGCGGGAAGAACCGCGGGGAGCGGGTGACCCAGTTGAGCCGGTAGCCGTGGACGTCGATCCCGGAGAGCAGCTCGTGGTAGATCTCCGCCGCGCTCTGGCCGCTGCCGACGATGGTGATCGACTTCTTGGTGAGCAGCTCCGCCTTGCGGTGCATGTACTGCGCGTTGTGGAACAGGTCGCCCTCCAGGCCGCGGCACGGCTCCGGGACGAAGGGCACGGTGCCGGTGCCCAGGACCAGGTGGCGGGCGCGGTGGGTGTCACCGGCGGCCGTCCGCACCGCGTACAGCCCGTCGGCCTCGTCGTACGTCACCTCGGTGACGGTCGTGCCGAAGCGGACGCTGCTCAGCTTGGAGGCGGCCCAGCGGCAGTAGTCGTCGTACTCCACCCGCAGCGGGTAGAAGTTCTCGCGGATGTAGAACGAGTACAGCCGGCCCTTCTCCTTCAGGTAGTTGAGGAAGGAGTAGGGGGACGTCGGGTCGGCGAGGGTGACCAGGTCCGACATGAACGGCGTCTGGAGGTGGGCGCCGTCGAGGAACATGCCGGCGTGCCACGCGAAGTCGGGCTTCGACTCCAGGAAGAGACCGTCCAGTTCGGCGATGGGCTCGGTCAGGCACGCCAGTCCGAGGTTGAAGGGGCCGAGCCCGATCCCCACGAAGTCGTAGGTCTTGTCGGTGGACGCAGCGGCTTCAGGAAGCGCGGTCAAGGGATTCTCCCAGGTACTGCTCGGCGTGGCCGGCGATCAGATCGAGGACGGCGGTGATGTCGGCCGTCGTGGTCTCGGGGTTGAGCAGGGTGAACTTCAGGTAGTGGCGCCCGGCGACCTTGGTGCCCGCGACGACGGCGTCGCCCGAGGCGAACAGGGCCTTGCGGGCGTGGAGGTTGGCCCGGTCGATCTCGGCGGGGTCGGTGACGGACGCCGGGACGTAGCGGAAGACCAGGGTGGACAGGCTCGGCTCGACGACCACGTCGAAGCGCGGGTCGGCGGCCAGCAGCTCCCAGCCCTCCCGCGCGAGGTCGCACACCTCGTCGAAGAGCTGCCCGATGCCGTCGGCGCCCATCACGCGCAGGGTCACCCACAGCTTGAGCGCGTCGAAGCGGCGGGTGGTCTGCAGGGACTTGTCCACCTGGTTGGGGATGCGTTCCTGCACCATGCGGCGCGGGTTGAGGTACTCGGCGTGGTAGGTGGCGTGACGGAGCGTCGAGGCGTCCTTGACGAGCACGGCCGACGAACTCACCGGCTGGAAGAAGGACTTGTGGTAGTCGACGGTGACGGAGTCGGCGTGCTCGATGCCGGCCAGGCGGTCCCGGTACTTCAGGGAGGCGAGCAGACCGCAGCCGTAGGCGGCGTCGACGTGCATCCAGGCGTCGAACTGCTCGCACAGCCCGGCGATCTCGGGCAGCGGGTCGATGGAGCCGAAGTCGGTGGTGCCGGCGGTGGCGACGACGGCCATCGGGACGAGGCCGTCCCGCCTGCAGCGCTCCAGCTCGCGGGCGAGCGCGACGGTCTGCATCCGCTTGTCGTGGTCGACGGGGACCGAGACCACGGCGTCCTGGCCGAGGCCGAGCAGTTTCGCCGACTTCTGCACGCTGAAGTGGCTGACCTCGGAGGCGAAGACGCGCAGTCTCGCCAGGTCGTCGGTCTTGGCCTCCTCGCGGGCCAGCAGCAGCGCCTGGAGGTTGGACTGGGTGCCGCCGGAGGTGAACACGCCGTCGGCGGCCGGGCCGAGGCCGATGCGGCCGGCCGTCCAGTCGATCAGTTTGCGCTCGATGAGGGTGCCGCCGGCCGACTGGTCCCAGGTGTCCAGGGAGGAGTTGACGGCGGACAGGACGGCCTCGCCGAGCACGGCCGGGATGACGACCGGGCAGTTGAGGTGGGCCAGGTAGCGGGGGTGGTGGAAGTAGACCGCGTCCCGGAGGTAGACGTCCTCCAGTTCGTCGAGCACCGCGGTGGTGTCGTGCAGCGGCTGGTCGAGGTCGATCTCGTCGATGCGGGGAGCGAGGGCGTCGACCGTGACGCCGGTGAACGGCCGGTCGGTGGTGGCGAGTTTTGCGGCCACCCGCTCGACTCCTTGGGTCACGGAGCGGCGGTACTGCTCCGCGGTGGTGTCGTTGAGCAGGTGCGAGCGCATGTGGGGGTCCTCCGGTGGGGACAGTCCGGTGCGGGACGGAAACGGGGTCGAGCCACAAGTTCGACTTAGGTTAGCCTAACCTAAGTAACCCTTGCCAGACCCCGTCCCCGCCGTGACCGCGATCACTGCGGCCTCAGGGGCGACGGACAGGCGCGGAGGGCAACTACTCGCCCTGCTCGCGCAGTTGTTCCTCCGTCAGGCCCTGGCGCCAGTAGCCCACGAACGTGACCGACCGGCGGTCGATCCCGCGCTCGCCCACGAAGTGCCGGCGCAGCTGCTTCACGCAGCCCGACTCGCCCGCGATCCAGACGTACGGCCGCTCGGCGCGCGGCAGTTCGGCGGCGCGCAGCACGTCGAGGGCCGCGGGGGAGCTCCCGGCGCGGTGCTCGTCCCGCACCAGCCAGGTGATCTCGGCGTCGGCCTCGGTGGCGAGGTCCTGGATGTCCCCGGCGCGGGGGACCTCCAGCCAGACCCGGGCGCGGGTGCCGGCCGGCAGCGACTCGACGATGGCCGAGACGGCCGGGACGGCGGTCTCGTCGCCCCACACGAGCACCAGGTCGGTTCCCTCCGGCGGCCGGAAGCGGATCGCCCGGTTGTCCGCGACCGCCGGACCGAGCAGCAGCACCCGGTCGCCGGCGGCGGCCCCGGCGGCCCACCGGGAGGCGGGACCGGCCAGGGTGCCGGAGCCCGGCTCCACGCCGTGCAGCGCGAAGTCGATGTCGATCTCGTCGGGGTTCCGCCGCAGGGCCCGCAGCGTGTACGAGCGCATCACGGCCCGTACGTCGTCCGGGAGTTCCCGCCAGCCCTGCCACCATCCGTCGCCGAGCTCCAGCGGGACGACCGGCTCGCTCTGCCCCGGATGCGGCAGGAACAGCGACAGCGACTGGTCGCGCCCGTCGGAGTGGAAGGCGTGCAGATCCGGTCCCGCGAAGGTGACCCGGAGCAGCGACGGGCCGAGCCGCCTCGTCCGCACGACCTGGAGGGAGAAGAAACGGAACGGGGCGGCCACGGCCGTCGTCATGGGTGCTCCCGATGCTTCGTCAGGGGGCTGAGGGGGTGGGGGTCAGCTGACCTTCTTGGCCGTCTCGATGGCCTTGGCGAGGTTCTCGACCAGTGGGGCGCACTTGTCGTAGGACAGGATCGGCTCGGCGGAGCGGGGAATGACCTGGCCGGCCTTGACCGCGGGCAGTTTCTTCCAGGTCGCCTCGGTGATGTCGGCGGGCTGGATGGCCGAGGAGCGGTCGTCCATCATGATGATGTCGGCCCGGTACTTGTCGACGTTCTCCCAGCTCAGGGACTCGAACCAGCCGCCGCCCTCGGACTTGGCCTTCTCCGGCGGCTCGACGAAGTTCACGCCGAGCGCCTTGAAGTACTCCAGGTCGACGGAAAGGTTGGTGCCGGAGACGTAGAACAGCTCCTGGCTGGCGGAACCGGCCATCACCTTGATGTCGGGGTGCGCCTTGGCGGCCTTGCGCAGCCGCTCCGAGGCCTCCTCGAAGCGCTTCTTGGCGTCGGTGGCCTTGGCGGCCTTCATGTCCGCGCCGAGCGACTCGGCCAGCTCCCACACGCGCTGCAGGGGCGCGGTCAGCTGGCGGTCGTAGACGGAGATGCCCACGCTCGGGGCGAGCTTGGCGATCTTCTCCTTGGAGGCCTCGGGGACGTACCAGAGGGTGCCGGCGTCGTCGAACATCGTGCTGATCAGGACGTCGGGCGCGAGGGTCGCGTACTTCTCGACGTTGAACTGGTCCCAGGCGTTGCCGAGGACGGTCACCTTGCTGACGTCCATGTCGCCGGCCTGGACGTCGGCCTTGCCGTCCGCGGTCCTGGTCGGGCCGAAGACGCCCTTGACCTGGACGCCGTAGTCGTGGAGGGCCGCGGCGACACCCGTGAAGGCCACGATGTTCGCGGGGACCTTGTCGAGCTTCACGGTGGTGCCGCGGTCGTCCTTGAAGGTCCAGGGGCCGGACTTGGCCTTGCCCGCCGCCGTCGAGTCCGAGCCGCCGTCCTTCTTGTCGCTGCCGCCGCACGCGGTCACGAGGGCGCCGAGGCCGAGGGCGCCGCCGGAGGCGAGGAGTCCGCGACGGGAGAAGCGGGCGGTTCTGGCATTCGACATGGGTGGATCTGCTTTCGTGCGTACGGGGCCACGGCGTGCGCGCCGATTGGGCCATGTGGCTGAGCAGCCTTAGGTTAGCCTAACCTCACGTCTTGTCCAGAGGGCGTCCGGTACACAGTGCCCCGGTGACGGACCGGTGATGCGCCGGCGTGCGGTCGTCCCCGTCACACGCCGGACGCGGGCGGCGCCGCTCCCGCCGGCGCCGCCCGCGTTCCCGGGGCTTCGCGCGGGGCGGCCGGGGGCGGGCCCTCAGGCCGCCCCGTCCCCGTCCGCGTTCCTGCCGTAGCGGCGGAACGCGGACGTCTCCACCGTCCACGGGCCGAACGGCACCGGATCGCCGTAGATGTAGGAGTCCTTGCGGGTGTAGCGCCCCTTGCACGGATCGGAGTGCACCTCGATCGTGCCGGTGCGCGGATCGACGATCAGGTAGTGGGCGATGCCCATGGCCGGGTAGTCGGCGAGCTTCTCGACGTAGTCGTTGTGGGGGTTGGACGGGGGGACGATCTCGACGACCGCCAGGACCTCCGCCGCATCGACGGCGAGGCCCTCCTCGTCGAGGGTCGCCTCCGGGATGACGACCGCGTCGGGCAGGCGCATGCGGCCGATCGCCGGGTGCTCGATCTCGGGACCGCTGGCGCAGATGCAGCCGGGGTGAGTGCCGAGGAGCTGGTCGTCCAGCTGCTTGCAGATGCGGCGGACCGTGCCCTCGTGACGCTTCGACGGACACGTCATGGCCAGTATCGGGCCGGACGGGCCGATCTCGACGCTCCAGGCGCCTTCGAGCTGCTCGGCGTAGGCCCCGAGCTGCTCGGCGATCGCGCGCATCTTCGCGTAGTCCATGCCCATGGCCCCAAGGCAGTGAGCCGGAGGCCCGCCGGCGGGCCCGTCGTCACGACTGGGCCGCCGCTGCCGCGAGTGCCCCCCGCGCCATCCGGTGCAGCAGCTCCGCCGTCGCGTCCCGCCCCGGCAGCGACCCCGGCCGGCCCAGGTGGGGTGTCGAGTTCAGCAGGCCGAAGACCGAGTGGACCGCCGAACGGGCGGGCGGCTCGGCGAGGGCCGGGTAGACCCTGCGCACCACCCCCACCCACAGCTCGACGTACTGCCGCTGGAACTGGCGCACCAGCTTGCGGTCGCTGTCCCGGAGGCGGTCCAGCTCGCGGTCGTGCAGGGTGATGAGGGGACGGTCGTCGAGCGCGAAGTCGATGTGCCCCTCGATCAGCGAGTCGAGGACCGCCTCCGGGGCCGCCCCGTCGGCCTCCGCCAGGCGTCGCTTCGCACCGGTCAGCAGCTGCCCGCTGATCCCGACCAGCAGCTCCGCGAGCATCGCGTCCTTGCCCGCGAAGTGCCGGTACAGCCCGGGTCCGCTGATGCCGACCGCGGCGCCTATCTCGTCGACCCCGACGCCGTGGAAGCCGCGCTCGGCGAACAGTCGGGCGGCCTCCTTCAGGATCTGCTCGCGGCGGGTGGGGGCGTCGGTTCTGGTGGCCATGGAGGTAATTCTAGACAGCGAGGTTAGCGGTCGTTAACCTGAAGGAAATGCGTTAACGCTCATTAACAAGGTGAGGGGACCGCAGGATGCACGAGGCACCGGAGCTTCACAGCGCGGCAGATCCCGCGTCGGAGGCCTTTCGGGCCAACGAGGAGGCGCACCGCGCCCTCGTCGAGGAGCTGCGCGCCAAACTGGCGGCGGCGCGACTGGGGGGCGGGGAGAAGGCCCGGGCGCGGCACACCGCGCGCGGAAAGCTGCTCCCGCGCGACCGGGTCGACGCCCTCCTCGACCCCGGCTCGCCGTTCCTGGAGCTGGCCCCGCTCGCGGCGGACGGGATGTACGACGGGCAGGCCCCGGCCGCGGGCGTCATCGCGGGCATCGGGCGGGTCTCGGGGCGCGAGTGCGTGATCGTCGCCAACGACGCGACCGTCAAGGGCGGCACGTACTACCCGATGACCGTGAAGAAGCACCTGAGGGCCCAGGAGGTGGCCCTGGAGAACCGGCTTCCCTGTCTGTACCTCGTCGACTCCGGGGGAGCGTTCCTGCCCCTGCAGGACGAGGTCTTCCCGGACCGCGACCACTTCGGCCGGATCTTCTACAACCAGGCCCGCATGTCCGGCGCCGGCATCCCGCAGATCGCGGCCGTGCTCGGCTCCTGCACGGCCGGCGGGGCGTACGTCCCGGCCATGAGCGACGAGGCCGTGATCGTCCGCAACCAGGGCACGATCTTCCTCGGCGGCCCCCCGCTGGTGAAGGCGGCCACCGGGGAGGTCGTCACCGCGGAGGAGCTCGGCGGCGGCGAGGTCCACTCCCGGATCTCCGGCGTCACCGACCACCTCGCCGAGGACGACGCCCACGCGCTGCGGATCGTCCGGACCATCGTCTCGACCCTCCCCGCGCGCGGGACGCCGCCGTGGGAGGTCACCCGGCCGGCCGAACCGAAGGTCGATCCGTACGGGCTCTACGGCGCGGTCCCCGTCGACCCCCGCACCCCCTACGACGTCCGCGAGGTCATCGCGCGCGTGGTCGACGGCTCGCGCTTCGCCGAGTTCAAGTCCGAGTTCGGGCAGACCCTGGTCACCGGCTTCGCCCGGATCCACGGCCACCCGGTCGGCATCGTCGCCAACAACGGCATCCTGTTCGCCGAGTCCGCCCAGAAGGGCGCCCACTTCGTCGAGCTGTGCGACCAGCGCGGGATCCCGCTGGTCTTCCTGCAGAACATCTCCGGCTTCATGGTGGGGCGCGACTACGAGGCGGGCGGCATCGCCAAGCACGGCGCCAAGATGGTCACGGCCGTCGCCTGCACGCGCGTGCCGAAGCTGACGGTGGTGGTCGGCGGCTCGTACGGCGCCGGGAACTACTCCATGTGCGGGCGGGCGTACTCGCCCCGCTTCCTGTGGATGTGGCCCAACGCCAAGATCTCCGTGATGGGCGGCGAGCAGGCCGCCTCGGTCCTCGCCACCGTCAAGCGGGACCAGCTGGAGGCCCGGGGCGAGCAGTGGCCCCCGGAGGAGGAAGAGGCCTTCAAGGCGCCGATCCGCGCCCAGTACGAGCGCCAGGGCAACGCCTACTACGCCACCGCACGCCTGTGGGACGACGGCGTGATCGACCCGCTGGAGACCCGGCAGGTGCTGGGACTGGCCCTGACCGCGTGCGCCAACGCCCCGCTGGGTGACCCCCAGTTCGGCGTCTTCCGGATGTGACAGGGGGACTTGGACAGATGTTCGACACCGTACTCGTGGCCAACCGGGGCGAGATCGCCGTCCGCGTCATCCGCACCCTGCGGGCGATGGGCGTGCGCTCGGTGGCCGTCTTCTCCGACGCGGACGCCGACGCCCGGCACGTGCGCGAGGCCGACACGGCGGTCCGGATCGGACCGGCGCCGGCGGCCGAGAGCTACCTCTGCGTCGAGCGGATCCTCGACGCCGCCGCCCGCAGCGGCGCCCAGGCCGTCCACCCCGGCTACGGCTTCCTCGCCGAGAACGCCGGCTTCGCGCGCGCCTGCGCCGCGGCGGGGCTGGTCTTCATCGGCCCTCCGGCCGACGCGATCTCCCTCATGGGCGACAAGATCCGCGCCAAGGAGACCGTGCGGGCCGCCGGGGTCCCGGTCGTCCCCGGCGGACGCGACCCCGAGCTGGCCGAGGCGGCCCGCGAGCTGGGCGCGCCCGTGCTGCTGAAGCCCTCGGCGGGCGGCGGCGGCAAGGGCATGCGCCTGGTGCGGGACCTGGCCCTGCTGGAGGAGGAGATCGCCGCGGCCCGCCGCGAGGCCCGCGTCTCCTTCGGCGACGACACCCTCCTGGTCGAGCGGTGGATCGACCGCCCCCGGCACATCGAGATCCAGGTCCTGGCCGACGGCCACGGCAACGTCGTCCACCTGGGCGAGCGCGAGTGCTCCCTGCAGCGCCGCCACCAGAAGATCATCGAAGAGGCGCCCTCCGTCCTCCTGGACGAGCGCACCCGCGCGGCGATGGGCGAGGCGGCGGTCCAGGCGGCCCGCTCCTGCGGCTACCGGGGCGCGGGCACGGTGGAGTTCATCGTGTCCGGCGGCGACCCGACGTCGTACTACTTCATGGAGATGAACACCCGTCTGCAGGTGGAGCACCCGGTCACCGAGCTGATCACCGGCCTGGACCTGGTGGAGTGGCAGCTGCGGGTGGCGGCGGGCGAGCCGCTGCTGTTCGGGCAGGACGACGTCCGCCTCACCGGGCACGCGATCGAGGCCCGCATCTGCGCCGAGGACCCCGCCCGCGGATTCCTGCCCTCCGGCGGCACGGTGCTGCGGCTGCACGAGCCGCAGGGCGAGGGGGTCCGCACCGACTCCGGGCTCAGCGAGGGCACCGAGGTCGGCAGCCTGTACGACCCCATGCTCTCCAAGGTGATCGCCTACGGACCCGACCGCGCCACGGCCCTGCGCAGGCTCCGCGCGGCCCTCGCGCGGACGGTGACGCTGGGCGTGCAGACCAACGCCGGGTTCCTGCGCCGGCTGCTGGCGCATCCGGCGGTGGTCGCCGGGGAGCTGGACACCGGGCTGGTGGAGCGGGAGGTGGCGGGGCTCGTCCCCGCCGGCGTACCGGAGGAGGTGTACGAGGCGGCGGCGGCCGTACGGCTGGAGGCGCTGAAGCCGGAGGACGACGGCTGGACCGACCCCTTCTCCGTGCCGAGCGGCTGGCGGCTGGGCGGCGAGCCGAAGCCCGTCACCTTCCACCTGCGGGCCCTCGGCGACCCCGTGGCGTACGTCCCGCGCGGCACCCACACCGTCACCGGCGACCGGGTGTCCGTGACCCTGGACGGCGTCCGCCACACCTTCCACCGCGCCGCCGACTGGCTCGGCCGCGACGGCGACGCCTGGCAGGTGCGCGACCACGACCCGGTCGCCGCGTCCCTGACCCGCGCGGCCCACGCGGGCGCCGACTCCCTCACCGCGCCCATGCCGGGGACGGTCACGGTCGTGAAGGTCGCCGTCGGCGACGAGGTCGCGGCCGGTCAGAGCCTGCTGGTGGTGGAGGCGATGAAGATGGAGCACGTCATCTCCGCCCCGCACGCCGGCACGGTCACCGAACTGGACGTGGCGCCGGGCACGACGGTCGCCATGGACCAGGTGCTGGCCGTCATCGCACCCCGTGGGGAGGAGACGGAATGACAGCCGAGGGCCTTCCCATGGCCGTACCGGCCGAGGGCCTGCCCGCCCGCGTCCGGATCCACGAGGTCGGCGCGCGCGACGGCCTGCAGAACGAGCCGGCGACCGTCCCGACGGAGGTCAAGGCGGAGTTCGTCCGCCGCCTGGCCGGCGCCGGACTGACCACGATCGAGGCGACCAGCTTCGTGCACCCCAAGTGGGTGCCCCAACTGGCGGACGCCGAGCGGCTGTACCCGATGGTCGCCGGCCTGCCGGTGGCGCTCCCGGTCCTCGTCCCCAACGAACGCGGCCTGGACCGGGCGCTGGCGCTCGGCGCCCGCCGCGTGGCCGTCTTCGCCAGCGCCACCGAGTCCTTCGCCAGGGCCAACCTCAACCGCACGGTGGACGAGGCCCTGGCCATGTTCGAGCCGGTGGTGGCGCGCGCGAAGGCGGCGGGCGGCCATGTCCGCGGCTACCTGTCGATGTGCTTCGGCGACCCGTGGGAGGGCGCGGTCCCGGTCCCCCGGGTCGTCCGGGTATGCCGGGCGCTGCTCGACATGGGCTGCGACGAGCTGAGCCTCGGCGACACCATCGGGGTGGCGACCCCGGGCCACGTCACCGCGCTGCTGACGGCGCTGAACGAGGCCGGCGTCCCGACCCCGGCCCTGGGCGTCCACTTCCACGACACCTACGGCCAGGCCCTCGCCAACACCCTGGCCGCGCTCCGGCACGGCGTCACCACCGTCGACGCCTCCGCCGGCGGACTCGGCGGCTGCCCCTACGCCAAGTCCGCCACCGGCAACCTCGCCACCGAAGACCTCGTGTGGATGCTGCGGGGCCTCGGCATCGACACCGGGGTCGACCTCGGCCGTCTCGTCGCCACAAGCGTGTGGATGGCCGATCACCTGGGCCGGCCCAGCCCGTCCCGCACCGTCCGAGCCCTGTCCCACGAGGACTCCGAGGAGCAGTGATCACCATGGACCACCGTCTCTCCCCCGAGCTGGAGGAACTGCGGCGCACCGTCGAGGCGTTCGCGCACGACATCGTGGCGCCCAAGATCGGCGACTTCTACGAGCGGCACGAGTTCCCCTACGAGATCGTCCGCGAGATGGGCCGCATGGGCCTGTTCGGGCTGCCGTTCCCCGAGGAGTACGGCGGCATGGGCGGGGACTACCTGGCCCTCGGGGTGGCGCTGGAGGAACTGGCCCGGGTCGACTCCTCGGTCGCCATCACGCTCGAGGCCGGGGTCTCCCTGGGTGCGATGCCCATCCACCTCTTCGGCACCGAGGAGCAGAAGCGCCGGTGGCTCCCGCGCATGTGCTCCGGCGAGATGCTGGGCGCCTTCGGCCTGACGGAACCGGACGGCGGCTCGGACGCGGGCGCGACCCGCACCACGGCCCGCCTGGACCCCTCGACCGACGAGTGGGTCATCAACGGCACCAAGTGCTTCATCACCAACTCGGGCACGGACATCACGGGCCTGGTGACGGTCACGGCGGTCACGGGCCGCAAGCCGGACGGAAGGCCCGAGATCTCGGCGATCATCGTCCCGTCGGGCACCCCCGGCTTCACGGTCGCGGCCCCGTACTCCAAGGTCGGCTGGAACGCCTCGGACACCCGCGAACTCTCCTTCGCGGACGTCCGGGTCCCGGCCGCCAACCTGCTGGGCGAGGAGGGCCGCGGCTACGCCCAGTTCCTGCGCATCCTCGACGAGGGCCGCATCGCCATCGCGGCGCTCGCGACGGGCCTGGCGCAGGGCTGCGTGGACGAGTCGCTGGCCTACGCGAAGGAACGTCACGCCTTCGGCCGGCCCATCGGCGCCAACCAGGCCGTCCAGTTCAAGATCGCCGACATGGAGATGAAGGCCCACACGGCCCGGCTGGCCTGGCGGGACGCGGCCAGCCGCCTGGTCGCCGGCGAACCCTTCAAGAAGGAGGCGGCGCTGGCGAAGCTCTACTGCTCCACCGTCGCGGTCGACAACGCCCGCGACGCCACCCAGATCCACGGCGGCTACGGCTTCATGAACGAGTACCCGGTCGCCCGCATGTGGCGCGACTCCAAGATCCTGGAGATCGGCGAGGGCACGAGCGAGGTCCAGCGGATGCTGATCGCACGGGAGTTGGGGCTGGCGGGCTGAGCGGCGCGGCCCGTCCCGTGCCCCGCGCGGGGCACGGGACGGGCCGTGGCCGACGCCGGCCCGCCGCGGGCGCGAGGTGGGCAAGGTCACCCTGGACGGGCTTCGTACTCGCCGGTACCTTGAGTCTGAGCAAGCGCTTAGACATGCCCAGAGTCCGTGGAGGTGGCGGCGTGCGCCGTACGGTGTTCAACGAGGATCACGAGGCGTTCCGGGAGACCATCCGCGCCTTCATCGAGGCCGAGGTCGTCCCGGTCTACGACGAGTGGTTCGCGGCGGGTCAGGCGCCCCGCGACTTCTACTACAAGCTCGGCGAGCTGGGCGTCTTCGGCATCAACGTCCCCGAGGAGTACGGCGGCGCCGGCCTGGAGACCCACAAGTTCGAGGCCATCCAGTACGAGGAGACCGCCCGCGCGGGCGTCACCTTCGGCGGCTCCGGCGTGCACGTCCTGCTCGCCCTGCCGTACATCAAGATGCTCGCCACCGACGAGCAGAAGAAGCGGTTCCTGCCCAAGTTCGTCTCCGGCGAGGAGATGTGGGCCATCGCGATGACCGAGCCGGGCACCGGCTCCGACCTCGCGGGCATGAAGACCACCGCCAAGCTGAGCGAGGACGGCACCCACTACGTCCTCAACGGCGCCAAGACCTTCATCACCGGCGGCGTCCACGCCGACAAGGTCATCGTCTGCGCCCGCACGGCCGCGCCCACGGCCGAGGACCGCCGCCACGGCATCTCCCTGTTCGCCGTCGACACCAAGTCCGAGGGCTACTCCGTCGGCCGCAAGCTCGACAAGCTCGGCCTGAAGACCTCCGACACCGCCGAACTCGCCTTCGTCGACGTCAAGGTGCCCGTCGAGGACCTGCTCGGCGAGGAGAACAAGGGCTTCTCCTACCTCGGCGCCAACCTGCCCTCCGAGCGCTGGGGCATCGCCTACGGCGCCTACGCGCAGGCCAAGGCCGCCGTCCGGTTCGCCAAGCAGTACGTGCAGGAGCGCACCGTCTTCGGCAAGCCGGTCGCCCACTTCCAGAACACCAAGTTCGAACTGGCCGCCTGCCAGGCCGAGGTGGACGCGGCCGAGGCCGTCGCCGACCGCGCGCTGGAGGCCCTCGACGCCGGCGAGCTCACCCCCGCCGAGGCCGCCAGCGCCAAGCTGTTCTGCACCGAGGTCGCGCACCGCGTCATCGACCGCTGCCTCCAGCTGCACGGCGGCTACGGCTACATGAACGAGTACCCGATCGCCCGCCTGTACGCCGACAACCGCGTCAACCGCATCTACGGCGGCACCAGCGAGATCATGAAGACGATCATCGCCAAGGACATGGGGCTGTAGGGCCGCCGGAACCCCCGCCGCACACCACCGCCCCCATGAGCCAGGCACTTCAGGGCCTCCTCGACCTGCTCGACCTGGAGCGGGTCGAGGAGGACGTCTTCCGCGGCCGGTCCCGCTCCGCCGTCGTCCCGCGCGTCTTCGGCGGACAGGTCGCGGCCCAGGCGCTCCTCGCCGCCGGGCGCACGGTCCCCGCGGACCGGCCGGCGCACTCCCTGCACGCGTACTTCCTGCGCCCCGGCGACCCGGGCGCCCCCATCGTCTACACGGTCGACCGGATCCGCGACGGCCGCTCCTTCACCACCCGCCGGGTGGTCGCGGTCCAGCACGGCAAGCCGATCTTCCACCTCTCGGCGTCCTTCCAGGCGTACGAGGAGGGCCTGGACCACCAGGCGCCGATGCCGCCCGCGCCGGACCCGGCCACGCTGCCCACCTCCGAGGAGCGGCTGCGCGGCTACGCCCACCTCGACCCGGAGATCGTGGAGCGGTTTGTCGAGGCGCGGGCCGCGGTCGACCTGCGCTACGTCGGCGAGCCGCCGTTCGGCCGGTTCGGCGAGCCGCGCGAGCCGCGCTCCCAGGTCTGGTTCCGCACCGACGGCAAGCTGGACCGCGAGGTCGACGACCCGCTGCTGCACGTCGTCCTCGCCACCTACGTCTCCGACATGACCCTGCTGGACTCGGTGCTGCTCGCGCACGGCCGCGGCGGCTGGGCCGTCGGCGACGTGGTCGGGGCGTCGCTGGACCACGCGATGTGGTTCCACCGGCCGTTCCGCGCCGACGAGTGGCTGCTGTACGACCAGGAGTCGCCGTCCGCGTACGGCGGGCGCGGCCTGGGCCAGGCCCGCATCTACACGCAGGACGGGCGACTGGCGATCTCGGTCGTCCAGGAGGGCGTGGTCCGCGTGCCGCGGACCTAGGGCCTGTTGTCCGGATCGGGCCGGCTGTGAGGTGCGGCACCTTTCAGCCGACCCGGGCGGGGCCTGGTGCGTGCGGCTGCAAGGCGGAGGAGGGAGCCGACGCGGAGCGTCGGAGGCCGGCGACGACGCCGCGGATGTGCGTGCCGGGCGCCGCGACGCCGGGAAGATCCGGACGACAGGGCCTGGCTCCTCCTCAGAGCAGGCCCGCCTCCGTCAGCAGGTACCGCGTCATCGGGTCGTAGAAGCGCGGACTGACCACGTGGTCGTCGAGAGGGACCGTCACCTGCACGGTGCCCTCGGCCTCCGCGAGGAACAGCGCCGGATCGTTGCAGTCGGCGTAGCCGACCGAGTCCACGCCGTGCTGGCCGGCGTACCCCGCCCAGCCGTGGTCGGCGACGACCAGGTCGGGCAGCGGGCGGCCCGCGCGCTCCAGGCCGGTCAGGATCGCCTTCATCGGCTCGCCGGAGTGGGTGTGCCACAGCGTGGCGCCGTGCTCCAGCACCGCCACGTCAGCGAACTGCATGACGTACCCCTCGTCCGTCTGCAGCCCGTCCGGGATGACGACGATCTCGCAGCCCGCCGCGCGCAGGGCGGCGGCCGTGGCGCGGTGCACGTCCAGCAGGCCGCCGGGGTGCCCGGTGGCGAACAGCACCCGCTGCCCGCCGTCGGCCGCCTTGCGCAGCCGCCCGGCCATCCGCTCCAGCGCGGCGACGGTCAGCTCGGGGTCGATGGTGTCCTGGCCGTACCGGTGCCCGGGGTCGTCGCTGACGCCGCACCGCTCCGCCATCACCGCGAGCACGTCCTGCTCGTCGGTCCAGCGGTCGCCGAGTTCCAGTCCGAGCCAGTAGTGGCGGTCGCCGTTGGCCAGTTTCCGGTAGTGGGAGAGGTTGTTCTCGCGCGGTGTGGCCACCTTCCCCGCGATACGGGTCTTCACGAGGTGCTCGACGAGTTCGGCGCGGCTGGGTGTCCCGGGTATCGGCATGGCATCCATTGTGAGGCAGCGGCCGGGGGCCGTCCTTGGCGTATCGGACGCTGGGACGCGCGTCACGTACTCAGGCCCGGCGCAGCGCGAACCACAGTTCCATCCGTACGTCCGGGTCGTCCAGGTCGGCCTCCAGCAGCGCGGCGCAGCGGGCGATGCGCTGCCGCACGGTGTTGCGGTGCACCGACAGGGCGACCGCGGTGCGGTCCCAGCTGCCGTGCAGGGACAGCCAGGTGCGCAGGGTCTCGGCCAGGGCGGGCCGCCCGGCGAGCGGGGCGAGCAGGGCGCGGGCGTGGGCCGCCGCCTCGTCGGGCGGGACCAGGTCGGCGAGGACCGGGCGGTCGCCGTGCCGGACCAGGGGGGCGCGGGTGGCGCGGGCCCGGGCCAGGGCGCGGGCGGCCTGCGTGTCGGCGGCCGGCCAGTCCGGCGGGCCGGCGGCGGCGCTGACGCCCAGGGTCCAGCCGGGCAGCGGGGCGGGTGCCCGGCCGGCGGGGACGAGGACGCGTACGACGTCCCCGGCCGCGTCGACCAGGGGGGAGCCCAGGGCGGCGCCCAGCGCGGAGGCGGCGACGGCGTCCGGGGCGCCGGTGTCCGGGCGGGCGTGCACGACGCGCCACGTCCCGGCGCCGAGCAGCGGGGCCACCTCCTCGGGCGGGGCGCCCAGCAGGAGCCGTACCAGGGCGGAGGAGCGGGCCGCGCCCGCGGTGCTCTGGTGTTCGCCGGTGAGCAGGGAGAGGAGGACGGCGGCGACGGAGGCCACGGTGTGGTCGCCGGCGGCGCGCTGCGGGGCCGCGACCCCGAGGACGAAGCCCTGCCCGGTGCCGAGGGCGTAGGCGGCGAGGTGGGTGCCGGCCAGGGTGTCGGTGGCGGTGGAGGAGGCGCGGCGGGTGACCTCCCGGGCCAGGGCCGCCATCGCCTCGGCGACCTCGGCCGGCACTTCCCGCCCGGCCGCCGCC
The DNA here is from genome assembly GCF_040678355.1 of Streptomyces sp. NPDC052701. Classification (NCBI taxonomy): domain Bacteria; kingdom Bacillati; phylum Actinomycetota; class Actinomycetes; order Kitasatosporales; family Streptomycetaceae; genus Streptomyces; species Streptomyces sp. NPDC052701. Next base: position 239,279 of record NZ_JBFATO010000006.1, read on the forward strand.
AGAGGGGCCCCCTCCGGTCCGTACAGCACCGCCCGGCCGCCCAGCCGCCCGGCGAGCTGCCGCAGCACGGCCGGCACCGGGTCGGGCCGGGCCGCGGCGGCGGCCAGGCTCTGCTGGGCCTCGGTCACCCGGCGCAGCTCGGCCAGGCGGGCCTGGGCCATCAGCTGCCAGACCGCGCGGGCCACGCCCGAGAAGGTGGTGTGCGGCGGGACCTCCAGCAGGGGGAGTCCGTACGCCTCGCAGGCCGCGGCCAGGGCGTGCGGCACGGTGTCGTGCACCGGCGCGAGACCGAAGCCGAGCGCCGCGCCGCCCGCGGCCACGATCCGGGAGACGTAGGCGTCGAAGTAGTCCCGCGGGCCCTGGGCGCTCCCGGCCGGGTCCGCCTCCTGCGGGATGTGGACGCCCGCCGTCAGCAGCAGCTCCCCGCCCAGCAGGTACGGATACGGGTCCGCCATCTCCGAGGTGTGCACCCAGTGGATCACGGTGTCCGGGTCCCGCGGTCCGGCGATCCGGCGCAGGGCCAGGTCCTCGCGGGCCAGCAGAGCCGCCAGGGGCACCGGGGGAGCGGGCGGGACCGCGGGATCCGGCATGGTGTGCGTTTCCTCCGTCCACCGGGATCCGAATGGAGGAAAAGTACACTTCGCAGTCGCTTTCCGGCCACCTAGGGTCGACCCAGACCGGCAGCCACGGGTACGGGCGGATGTCCCCGCGAGCCGCTGCCGGCTTCCCCGGCAACCGCACGACACGCCACCGAGAGTGCGTGAAGGAGGCCCCACATGGCCGTCGACTACACCGTCATCGTCGTCTACCTGGCCGGCATGCTGGCCATGGGCTGGTGGGGCATGCGCCGCGCCGGGTCCAAGAGCGAGTTCCTGGTGGCCGGCCGCCGCCTCGGGCCCGCGATGTACTCCGGCACCATGGCGGCGATCGTGCTCGGCGGCGCCTCCACCATCGGCGGCGTCGGCCTCGGCTACCAGTACGGCCTGTCCGGCGCCTGGATGGTCCTCACCATCGGCCTCGGCCTGCTCGCGCTGTCGGTGTTCTTCTCCGCCCGCATCGCCCGGCTGAGGGTCTACACCGTCTCCGAGATGCTGGACCTGCGCTACGGCGGCCGCGCGGGCGTCATCTCCGGCGTCGTGATGTGGGCGTACACCCTCATGCTCGCCGTGACGTCCACCATCGCCTACGCCACCATCTTCGACGTCCTGTTCGACATGGACCGGACCGCGGCGATCGTCCTCGGCGGCTCGATCGTCGTCGCGTACTCCACGCTCGGCGGCATGTGGTCGATCACGCTCACCGACATGGTGCAGTTCGTGGTCAAGACGGTCGGCGTGCTGCTGCTCCTGCTGCCCATCGCCGTCGTCAGGGCGGGCGGTTTCTCCGAGATGCGGGCGCAGCTGCCGACCGAGTACTTCGACCCGCTGGGCATCGGCGGCGAGACGATCTTCACCTACGTGCTGATCTACACCTTCGGCATGCTCATCGGACAGGACATCTGGCAGCGCGTCTTCACCGCCCGCAGCGACCGCACGGCCCGGTGGGGCGGAACCGTCGCGGGCACCTACTGCCTCGCGTACGCCCTCGCCGGCGCGGTCATCGGCACGGCGGCCAAGGTGCTCTACCCGAAGCTGTCCAGTGCCGACGACGCCTTCGCGACCATCGTGAAGGACGAACTCCCGGCCGGGGTGCGGGGCCTGGTGCTCGCGGCGGCGCTCGCGGCCGTGATGTCGACCTCCTCCGGCGCGCTGATCGCCTGCGCGACCGTCGCCAACAACGACATCTGGGCGCGGCTGCGGGGCGTCGTGACGTCCTCCGGCGGGCAACAGCACGACGAGGTCAGGGGCAACCGAGCGTTCATCCTGATCATGGGCATCGCCGTCATCGGCACCGCCATCGCGATCGACGACGTCGTCGAGGCGCTGACCGTCGCCTACAACCTCCTGGTCGGCGGTCTCCTCGTCCCCATCCTCGGCGGGCTGCTGTGGAAGCGCGGCACCGTGCAGGGCGCCCTGGCCTCCGTCGTGGTCGGCGGCCTCGCGGTCATCGGCCTGATGGCCGGCTACGGCATCCTCGCCAACGAGCCCGTCTACTACGGCCTGCTGTCCTCCCTGGCCGCCTACCTGGTCGTCTCCCTGGCCACCCCGGCCACCGACGCCGCCGTGCTCGCCGCCTGGCGCGAACGCCTGGCCGGCCGGTCTCCCGAACCCCTGTCCGAACCGGTCCCGGCTCCCCGGTAGAGTCGGGAAGCAAGCAGCACATACGCGACGAAGCGTAAGAAAGCTTAAGAAAGAAGGCAGTTCCCATGAGCAGCACCGAGACGCCCCGCGGCCCCGTCGACTCCTCCCGCGTCCCGCGGTACGCCGGTCCCGCGACCTTCGCCCGGCTGCCCCGCCTCGACGAGGTCGGCCGCGCCGACGTCGCCGTGGTGGGCGTGCCGTTCGACTCGGGCGTCTCCTACCGGCCGGGCGCCCGCTTCGGCGGCAACGCGATCCGCGAGGCGTCCCGGCTGCTGCGCCCCTACAACCCGGCGCAGGACGCCTCCCCCTTCGCCCTCGCCCAGGTCGCCGACGGCGGCGACATCGCGGTGAACCCGTTCAACATCAACGAGGCCGTGGAGACGATCGAGGCGGCGGCCGACGAACTGCTCGGCACCGGCGCCCGCCTGATGACGCTGGGCGGCGACCACACCATCGCCCTGCCGCTGCTGAGGTCCGTCGCCAGGAAGCACGGCCCGGTCGCCCTGCTCCACTTCGACGCCCACCTCGACACCTGGGACACCTACTTCGGCGCCGAGTACACCCACGGCACCCCGTTCCGGCGCGCGGTGGAGGAGGGCATCCTCGACACCGAGGCGCTCTCCCACGTCGGCACCCGCGGCCCGCTGTACGGCAAGCAGGACCTGACCGACGACGAGAAGATGGGCTTCGGCATCGTCACCTCGGCGGACGTCTACCGCCGGGGCGCCGACGAGGTGGCCGACCAGCTGCGCCAGCGCATCGGCGACCGCCCGCTGTACATCTCCATCGACATCGACTGCCTCGACCCGGCCCACGCGCCCGGCACGGGCACCCCGGAGGCGGGCGGCATGACCTCCCGCGAACTGCTGGAGATCCTGCGCGGGCTGGCGTCGTGCAACCTGGTCTCCGCGGACGTCGTCGAGGTGGCGCCCGCCTACGACCACGCCGAGATCACGTCGGTGGCCGCGTCCCACACGGCGTACGAACTGACGACGCTCATGTCCCGCCGGATCGCCCAGGAGAAGGCAGCGCAGTGACCCACGACCACGACCTGGTACTCCGTCCGATGGCCGCCCAGACGGAGGCCGCCCTGAACCCTCCCCCCGGCCGCAACGGCGGAGACCTGGTCGTGGAGACGCTGGCCGGGCTCGGCGCGACGACCGTCTTCGGCCTGCCCGGCCAGCACGCCCTCGGCATGTTCGACGCCCTGCGCCGCTCGGACCTCAGGTACGTCGGCCTGCGGGTGGAGAACAACGCCGGCTTCGCGGCGGACGCGTACGGCCGGATCACGGGCGAGGCGGCCCCGCTGCTGCTGTCGACCGGTCCCGGCGCGCTGATGTCGCTGGCCGCGCTGCAGGAGGCGGCGGCGGCCTCGGCCCCCGTGCTGGCGATCGGCAGCCAGGTCCCGACGGCGGGCCTGGGCGGCGGACGCCACGGCTACCTGCACGAACTCCCCGACCAGGCAGCCTCGTTCCGGGGCGTGGTGAAGTCCGTGCACACGGTCCGCACCCAGTCGCAGATCCCCTCCGCGATCGCCGCGGCCTGGCAGTCGGCGCTGACCGCCCCGCACGGCCCGGTGTGGGTGGAGATCCCGCAGGACGTGCTGCTGGCGCCGGCCTCCCTGCCGGTGGTGACCGGCCTGGACGCCGCTCCGGAGGACCTGCCGCCGCGCCCCGAACTGACCGCCGTGGCCGCCGACCTGCTGTCGCGCGCCGCCCGCCCGGCGATCATCGCGGGCGGGGGAGTGGTTCGTTCGGACGCCTCGGGCAAGCTGAGGGAGCTGGCGGAACGGCTCCAGGCCCCCGTCGTCACCACCTTCGGCGGCAAGGGCGCCTTCCCCTGGAACCACCCGCTGTCCCTGCAGTCCTGGCTGGAGGACCGCCACACCACCGACTTCCTGGAGGACGCCGACGTCCTGCTGGTCGTCGGCTCCGGCCTCGGCGAACTCTCCTCGAACTACCACACGTTCAGGCCGCGCGGCCGCGTCGTCCAGATCGAGGCGGACCTCGGCAAGCTGGAGTCCAACCACCCGGCCCTCGGCATCCACGCGGACGCGCGCCTGGCGCTGCAGGCGCTGCTGGAGACGGTCCGCGAGCGCCGGGACCCGGCCGCCCCGGAACGCGTACGGGCGCTGCTCTCCCGGGTGGGCGAGCGCATCGCGTCCCAGGAACTCACCCTGGAACAGGAGCTGCTGGCGTCGGTCCGCCGGGCCCTGCCCGCGAGCGCCCCCTCCTTCTGGGACATGACGATCCTGGCGTACTGGGCGTGGTCGGCCTTCGACCCGAAGAAGCCGAACACCATGCACTCCGCCCAGGGCGCCGGCGGCCTCGGCTACGCCTTCCCGGCGGCCCTCGGCGCGGCGGTCGCCGACCCCTCCCAGCCGGTGCTGGCGGTCTCCGGCGACGGAGGGGCGCTGTACTCCGTCGCCGAACTCGCGACCGCGCGGCAGCACGATCTGAACGTCACCTGGCTGATCGTCGACGACGGCGGCTACGGCATCCTGCGCGAGTACATGACGGACGCGTTCGGGCAGGCGACGGCGACGGAACTGGCCCGGCCGGACTACGTGGCGCTGGCGGAGTCGTTCGGGGTGCCGGGGGTGCGGACGACCCCGGACGCCCTGGAGACGGACCTGGCGAAGGCACTCGCCTCACCGGGGCCGTCGGTGGTCGTCCTCCCCGCCGTGCTGCGGATGTTCGCGCCGACGCACCTGGGCTGAGTCCGGCGGGTCAGCAGCCGCCCGGTCCGACCCCGTCGATGCGGCCGCCGAAGTCGCCGCGGTAGCGGGAGCGCCAGTCGCCGTTGAACACGTCCCGCTTCTCGACCGGCTGCCAGTTGATGAAGCAGGCCCGGGTGCTGGCCACGAACGAGCCGACGCGGTCGTGGAGGCGGGGCGGCATGTCGCGGTAGCCGCTGCGCGCGGTCCACTCCCAGTAGTCGCCGCCGAAGCCCTCGCCGCTCCAGAAGCACACCGAGCCGTCGGGACAGGACGGGGGTGCGGCCGGCGCGGCGGACGCCGCGTGGGCCGGCAGCAGGAGCGCGGTCAGGGCGAGGACGGCGGCAAGGGACCAGGAACGAGTCTTCACGGCACTCTCCGGTGAGGTGTCGGGGAATCGGATCGCCCCGGCGGACGTGCCGGGGTGATGCCATGGTCCCGGCGGGGTGGGGCGGGCCGCCCGGGGCGGTCGTCCACACCACCTCATGGAGTGAACCGGAGGCCCGGCGGGATAGTTCTCCGCCGGGCGGCGGGCGCTGACGCGCGGGGCGTGCGGGCCCGCGCAGCACCGGCGCCCGGTGTCACCAGATCGCCTCGACCCACTCCGGGTGGTCGACGAACGGGTTGCGGTTCTTCTGGTAGCTGTCGTAGATGACCTGGTTGCGGCGCTCCTCGAAGGCGTCCGGCGGGTCCTGCTCGTTCCACCGCTTCAGGACGGACAGCTTGCCGGTGTAGGGCGCACTGCCGTTGCCCACCCGGTCGTTGGGCTCCAGGTCGGCCCAGGCGTCGTCGCCCTCGTAGCGGACGGCCATGTAGAGGATCATGCGGGCCACGTCGCCCTTGACGGCGTCGCGGGGCTCGAAGGAGTCGGAGTCGGTGTAGCTGGTCGACGTGCCACCGACCGGGCTGCCGCCCTCGTCGAAGTCCTTGTTGCCGCGCACGGAGTTGACGGTCACGTCCTCGGGGCGGATGTGGTGCAGATCGGTGCCCGGGCCGGTCGAGGTGGTGAGGTCGCCGTGGGAGATCGCCCAGACGTGCTCGCGGTTCCAGTCGCCGACGTCACCGCCGTTGAGGCTCTTGCTGCGGGACTTGCCGGAGTACAGCAGGATGACGTTGGCGCTGTTGGCCGGGTCCTGGTCGGTGACCTTGAGGGCCTCCCACAGCGCCGAGTACGACAGCCTGGTCTGGCTGCTGATGATGGTGTGCAGGGACGACTTCAGCGCCGTGCCCGTCTTGCCGACCGCGGTCCTGTAGTACGTCGTGTCGTACGCGGTGGTGGTCGCGGCGGTGCTGGTCGCGGCGGCCGGGGCGGCGGTCAGGGCGGGGGTGGTGAGAGCGGCCAGGACGGCGGCGGTGGCCAGCGCCACCGGCTTGCGGGGGCGTATGCGTGTGCGCGGCATGTGGGGTCCGTTCTACGCGGGTTGAGGGGGGGGCGGCACCGGGAGAGTGGCATGGACATGCAGCCGTGTAAAGGAAATCGGTGTGTCCATCGGGTGACGGCAACCGGCGAACACGCCGAAACGGGCCGACGGGACCCGACGGCATGTCAGGGGCCGCCCGGGGAGGGGGCCGGCACGGCCCTGGCCTCGGTGGACGTGCCGGTGGGGGAACCCGGCCCGGCGGCGGGGGAGAGCGTCCCGCTGGTCCACAGCGGGGGAGCGGACGGCCGGGTCCGGGCGTGGCGCCCCGGCAACGACCCGCTGACCGTGCCGATGGGTGAACGTCGTTGTCCTATCAGCGCGTTGGCGGCGGCGATGACGACGACCGGCCTCGCCCTGGCCGTCGTCCGGGCGGACGGCCTCGTCCCGTACCGCCGCCCGGACGCGCACGAGGAGCGCGCCTTCCGCCCCGGCGCACCGGTCGACGCGCTCGCCCTGTCCGGCACGGAGGAATGGCTGATCGGCACGGACGGGTCACTGATCCGCCTGCGACCGCGCTGACGACTCCTCGGCTCCCCGCTGTCGGCCATACGCCGTGTTGAAGAATGCATGATCGATTGCAAGGGTGAAGGGAGTTGATCTACGAGGGGGATGCGGCGCGTGGGCAAGAAGCTGCCCGAGAGATGTCACGGAACGTGAGCCATGCCAGAAGAATCCCAGACGCAATGAATGGTCGGACTGCTTCTTCAAGCCAGCGAACCCGGACCTGGCGGTGACGCACGCCGCGAACTGTGATCAGAGTGACAAGTCGACCCAGAACAAGGAACACGACGCCTGCATGGACCGACTCAAGAAGGCGCACGGAAGGAATCAGAGGAATCCTCCATGAAGAAGGTTCTCGACGGTGAACAGCTCGTGCGCCTCCACGGGCTGGATGCTGTCATCTTCTTCCCGCAGCCGCCCGGCGGGGTTTTCGAGCCTGATACGGCGAGGTTTCTCAGCAGCGTGGGACTCCCGGTGAACCGTCTCTGCACGGTGCGGGCGGACGATGCCGTCGACGAGGCGGACCCGGTGGAGCTCGGCGCGCTGTTTGAGTTAGTGGGGGACAAGTGCCCGGCCGAGCGTCGGCACTGGCAGACCCTGGGCTACCTCAGGACGACCCTGATCGTCGTCGATCCGGCGACCGGTGCCGTGTACGGCTACCCGGAAGGCGAGGAGGACTGCATTCCCCTGCACCGCGACGTGGAGTCGCTGGCCTTCTGTCTGAACGAGCTGCGCAAGCTCCAGGACTCCTCGGCGCAGGGAGGCGGCCGGGAGGGGATTGCCCACCGGTTCCGTCAGGCGGTGACGGCCTTTGATCCCACCCCCCTGCGGCATGAGGAATCGGAGTGGAACACCATTTTGGAGGAATTCCTCGACGAGATGTGGTGAACGAATCGCGAGGCGGGACGGGAGGTGGTCGTCGACGCTCTGTCGGACGTCGAGCGGTGAACTTCCCCTCAAGCCGGGAAGTCGTGCAGTCCCCCTTTGGCCCGGTTGCGCCGGGGCGCGCCCCGAAATCGGCACAAGGGAACCACCTGTACAGTCGCCACACCGAGTGAGAACCCTGCCGGAAGCTGCCCTCCTGCTACGACCGGTGGACCGGGAAGCACTCCGGTGAAAACCCTCCGGTGACTCCTTGAACGGGCTGATTGCGCACCGCGACACGAACAGGAACCGGATGATCTTCGACATCACCCACGACGACCTCGCCGATGTCTTCGGAGCGGGGAACATCAGGTGCGTCCCGTACGAGGCGGCAGGCGCGAGCGGTATCACAGGAGAGACCCTGAGGTTTCTCACCGAAGTCGGACTGCCGGACAACGACTTCGTTTCCTTTGCGGGGCTCGACGACTCGCGCAACTCGCTCAGGAAGGTGTCGGTGGAGGAGCTCGGTGATACGTGGGATCTTCCGTCGGCGGCCTCGGACTGGCTCTTCGCCGGGAACTTCGAGATCAGCGCCATCGTCCTTGACGCGGCATCGGGGGAGCTGCACCAGATGGCGGAAGGCGTGATGCGGCCCGTTCCGCTGCACGGTGACGTCTCCTCCCTCGTCCACACCGTCACGCGGCTGACGCAGGTGGTCCGGGGGCTGCCCGAGGGCTACGAGGACGACGACGAGGCCCTCGAGGAACTCGAGGGGGTGCTCGACGGGCTGAAGCGGGAGATCACCGCCCGTGACCCGCGTCCCTTCGGTGACGAGCACAGCGAGTGGCTGGAGATCGTCATGTCCATCGGCGCGGGCCTGTGGGGCCCGGGATGAGAGGTGCGGCCGGCGGCCTCGTGAAGCACGGCGGTGTCGTGGACCCGCGAAGGTTGAGCAGGCGGCGAGGAAGAACAGGCGAGGCTGACACATGCTCTTCGATGTGGATCACGAACTTTTGGCCGCGGTGGTGGGCGAGGACAACGTGCACCTTCTGCCGGCCGAGACCGCGGCACGATACGGCTTCACCGGGGAGGCGGTGGAGTTCCTCGCCGAAGTGGGGCTTCCCGATGCCGAGGAGTTCGAGTTGTCGTTCGCTCTCCCCGTCGAGTTCGACGCCGATCTGGTCTGGGACCGTGCTTCACGCGAGGAGCGAGGTTGGCAGTTCCCGGACGGAGTGGAACACGTCGTCCCGGTCGGCAACTTTCCTGTCAACGCCGTGACCGTCGATCCGGTCAGTGGAATCGTCTATCAGTACACGGATGCCACGAAGTCGTTGATTCCGGTGCATCGGGATCTTTCCTCGCTGGCGAAGACCATGGCGTCCTTCCTCGGATACATCCAGGCCTATGCTCGTGTGGACGGTGAGGACGACGATGCCGAGTATGCACGGCGCAAGCGTGAAGTGGGCGCATTGATGGACGAGATCCAAAGCGTCGATCCGCTGCCGTTCGCCCACGAGTACAGTGAATGGGTGGAAATGTTCGACAATCTTGAGGGTGGCATCTACACATAGGCTCACCGGCTGGACAGGGTGATGGCTCGTCCTGTTCCTGTGGCCGGCGAAACCGTCGCTCCCGATATCACCCGCAGCGATCCCGCCGCAGCGCCGGGGCGCGCTGTGCGCAGTGCCCTCCGGGATCACCGAGGTCGCCGCGACGCCCGGTGGCCGCCTCCTCGCCCTGGAGCGCGGCTTCACCGCCGGCGTCGGCACCACGGTCCGCCTCCGCATCTGCCTCCGCCTCGCCGGCCCGCGCCGCGCCACGGACGCCGGCGGTGTCGGGTGCCTGACCGGGCAGGGTGGGGTGGGGTGCGGCCGGTGCGCAGGACCCTGCTCGCCGACCTCGCCGTCTGCCCGGACCCGGGGCCCGTCGCCAGGCAGTCGCAGCCCGGCCCGCTCCTGGACGACATCGAGGGCAGGGCGGTCACGGGCCGCGCCAGGGGTCGGCTGAAGATGCCCCTGGTCGGCGTCGGCGACCGGAACGCCGTCCGGACGGCCCGCTTCCTGCACCTGCGCGTCCGCCTCCGACCGGTCCCGGCCGGGGTCGTAGGACCCCGGCCGGAGACCGCTGCGACCGCGGTCCCGGATTTGTTGCGGAGGGATGAAATCCGCTTCCGCCCGTGTTGGTGCCTTCCGGAAGATCAGGACGATCGGAGGGCACCGGCGTGGCATCGCAACGGGGCGGGAGCGGGCAGGGGAAACCCGGCTGGGCGCGGCGACTGTGGAGCCACGCCTGGCGCTACCCCAGGGACGTGGTCCTCGCCCTCGGCTCCTCCCTGGCCGGCATGGCGGTCATGGCGCTGATCCCGCTGATCACCAAGGTGATCGTCGACGACGTGGTCGGCGACCACAGCCGCGCGATGACCCCCTGGGCGGCCGCCCTGATCGGCGCCGCGCTGCTGGTCTACGTCCTGACCTACGTCCGCCGCTACTACGGCGGACGGGTCGCCCTCGACGTCCAGCACGACCTGCGCACGGCGATGTACGCGACGATCACCCGGCTCGACGGGCGCCGCCAGGACGAACTGTCCACCGGGCAGGTCGTCGGCCGGGCCACCAGCGACCTGCAGCTGATCCAGGGCCTGCTCTTCATGCTGCCGATGACCATCGGCAACGTCCTGCTGTTCCTGATCTCCCTGGTGATCATGGCGTGGCTGTCGCCGCCGCTCACGCTCGTGGCGCTCGCCGTAGCCCCCGCCCTGTGGTGGATCGCCCGGCGCAGCCGCACCCGGCTGCACCCCGCCACCTGGTACGCCCAGGCCCAGGCCGCCGCCGTCGCGGGCGTGGTCGACGGCGCCGTCGGCGGCGTACGCGTGGTCAAGGGCTTCGGGCAGGAGGAGCAGGAGACCGGGAAGCTGAGGGAGGTCGGCCGGCGGCTGTTCGCCGGGCGGCTGCGCACCATCCGGCTGAACGCCCGGTACACCCCGGCCCTCCAGGCGGTCCCCGCCCTCGGCCAGGTCGCCATGCTGGCGCTCGGCGGCTGGCTCGCGGTGCGCGGGGAGATCACGCTCGGCACGTTCGTCGCCTTCTCGACCTACCTCGCCCAGCTCGTCGGCCCGGTCCGCATGCTCGCCATGGTCCTCACCGTCGGCCAGCAGGCCCGGGCGGGCACCGAGCGGGTCCTGGAGCTGATCGACACCGAACCGTCCCTGGCCGACGGCACCAGGGAACTGCCCGCCGACGCGCCCGCCACCGTCGAGTTCGACGACGTCTCCTTCGGCTACGACCCCGCCCGCCCCGTCCTGGACGGGCTCTCCTTCGAGATCCGTCCCGGCGAGACCCTCGCCGTCGTCGGCTCCTCCGGCTCCGGCAAGTCCACGGTCTCCCTCCTGCTGCCGCGCTTCTACGACGTCACGCACGGCGCCGTCCTGGTCGGCGGCCACGACGTGCGCGAACTGACGCTCGAGTCGCTGCGGGCCGCGATCGGGCTGGTCCCCGAGGACTCCTTCCTCTTCTCCGACACCGTCCGCAACAACATCGCCTACGGCCGTCCGGACGCCACCCAGGAGCAGATCGAGGCCGCCGCCCGGACCGCCCAGGCCGACCGGTTCATCGCCGAGCTGCCCGACGGCTACGACACCAAGGTCGGCGAGCACGGCCTGACCCTCTCCGGCGGCCAGCGCCAGCGCATCGCGCTCGCCCGCGCGATCCTCGCCGATCCGCGCCTGCTGGTCCTGGACGACGCGACCTCCGCCGTGGACGCCCGCGTCGAGCACGAGATCCACGAGGCGCTCAAGGAGGTCATGCGGGGCCGCACCACCCTGCTGATCGCCCACCGCCGCTCCACCCTGAACCTCGCCGACCGCATCGCCGTCCTCGACGGCGGACGCCTCGCCGACATCGGCACCCACGAGGAGCTCCAGGAGCGGTCCGCCCTGTACCGGCACCTCCTCACCGACCCCGACGAGCTGGGCGCCGTCTCCCCGGGCCGCACCCCGCCCGCGGCCCCGCGGGAGGACACCTCCGTACGCGAGGAGCTGGACGCCGAGTTCGACGCCGAGCGCGGCATCACACCGCGGCTGTGGGCCGGGGAGCGCGAGCCCAGGGACACGGCGATGTCCGGCAGTCCCGCCACCCCCGAGCTCCTCGCCCAGGTCGAGGCGCTGCCGCCGGCCACCGACACCCCGGACGTCGACGAGGCGCGTGCCGTGCAGCCGGAGGAGTCGTACGGGCTGCGGCGCCTCCTGCGCGGTTTCGGCGTCCCGCTGCTGGTCAGCCTCGGGCTGGTCGCCGTGGACGCAGGCATGGGCCTGCTGCTGCCCCTCCTGATCCGCAACGGCATCGACGACGGCGTCACCCGGCTCGCCCTGGGCGCCGTCTGGTCGGCCTCGCTGCTCGCGCTGCTGACGGTGATCGTCCAGTGGGCGGCGCAGAGCGGTGAGATCCGCATGACCGGGCGCACCGGCGAACGCGTCCTGTACGCGCTCCGGCTGAAGATCTTCGCCCAGCTCCAGCGGCTCGGCCTCGACTACTACGAGCGGGAGCTGACCGGCCGGATCATGACCCGGATGACCACCGACGTCGACGCGCTGTCGACGTTCCTGCAGACGGGCCTGGTCACGGCCTTCGTCTCGGTGGTCACCTTCTTCGGCATCATGGCCGCCCTGCTCGTCATCGACGTGCAGCTCGCGCTCGTCGTCTTCGCGACCCTGCCCCCGCTGGCCGTCGCCACCTTCTTCTTCCGCCGGGCCAGCGTGAAGGCGTACGAACTGGCCCGCGAGCGGGTCTCGGTGGTCAACGCCGACCTGCAGGAGTCGGTCGCCGGGCTGCGGATCGTGCAGGCCTTCCGGCGCGAGCGGGACGGCGGGCGGCGGTTCGCCGAGCGCAGCGACGACTACCGGCGCGCCCGGATCCGCGGCCAGTGGCTGATCTCGGTGTACTTCCCGTTCGTGCAGTTCCTGTCGTCGATCGCGGCGGTGGCCGTGCTGGTGGTGGGCGGCGCCCGGGTCGACGAGGGCACGCTGACGGTCGGCGCGCTGGTCGCCTACCTGCTGTACATCGACCTGTTCTTCGCGCCGGTGCAGCAGCTCTCGCAGGTCTTCGACGGCTACCAGCAGGCGTCGGTCTCACTGGGCCGCATCCAGGAGCTGCTGCGGGAGCCGACGTCGACGAAGAGCGCCGCCGAGCCGCTCGAAGTGCTCTCCCTGCGCGGCGAGATCGCCTTCGAGGACGTGCACTTCGCCTACGGCGACGGCGAGGAGGCGCTGAGCGGAGTCGACCTGCGCGTCCCGGCCGGGCAGACCGTCGCGTTCGTCGGCGAGACCGGCGCCGGCAAGTCGACCCTGGTGAAGCTGGTGGCCCGGTTCTACGACCCGACCGGCGGGCGGGTCACCGTCGACGGCACGGACCTGCGCGACCTCGACCTCGCCTCCTACCGGCACCGTCTGGGCGTGGTCCCGCAGGAGGCGTACCTCTTCCCGGGCACCGTCCGCGACGCCATCGCCTACGGCCGCCCCGACGCCACCGACGCCGAGGTGGAGGCGGCGGCCCGGGCGGTCGGCGCGCACGAGATGATCGCCGGGCTGGAGGGCGGCTACCTCCACGAGGTCGCCGAACGCGGCCGCAACCTCTCCGCCGGGCAACGGCAGTTGATCGCCCTGGCCCGCGCCGAGCTGGTCGACCCGGACATCCTGCTCCTCGACGAGGCCACGGCCGCGCTGGACCTGGCCACCGAGGCGCAGGTGAACCGGGCGACGGACCGTCTGGCGGGCCGCCGCACGACCCTGGTCGTCGCCCACCGCCTCACCACCGCCGCCCGCGCGGACCGGGTCGTCGTCATGGACCACGGCCGGGTCGTGGAGGACGGCACGCACGAGGAGCTGCTGGCACGCGGCGGCCGGTACGCCCGGCTGTGGCGCACGTTCGTCGGCCGGACCGGACCGGAGGAGCCGGTGGGCGCGTCCCGGTGAGGCGGGCCGCGGCGCCCGCGGTGCGGCGCTGCGGCAACCGCTCCACGGCGGGGGCGCTGCGGCAACCGCTCCACGGCGGGGGCGCTGCGGCAACCGCTCCACGGCGGGGGCGCTGCGGCAACCGCCCCACGGCGGGGCGCCGTTGCGCACCCCCGTGACACCGGCCGTCCGGCGGTGTCCCCGTGACGGTCGTGCAACCATCCGGCATACGCCGTGCGTCCGTACATCCGTACGTCGATTCGCCGTAGTCGTGGTACGGAGGGGCTGAAGTGGACAGTGGAGCGATACGCCGGCGGCTCGCGGCCGGCCTGGCCGTGCTGACCGCGTCGGGGCTGCTCGCCGTCGCCGCGCCCGGTGAGGCGCAGGCCGCCGCGCACTGTGCCGGACGCAAGGTCAGGACGCTTCCGTTCTCCACCGGCTCGGTGTTCGTCTACAAGCGGGACGGCTACGTCTGTGCCGTCACCCTACCCCACGAGGCCGGGACGAAGCGCGTCATGTCGGTCAGCGTGCGGGCGCGCGGCGGGCGGCCGGTCGTGGACGAGGGACGGTACAGGTACCGGGCCGGCCCGGTGACCGTGTACGCCGGGCAGCGCTGCGTGTGGGTCAAGGGCCGGGTGGGCCGGGGGTCGGTCAGCTCGGGCTGGATCCTGTGCTGACCGCCCCGCCCCAGGGCCTGTCGGCGGACTCCCGCCTGCCCCGCGACGCCCTGCACGCACTCTCGCCGCACCGGGCGCAGACCCGAGTACATCCCGTACGAGGGCCGGCGCCCGGCACACCGGGAGCACGCACCCGACGCCGCGGGGCCCGCCCTCCGGGCGGACGACGGGAGTTCGACGACAGGCCCCGGTAGAGGGATTCCCCTATTCCCCTGGTGCGCCGGTGAGTTGGTCCGATAGCTTCCGGCGCACATCTGTCTCACAGGGGAGTGCGCATGCGCAAGGCGCTCAGATGGCTGCTGGCGCTCACGGTGCTCATAGGCACGTTGAGCACGGCGGGAGCGGCCACCGCCGCCGAGCCGGGAGCCACCGGCCCGGCCGGCACCACCGACATCAAGGAGAGACTGCTCTCCGTACCGGGCATGAGCCTGGTCGAGGAGAAGCCGTACCCCGGCTACCGCTTCTTCGTCCTCACCTACGCCCAGCCGGTCGACCACCGCCGCCCCGCGGCGGGCACGTTCCAGCAGCGCATCACCGTGCTGCACAAGGACGTCGCACGGCCGACCGTCTTCTACACCGGCGGCTACAACGTCTCCACCAGCCCCGGCCGCCGGGAGCCGACCCAGATCGTGGACGGCAACCAGGTCTCCATGGAGTACCGCTTCTTCACCCCCTCCCGGCCCGACCCGGCGAACTGGTCCAAGCTGGACATCTGGCAGGCCGCCAGCGACCAGCACCGCATCTTCACGGCCCTGAAGCGCATCTACCCCAAGAAGTGGATCTCCACGGGCGGTTCGAAGGGCGGCATGACCGCCACGTACTACGAGCGCTTCTACCCGCGTGACATGGACGGCGTCGTCGCCTACGTCGCCCCCAACGACGTGGTGAACAAGGAGGACTCGGCCTACGACCGCTTCTTCGCCACCGTCGGCACCCAGGAGTGCCGCGACCGGCTGAACGCCGTGCAGCGCGAGGCGCTGGTGCGCCGGGAGCCGCTGGAGGAGAGGTACGCGGCGTACGCGGCCGAGAACGGCTACACCTTCGAGACCATCGGCAGCCTGGACCGGGCCTTCGAGGCCGTCGTCCTGGACTACGTGTGGGGCTTCTGGCAGTACAGCCTGCTGCAGGACTGCGACCAGATCCCGGCCGACGCCGAGAAGGCCACCGACGAGGAGATCTGGACGTCGATCGACACGATCTCCGGCTTCTCCTTCTACACCGACCAGGGCCTGGCGCCGTACACGCCGTACTACTACCAGGCCGGCACCCAGCTGGGCGCGCCGACGATCCGCTTCCCGCACATCGAGAAGAAGTACGTCCGCTACGGCTACCAGCCGCCGCGCAACTTCGTCCCGCGGGAGATCCCGATGCGGTTCCAGCCGTGGGCGATGCGGGACGTCGACACCTGGGTGCGGCACAACGCCCGCCACATGCTCTTCGTCTACGGCGAGAACGACCCGTGGGGCGCCGAGCCCTTCCGGCTGGGCAGGGGCGCCGAGGACTCCTACGTCCTCACGGCCCCCGGCATGAACCACGGCGCGAACGTGGCCGGTCTCGTCCCCGAGGAGAGGGCCCTCGCCACGGCCCGCATCCTCGACTGGGCGGGCGTCGCCCCGGCCTCGGTCCAGGCGGACCCGTCGGCGGCGAGGCCGCTGGCGAAGTTCGACGCGAAGCTGGACAAGCGGGACGTGCAGCGCGAGCCGGCGCTGCGCCCGTGACCCCGCGTCCCTGACCCCGGTGCCGCGCCCGGCCGCCGCTCACACCGGCCGGGCGCAGCCCACCGGGGTCCCGCCGCCGAGCCGGACGTACAGGGCGGTGGCGGCCGGGCAACGGGAGCGGGCGGTCACCGCCTCGGTCACCCGGTACTCCGGCTTCCGCTCGCCCGTGCCGTCGCAGGCCGTCTCACGGACCCGCCCGTCGCCGACGCGGTGGACGCAGTCGCCGACGATGGTGCGGGGACCGCCCCCGCCGCCCGGGTCGCCCGGATGCGGCGGCTGCAGGTTGCGCATGCAGGCGTAGCCCCGCGGCACCCTCCCGCCGCCGTCCTCGCCGGACGCGGGGCGCTGCTCGCCGATGTGCAGCACGAAGTCCGTGGTCGCCGGGCAGCGCGGCCCGTCGTCCACCGTGCCGTCGTGCCGGGCCGCCACCCGCGCCGCCGCCCGCTCCCCGTCGCACGACACCTCGGTGAAGCTCGTCCTGCCGAAGGAACTGCACTCGCCCACCGCGAGGAAGACCGCCCCGTGTCCGGCCGTCCGGGCCGGCGGCGGTGCCGCGGCCGCCGTCGCCCGCCCGGCCGGCCGGGCGTCCGTCCCGCCGGTCCCCGGCGGACTCTGACAGCCTGTCAGCAGGGCTCCGAGCAGACCCAGCAGCCCGCACGCCATCCCCACGGACCATCTCTTACGCATTGCCGTCCCCCCGAGTACCCGCTCCAGCGTGACCCGCCGCGGCGGGCGCACGCCAGACATACGGGAGGTTTTGCGCACGGTGGGGGCGGTGCGCCCGGCCCGCGGCGTACGCCTAGTACGACAGTCCGTGCCCGAGGGGGTACAGCACCTGCGCGGGGTCCTCCGCCCGGGGCACCGGCACCGGCAGCTTCCCGCGCGGCCCGACCCGGCCCGCGATCACGCGTGCGGCGGCCCGCAGTTCGACGTCGGTCCAGGAGTAGGCCGCCAGGAAGGCGCGGACGGAGGGCAGCAGGGCCACGTCGTAGGGGTTGCGGATCGCGACCGCCACCACCGGCCTCCCGGTCGCCACGAGCTGCTCGACCAGCGTCCGCTGGCCGCTGCCCGCCGTCACGTTGTACGTCCCGACCACCACCGCGTCCGCCTCCCGGGCCGCCGCGACCGCCCTGGCGACGGTCGCCGCGGAGGGTGCCGTGCCGGTCGGCAGCGCGGTCGCGGTGAAGCCCAGTTCGCCCAGCGCGCCCGCGAGCACGCCCGTCGGCGGCCCGGTGGTGCCCGACGGCGAGGCCGGATCGGCGCCGACGACCAGGACCCTGGCGTGCGTGCGCCGCGACAACGGCAGCAGCCGCCCCTCGTTGACCAGCAGCGTGGTCGTCCGTTCGGCGATCCGGTCCGCCGCCGCCCGGTGCGGCGCGACGCCCACCGCGCGGTCGACGCCGCCGTGGCCGGCGTACGGGTCGCGGAACAGTCCGAGCCTCGCCTTGAGCCGCAGGACGCGCAGGACCGACGCGTCGAGCCGTGCCTCGGTCAGCTCGCCGCCCCGCACGGCCTCCAGGACGGCGTTCCAGGCCAGGTCCAGGTCGGGCGGGTTGAGGAGCTGGTCCACGCCCGCCTTCAGGGCGAGCACCGGCACCCGGTCGTCGCCGTACTTCGTCCGCACGCCCTCCATGCCGAGGGAGTCGGTGACCACGACCCCGTCGTAGCCGAGTTCCTCGCGCAGGATGCCGGTGATGATCGCGCGGGAGAGGGTGGCCGGGTCGCCGGAGTCGTCGAGCGCCGGGACCATCAGGTGGGCGGTCATGATCGAGTCGATGCCCGCCGCGATCGCGGCGCGGAAGGGCGGCGCGTCCAGCGTCTCCCACTGCGCACGGCTGTGCGTGATGACGGGGAAGCCGGTGTGGCTGTCGACGGCGGTGTCGCCGTGCCCGGGGAAGTGCTTCGCGGTCGCCGCGACCCCCGAGCGCTGGTACCCGGCGACCTCGGCGGCCACCAGCCGGGCCACCGCCCGCGGGTCGGCGCCGAAGGACCGTACGCCGATGACCGGGTTGGCCGGGTTCACGTTCACGTCGGCGACGGGGGAGTAGTTCTGCCGGATGCCCATCGCGCGCAGCTCGCGGCCCGCGATCCGGCCGAGCCTGCGGGCGTCGGACCGCGAACCGCCGGCCCCGACCGCCATCGCGCCCGGGAACAGGGTGGCGGGCTCGCCCACGCGCGCGACCGCCCCGTGCTCCTGGTCGGTGGAGATCAGCACGGGCAGTCCGCGCGGCAGCTCCAGGGAGGCCTTCTGGATGCCGTCGGACAGGTCGGCGATCTGGTGGGGGTCGCGGGTGTTGTGCGCCCAGGTGAAGTAGATGACGCCGCCGACCCGGTACTTGGCGATCAGCTCGGCGGCGGTGCGCACGCCGATCTCCTTGAGGTTGGCGTCGACGTCGGCCTGGTCGGGGGCGGTGGCGGAGTGGCCGTAGACCCGCATGACGAAGAGCTGGCCGACCTTCTCCGCAAGGGTCATCCGGGAGACGAGGGCGCGGAGCGCGGCGTCGCCGGGGGCGGCGCCGGCGTGGGCGGTGCCGCCGGCCGCCAGGGCGGCGGACAGGCCCGCCGTGGCGGCGAGGACCGTGCGTCTGGAGGGGATCGCGGTGTTTCCTGTGCTGGCCGTGCTGGTGTCGGGCACGTGCGCTCCTTCCGGAGGGGAACCGCTGAAGGAAACTTCCAGGGAGTCACCAATAACCGGGAAGTTTTTGCCGGTCAAGGGAATGCACAGTAACCCGGCACGCGGCCGGGGCCCGGGAAGGACGGCGGCTGTCGCCCGGAGGGCCGCCATCGGCGCAGTGGGAGGGGCGCGCCGATGACGGCGTGCTGCCGGCCGGGGCGCGGCGGAGAGGGTGGTCGGCGATCGCAGCCGGCAGCGAGAGCCGACACCGCGCCACGGGGACTCATCCGGCAGTCCGCGCATTGGACGGGCGGGGGCCGGACCGGGTTCCCGCGTCCGGCCCGGTTTCCCCGAGCCGGTGGTGCGGGGGCCGGTGAGATGCGTGGACCGACACCCGGGGCCAGTGCGCCCGCAGGGTCCGTACGGCGCTGCTGGTGGGCGGGGTGGCGACGGCCTCGGGGGCGGGGACGGCGGCACCGGCGGGTCGCGGGCGGGAGCGGGGCCGCAAGGAGAGGGCGGAGGAGGGGGCGGCGGTGGGGTCACCGCCGCCCGTGCCGTGACGGGGGGTTCACCGCCCGTCCGCCCCGGGCGCGCCGGAGCGCAGTTCGGGCGCGTTCGTGCCGACGTACACCACCGCCAGCAGGCACAGCACGCCTCCCGTCACCAGGGCCGTCGCGCCCGAGGTCCAGCCGGCCACCAGGCCCGCGCGCAGGTTGCCGAGGTGGGGGCCGGCCTGGCCGACGATCTGCTCGGCGGCGCTCACCCGGCCCAGCAGGGCGTCCGGGGTGCGGGTCTGCACGAGCGTGGTGCGGGACAGGACCGACAGGGCGTCGGCGGCGCCCGCCAGGGCGAGCAGCCCGAGGCCCGCCCAGGGGCTGCTCACGAGGCCGAACAGGGCGAGGGCCACGCCCCAGGTCCCCGCCCCGCACAGCATCACCGGGCCGGGGCGGGCGAGCCGGGTCACCGGGCCGGACAGCGCGGTCGCCGCGACCCCGCCGACCGCCAGGGCCGACAGGAACAGGCCGAGGGTGCGCGGGTCGCCGCCGAAGCGTTCCTCGTTGACCAGCGGGAACAGGCTGACCGGCATGGACAGCAGCGTGGCGGCGAGGTCGGTGACGAGCGCCCCGCGCACCACCCGGTGGCCGGCCAGGAAGCGCAGCCCGTCCAGGACGCCGTGCAGGCCGGCCCGGGACGGTTCGCCCTCCGGGGGCAGGGCGGGCAGGCCGAAGGCGCCGTAGCAGGCGGCCAGGAAACTGAGGGCGTCCAGCAGGTAGCAGACGCCGATGCCGAACCAGCCGAGGAACAGCCCGCCCAGCGCGGGCCCCACCAGCATCGACGACTGCGCGGTCGCCTGGAGGAGCGCGAGGCCGGGGGCCACCTGGTCCTTGGGCAGCAGCCGGGGGACGAACACCCCGGCCGCCGGGCCGGCGACCGCGGCGAAGGACGACTGGGCGGCGACCAGGGCGAGCACTCCGGCCACCGGGACGTGCCCGGTGAAGCCCTGCACCGCCAGCAGCAGCGAGCAGACGGCCTGGCCGGCCGTGGCACGCAGGTAGATGCGCCGCCGGTCGCCCCGGTCGGCCCACGAACCGGCGAACAGGCCGAAGACCACCAGCGGCAGCGCCTGCGCGAGACCCACCGCCCCGCTCCACACCGCGCTGTGGGTCATGTCCCAGACCTGGTACAGCACGGTGACCATGGTCATGAAGCCGCCCAGCGTGGACACGGTCCGCCCGACCAGCAGCCGCCGGAAGGCCGGCGACGTGCGCAGCGGGCCCACGTCGATCAGCGCGCGGGTGAGGCTCATGAGGGGACGGCGGGCGGGAAGACGGGCTGGGGCACGGGGCGGAACGCTATCCGGCCCCGCGCGGCCCGGGCCAGCGATTTACGACCGCCCCCGCGGCGCCACGCCCTCGCTCACGACCGCCCCGCCGTGCCATGCCCCCGCTCACGACCGCCCCCGCCGTGCCGCGCTCCCGCCGCTCCGCCGTGCCACGCCCCGCCGTGCCGGGGCCCCGCGCCGCTACGCCGAGTCGTTGAGCAGCCGGGACAGGTGCTCGCGCCCGGCGTCCAGCAGGCCGGGCAGCGGGGCGGCGGACTCGTACCACCGCTTCTCGTACTCCCAGCACAGCCAGCCGTCCCAGCCGTGCCGGGAGAGGACCTCCACGGACTCGGCCAGCGGCAGCACACCGGTGCCGAGCGGCAGCGGGGTGCTGTCCTCGGCGGAGGCGATGTCCTTGACCTGGACGTATCCGAGGTACGGGGAGAGCGCCGCGAAGCTCTCCGAGGGCTGCTCGCCGCCGAGCCAGGTGTGCATCACGTCCCACAGGGCGCCGACCTGGCGGTGGCCGACCAGGCCGAGGACGCGGATGGCGTCGGCGGCCGTGCGGTGCGAGTCGTGGGTCTCCAGGAGGATGCGGACGCCCGCGTCGGTGGCGTACTCGGCGGCCGTGCCGAGGCGCCGGGCGGCCGTCGCGTCGGCCTCCTCGGGGCTCTGGGACGGGTCACCGCCGGGGAGGACCCGGACGTACGGGGCGCCCAGGTCGCGGGCGAGGTCGAGGAGGGCACGGAGCTCGGTGAGCACGGGGCCGTCGTCGCCCGGCGCGGCGACCCGCGTGTATCCCGCCAGGCCCAGGATCTCGACGCCGGCCGCCTTGAACTCGGCGGCCACGCCGGCCCGTTCGCCGGGGCCGAGGCCGGGGTGCACCGGCTCCTCGGGGTGTGCGCGCAGTTCGACGCCGTGGTAGCCGTGCGCGGTCGCGAGCCCCAGGACATCGGTCAGGGGCAGGCCGGGGACACCGAGAGTGGAGAACGCCAGCTTCATGTGCACGGACCCTACCCGGCACCTCGCAGGCCATTCCTGCTCCTCGTCATCCGGGCGTTGCGCACGGGTCCAGCCTCCGGTCCCGGCCGACCAGGTCCTTACGCGGGACGTGGTCCTCGGCGAAGTCGGCGACGATCCGGGCGACCAGCCCCTCGTGGTCGGCGTTCCGGCCGTACTCGGCGGCGTAGAGGGCGGCGTTGCGCTGCACGATCCAGCCGAGGTCGCCGGGGCCGGGCCCGCGCAGGACGACGTCCTCGGCGCGGGGCGGGCGCCCGGCGGAGAGGAACGCGCGGACCGTGCCCATCGCCTCGGCGAGGCGGGGCCGGCCCTCCCGCGGGACGGCCCCTCGCGTGGTCCGGTTCAGGAGCCCGGGGTCGCCGCCCGGTATACGCACACCTGCGCGCCCGTCGGAGCCTGGGCCGTGGAGACCAGCTCGAAGGCGGCCTTCGTGCCGTCGTCCGGGAAGATCGACTTGCCGCCGCCGAGGATCACCGGCATCACGATCAGCCGCAACTCGTCGACCAGGCCTTCGGTGAGGAGCAGGCGGGCGAGGGCGGGGCTGCCCATGACCAGCAGGTTGCCGCCCTCGCTCCCGTGCAGCTTGCGCAGGTGGGCCACGGCGTCGTCGCCGGGGACGCGGACGGTGTTCTCCCAGGTCAGGTCGGAGTCGCCGAGCGTGCTGGTCACCACGTACTTCCGGATGGCGTTCATCCGGTCGGCGAACGGGTCCCCGGCCCGCTCCGGCCACGCCGCCGCCATGTTCTGCCAGGTGCGCCGGCCGAACAGCAGCGCGTCGGCCTCGCCCAGCGCCGCGTCGAAGGCGCCGCCGACGACCTCCGGGTCGAAGAAGGCGTGGGTCCAGCCGCCGTGCGCGAAGCCGCCGTCGGTGTCCTCCTGAGGGCCGCCGGGGGCCTGCACGACGCCGTCGAGGCTGATGAACTCGCTGATCACGATGCGCATGGGACTCACTCCGCTTTTCTGGCCGGTCGGTACGGCACGGTCGGTACGGCACGGTCGGTACGGCACGGTCGGTACGGCATGGAAGACCGGCGGCGGCCCGAGAACTCATCGCCGCCGGGGAGAAAAGATCCCCGGGCGGATTCCCCAGGCGGATCCCGGGGGCGCCCCGCCCCGGGATCGTCCGGGACGGGAAAGGAGCCGCGTCCGGCAGGGGCCCCGGTGCCGCGCGCGGCAGGGCGGACACCACGCCGCGGACGGCCTTCCCCCGCCGCCCCTCGCGGTCAGCCCCGCGGCACCGCCGTGGACCCCCGCACCATCAACTCCCCCCGCACCGAGGCGATCCCGCCGGGCGGCGGCTCCTCGCGGCCCATCGCGATGCGGCCGGCCCGCGCGCCCGCCTCGGCCAGCGGCAGCCGGACCGTCGTGAGGGACGGCACCGCGTCGATGCTGAACGGCAGGTCGTCGAAGCCGGCCACCGAGACGTCCTCCGGGATCCGCAGCCCGGAGTCCCGCAGCGCCGCGCAGGCGCCGAGCGCGACGGAGTCGTTCGCGGCGACGACGGCCGTCAGCGACGGGTCGCGGCGCAGCAGCTCCAGCGTGGCCTCGTAGCCGGACCGGCGGTCGTAGCGGCCGTGGACCGTCCGGCGCGGGTCCTCCTCGATGCCGTGCGCGGCCAGCGCGGCCCGGTGGCCCTCCAGCCGGTGCCGGGTGGTGGTGCGCTCCTCGGGCCCCGCGATGTAGCCGAGCCGCCGGTGCCCGAGCCCGAGCAGGTGCTCGGTGAGCTCCTGCCCGCCCCCGCGGTTGTCGAAGGTCAGCGCGATCGCCCCGGTGTCCGGCGCGGGCGGCCGTCCGCACAGCACCACTCTCGTCCCGGCGTCCGCCAGCTTCCGCAGCTTCGCCGCCATCGCCGCCTGGTGCGCCGCGTCCTCGACGGCGCCGCCGGTCAGGACGACGGCCGCCGCCCGCTGCCGCTGCAGCAGCGTGAGGTAGGTCAGCTCCCGCTCCGGCGAACCGCCCGTGTTGCAGACGACCGCGAGCCTCTCCCCGCCCGCCCGGCCGCCCGGCCCGCCGATCTCGGACTGGATCGCGCTCGCCATGATCCCGAAGAACGGGTCGGCGATGTCGTTCACCAGGATCCCGACCAGGTCGGACGTGGCGGCGGCCAGGGCGCTGGCGGGACCGTTGAGCACGTAGTCCAGCTCGTCCACGGCCTTCAGCACCCGTTCGCGGGTGGAGGCCGCCACGGGGTAGTTCCCGTTCAGCACG
This sequence comes from Streptomyces sp. NPDC052701, assembly GCF_040678355.1. Lineage (NCBI taxonomy): Bacteria > Bacillati > Actinomycetota > Actinomycetes > Kitasatosporales > Streptomycetaceae > Streptomyces > Streptomyces sp. NPDC052701. Next base: position 263,024 of record NZ_JBFATO010000006.1, read on the forward strand.
CGCGACACCGTCGCGGGGGAGACCTGTGCGCGGGCCGCCACGTCCGCCAGGGTCACCGTCATCTCGTCGTCCTCCGGTCGCGCATCTCGTCGTACGCCCTCGGACACACACGGGTCCGAGGCCACGGTTCCGAGCAGACCCTATGGCCCCCGGCCCCGGTTGTTCGCCCCCTCGAACAAAGCTCGTCCTTGCCGCGGTCTTGTCCGGACCGCTGTGCAGAGGCTAGCTTCTCACCATGTAGAAAGCGCTTGCTGCACCGCTCGCGGTCAACCCGGTGACGGGTGGGGCGTACGCGGCGCGCGGACCGCGTACGAAGGGAATGACGTGACACGCAAGACGGTGCGTATCGCCATGAACGGCGTGACCGGGCGCATGGGCTACCGCCAGCACCTGGTCCGCTCCATCCTGGCCATCCGCGAGCAGGGCGGCCTCGACCTCGGCGACGGCACCGTGCTGTGGCCGGAGCCGGTCCTGGTCGGCCGCCGCGAGCACGCGCTGAAGGCGCTTGCCGGCCGGCACGGCCTGGAGCACGTCTCGACCGACGTGGACGCCGTCCTCGCCGACCCGGCGGTCGACGTCTACTTCGACTCCCAGGTCACCTCCGCCCGCGAGGAGGCCCTCCGGAAGGCGATCGCCGCGGGCAAGCACGTCTACACCGAGAAACCGACGGCCACCGGCCTGGACGGCGCCCTGGAACTCGCCCGCCTCGCGAACGAGGCGGGCATCAGGCACGGCGTCGTCCAGGACAAGATCTTCCTGCCGGGCCTGCTCAAGCTGAAGCGCCTGGTCGACGGCGGCTTCTTCGGCCGGGTCCTGTCCGTGCGCGGCGAGTTCGGCTACTGGGTCTTCGAGGGCGACTGGCAGCCCGCCCAGCGCCCGTCCTGGAACTACCGCGCCGAGGACGGCGGCGGCATCGTCGTCGACATGTTCCCGCACTGGGAGTACGTCCTGCACGAGCTGTTCGGCCGTGTGAAGTCCGTCCAGGCCCTGGCCGTCACCCACATCCCGCAGCGCTGGGACGAGAACGGCAAGCCCTACGACGCCACCGCCGACGACGCCGCCTACGGCGTCTTCGAACTCGAGGGCGGCGCGATCGCCCAGATCAACTCCTCCTGGACCGTCCGCGTCCACCGCGACGAACTGGTCGAGTTCCAGGTCGACGGCACCGAGGGCTCGGCCGTGGCGGGCCTGCGCACCTGCCGGGTCCAGCACCGCAGCGCCACCCCCAAACCCGTCTGGAACCCGGACGTCCCCGCCACCGAGGTCTTCCGCGACCAGTGGCAGGAGGTCCCGGACAACGGCGAGTTCGACAACGGCTTCAAGGCGCAGTGGGAGCTGTTCCTCAGGCACGTCTACGCCGACGCCCCCTACCACTGGGACCTGCTGGCCGGCGCCCGCGGCGTCCAGCTCGCCGAGCTGGGCCTGAGGTCCTCGGCCGAGGGCCGCCGCCTCGACGTGCCGGAGATCGCCCTGTGACCCTCCACCTGCCCGGCGCGGACGGCGGGCTGAGGACGTACGAGCCCCGCACGGAGCCCCTCGCCCTCACCCCCGCGGCGCCCTTCACCTCCCGCACCGTCTTCGCCGCGGCGCACGTCGTCGCCGACCCCCGCGCGGACGTGTCGCCCGACTCGCCGGCCGCCGTCGACTGGGACGCCACCCTCGCCTTCCGCCGCCACCTGTGGTCCCACGGGCTGGGCGTCGCCGAGGCCATGGACACCGCCCAGCGCGGCATGGGCCTGGACTGGGCGGGCGCGGCGGAACTGATCCGCCGGTCCGCCGCCGAGGCCAGGGCGGCCGGCGGCCGGATCGCCTGCGGGGCCGGCACCGACCAGCTCACCACCGCGGCCTCCCCGGCCGAGGTCCGCGCGGCCTACGAGGAACAGCTCGCCCTCGTCGAGGAGGCCGGCGCCCAGGCCGTCCTGATGGCCTCCCGCGCCCTGGCCGCCACGGCGCGGGGCCCGGAGGACTACCTGGAGACCTACGGCCACCTCCTGCGCCAGGCGTCCCAGCCGGTGATCCTGCACTGGCTCGGCCCGATGTTCGACCCGGCGCTGGAGGGCTACTGGGGCTCGGCGGACCTCGACGCGGCCACGGACACCTTCCTGGAGGTCGTCGCCGCCCACCCCGGCAAGGTGGACGGCGTGAAGATCTCCCTGCTGGACGCGCGGCGCGAGAGCGACCTGCGCCGCCGCCTCCCCGAGGGCGTCCGCTGCTACACGGGCGACGACTTCCACTACCCCGGGCTGATCGCGGGCGACGAGCAGGGCTTCAGCCACGCCCTGCTGGGCGTCTTCGACCCGCTGGGCCCGCTGGCGGCCCGGGCGGTACGGGTCCTGGACACCGGCGACGTGCGGGGCTTCCGCGCCCTGCTCGACCCCACGGTCGAGCTGTCCCGCCACCTCTTCCAGGCCCCCACCCGCTTCTACAAGACGGGGGTCGTGTTCCTGGCCTGGCTGGCGGGCCACCAGTCCCACTTCACGATGGTCGGCGGCCTGCAGTCGGCCCGCTCCCTGCCGCACCTCGCCCGCGCCTACGAACTCGCCGACGGCCTGGGCCTGTTCCCGGACCCGAAGCTGGCGGAGGAGCGGATGCGGACCCTGCTGAACCTGTACGGGGTGGAGCAGTGAGCGGCACCGGGCTGGAGCGCTTCTCCGTCAACCAGATGACGGTGAGGCAGCTGTCCGTACCGGAACTGGTGGACGCCTGCGGCCGGCTGGGCGTGCGCCACGTGGGCCTGTGGCGCGAGCCGGTCCGCTCCCACGGCCTGGAGGCGACGGCGAAACTGGTCCGCGACGCGGGCCTGGCGGTGTCGACGCTGTGCCGGGGCGGCTTCCTCACCGCCGTCGACCCCGGGGAGCGGGCCGGGGCCCTGGCCGACAACCGCCGCGCGATCGACGAGGCCGCGACGCTGGGCACGGACACCCTGGTCCTGGTCTCGGGCGGCCTGCCGCCCGGCTCCAGGGACCTGCGCGGCGCGCGGGAGCGCGTCGCGGACGCGCTGGCGGACCTGGGGCCGTACGCCGCGTCCCACGGCGTGCGCCTGGCCGTCGAACCCCTCCACCCCATGTTCGCCGCCGACCGCTGCGTGGTCTCCACCCTCGCCCAGGCCCTCGACCTGGCCGAACGCTTCCCGGCCCACCAGGTGGGGGTGGCCGTGGACACCTACCACGTCTGGTGGGACGACACGGCCCCGGCGCAGATCGCCCGGGCCGGCGCCGCCGGCCGGATCCACACCTTCCAGCTCGCCGACTGGACGACCCCGCTGCCCGAGGGCGTGCTCAACGGCCGCGGCCAGCTCGGCGACGGCTCGATCGACCTGCGGGCGTGGAAGGACCACGTGGAGGCGGCGGGCTACACCGGCCCCATCGAGGTGGAACTCTTCAACGACGGCCTGTGGGCCCGGGACGGCCGGGAGGTACTGGCCGAGACGGCGTCGCGGTTCCTGGAACACGCGGCGTGACCGCGGGGGGCGGGCCCGGCCCCACTCCGGGCTCGCCCTTCCGGGGATCGTTACGGACTTTCTTGGGGGGCGGGCCCGTATTCGGCCCGCGGGTTGCTGAGCCGGTCGGCGACCAGTGACAACCACGCGCTCGGGCCGTACGGTGCCGGCGGGTCGACCTCCATGCCCAGTTCGGCCACGGCCAGGGCGTAGTCGGACTCCTCCAGACCAAGGGTGAGCAACTCCCGCAGCTCACCGACGAGGCGTGCCACGAGCTGCGGGTCGGTGGAGGCCCGGTAGTCCTCGACGGCCGCGTCATGGTCGGCGAACTCGTCCGGCATGTCCTGCGAGAACCAGCCCGCCAGGAACTGCCCGGTCTCCGGGAAGCGGGCATGCCACTCCCAATGGGTGACGGGCATGGCCGGGGGTGGCGCGTCACCTTCCTCGATGCTGCGCCTGACGTGGTCGGCCAGGCAGCGCAGCCATTGCTGGATCTCACCGTCGGCAAGGCCGACATCCGGGATCGCGTAGTACTCGCCCAGCTTCAGTCGCAACCGCCCCGGCGGATGCTCGGCGTACTCACGCAGCTGCCGCTCGGCCGTGGCCAGTGCCCACGGACGGGTGTGCCAGGTATGCCGAAGGTACGCGGTCAGGGCCCGACCGGCCTGCTCAGGGGTATCGTCGGCGGGCTGCCCGGCATAAGCGCGGACCACTTGGTCGAGTTCGCCGTAGCGGCGGTCGTGGTCGAGGGGACTCATGGGCATGGCGATCCGCCTTCTAGAGGTAGACGGGGAAGGTGGCGTGGACGGCGAAACCGTGCGGACGGGTAGCGTCCCGTTTGAGGATCACCCGGGCCGCGCGTACATCCACGGGTTCCCGCCCGGCCAGCATCATCGCCTGTAGCAACACGCGTCCCACCGGGTCGGGACGCGAGGGCCAGGACGCCTCGATTGTCAGCCGGGCCCGTGTGGACTGGGCCAGCCAGCGGTGAATCAGCTGTTCGTTGGCATCAACGACCCGCTGGGTGGCCCACTGGGCAGTTTCGCGGTCGGGGTAGGTGGCGGAGCGCGTACGCAATGTCGAGATCCTCTCAGTCTTCCCAGAACGCCCAGAAGACACCGACCTCGGTGTCGGACACGGCAACGAGACCACAGTCGGTGGTGTAGACGGAAAGGCACTCCCATGCGGTATCGGGATTCAGTAGATCGGCATCAGGGTTCTCCCGGGCGTCTGACGCGTTGGTGAAGAAGCGCCCGTCCGGACCGAAGCGCGACAAGACTGTTCGAGAGCTCGTGAACAGCCCGTCCTTTCGTTTCGCGAAGTCCGGAATTCCGGCTGCCTGGTATGAATCCCCCTTGAGTGCGACCAGTAGTTGGCCGGCCGGCCTCCTTCTGATTTCGTACAAGCAGTTTCCGAGCTCATCAAGGCTCCACGGCATGAACGGGGATCCTGTACCGCTGCGGTCCTCGCCGACTTCCGGGGCGTAGTTGATGGAAAGCCAGCGTCTTGGATCGGTCGCTTCGAGCGCCATGACCGCTGCCGCGTCACGGCGCCAGTCGGCATGGCGCCTCGGTCCCACACGCGCAAATGTCCAGCCGCCTCCGAAGAGGTCGAGCACGGCTGCTTTCCAGGAAGCGGCATCAACGGCGGGTTCTTGTTGTGGCACGAAATTCCTGTTCATGACTGCGGAAGAGTGTCACTGGGCATCGCAGTGAGGACGACGTACGGGGGCCGGCCTCCCGGGGCGGGGCGAAGAGTCACGAGCACCTTATCGGAGTCGTGTGCCTGGGTATCTCCTCGTGTCCAGGAGCGGCCGACAGGGTGGTTGAAATCAAGGCCGATGTTCCTGGTCTGATTGGACTGGGTGGGATTTCTGCTCAGCCATCTCTCGATCTTGCGCTGGTTGTTAGGATCGTCCAGTACGGCCTGCGTGTAACGCTGTGCTTCGTTGAGGTTGTTGAAGGTGGAAACCGCGATGGGTCTCGTGACCCCGTCCGGATAGAGCCTCGCCTGATCCCGGAGCCGCTGTTCCAGTTGTTCGTCCGTCTTGCCGACGTGTTTGTCGATGACATGAGCGCCTGAAACGCCTTCCTGGTTGGCCAGGTCGACCGGGTACCTGTGTCGTGACTCGTCGTCCCCTCGAACCGTATAGAGCGGGTCCCCCTTGAAATCGGTGAGCGCCCGAGCGCCGAACGCCTCGGCCCGGGCCTCCTCTGCGTTGAAGGACGGTGCACTCTTGGAAGCCTCTTCCAGAGCTTCCAACAGATCCTTGATGCGGTGCGTTTGGCGGCTTATTCGGTTGTTGTACTCCGCCACCGCGTTGTTCATTGCCTCCTCGTCGATATTGAGGACGATTCCGGCCGAGAGGTCGGTGGCCAATCCCCTGCCGAGGTTCCATAGCCCTTTGCCCAGGTTCTTGACGTCCTTCAGGTCGACACCGTCGCTCAGGTCGATTTGAGGCAAAGTGTCGATGACTGCTTTGCGATAGATCCGGTGGAGGTCCTCGCGGACGTCTTCGGCGGCCTTGGCGAAGTGATGGACGGCATCGACCATTACTTCACAGGTGTCGAACAGTACAGCGAAGACCGGATGATTCACCCCGGGGCTACCGGCGGTGTCGTTCTTCCAGCTGTAACCGTGCCGGTCTTTTCCCCAGGCGGAAGTACCCCACAGCGTGCTGCAGAACGTACGCATGGCGCTGTACCACTCGCTGTTGTGCTGATCGGTGATGCTGCTCAGAAGAGCGGTCAGCGTGTCTTCGACCGTGGACAGGGTCACCTGCGGCATCCGCCAGGCCTCGGAGATCGAGTTGACGCGGTGATGGTTCGGCAACGGCAGTATCTCGGCCGCCTTGCCCCAGCGGCAGGCGTCTTCCAGTAACGGGCGCAGCACGGTCAGGACCGCGGCCTCCAAGCCCTCCAGCGCGCGCTGTACGAAGTCCTGGCCGTCGTCGGCATCTCCCCATTTGAAGTCCGTGACGGGCCCGTACGAGGGAGGGCTGTCGATGACGACCGGAACCGGCTGCTGTTGTGGCCGAGCGGTGGAGGACGGATTGGTGGCGGCATCGGCCGCGGCGTAATTGTTTCCCGTGGACGTGAAACCGACTGCGGCACCGCCTACGCTGACCACCGCCTTGGCCCATACCTCGAGAAAGCGTTCGCTGACTTCCTTGTAGGCGGTGGTGAAGCCCTTGACGGCCGTTCCTCTGCCTCCGCCGTCCGGATAGCGTGCCAACTCGTCCAGGAATGCCTTGGCTCCCCGGTGGAGGAAATCCTGTTGGTCGGCGACTCTCGACGAGACTCCATAGAGCACCGAGGGAGTGACGTCGACCGTGCCGTTTTGAGGGCCCGCGGCCGGCTGCGGCGTGCTCATCAGGCCGCCCCCCAGCCGCGCAGCACCGCCTGGTGCGCTGCCGCGTAGTTCGTGTGCCCGGTGGTGACGATGTCGTGCAGCCATTTCTGGGCGGCCTGGAGATCCTGGGCCGAACGGTCCCATTCGTCGAGCTTGTCGACGAAGACCTCGCGGGCCTCGCCCTCCCAGGACAGGACGACCGGGACGACACGGTCATAGAGGTCGTCCAGCTTGCCGTTGAGTTTTCTGAGGATGTCCTCCAACTCGATGGCGAGCTCGTGAAGGGTGGCGAAGGAGACGGTTATGCGGTCGTCGGCAGGGACCTTGCCTGGCATTTTTCCCCCGTATGTCGGCGACTGTGTATGTAGGTCGGGCTGATTGGGCCGGGTCGGTCAGAACGAGTCCAGGCTGCTGTGGCCGCGAGGCGGTGCGGTGTCCGGATCGGGCGCGGACAGTCTGTCGACCTCGCTGTCGACGTCTACTTGGATCCTCCGTAGCCGGGCGAGCACGTCCAGGTCGTGCTGCGTGAATCCGTCCCTGCCCAGACGCACGGCCTTCTCAAGGTGTTTCATCACTTCACGAATGCGCACGGCGTCCTCGGCCGCCGCCCGGTGGAACTCGCGGTAGGCGGACGCGGCAGGGCCGCGCCACCCTGCCTCGATACGGTCGACGACCGCGTCCATGCGCTTGACCTGCTCGTCCAGGTGATCCTGCATGTCTCCCAGGTCATCGGCAAGTTTGGTGAGGTCGTGGCTGGACACGCGAAGATCTGCTTTTCCGCCTTGACTGCTCGGTATGCCGGGCACCCCCATGACGCGTCTCCCCAGTCCTCAACTCGACGGCGTCGCAACAGCAGATGGCAACGCTCACTGGTGTTCCACGCATCCTACGAGTCGCCTCAGCCTGACTCCCACCCTCCGGGGACCGGCGAAAGCGTGCTCGGAGTTGTGCCTCTTCCGCCCGAGACCGAGGAGCCGCCCATGGGACACGGCGCCGTACGGGGCGGCCGCGCCGGGTGGTGGGGCGGCGGACTCCGGTCGAGGGGGCGGTGCGGCAGGCCGTCCTTCTGTACTTCGCCGAGCCGAGGCGGACCAAGGAACTGACCGCCCTGGCGTACGGCGACGGCAAGGAGGACTGCGACAGTCCCTGAAAGGCCGCCCTGGACGAGCCCGGCCCCGGAGGGAGGGCGCACCCGCGTCCGCGGCGTCCCGTCGGGGATCCGCGAAAAAAATTCCCGGAGACCGTGCAACCCTTCCCCCACCCGGCGGGTCATACGTGGCATCAGGGCTTCTGGGAGGGGGATCCGGGGGGATCACGGGGGTTCTGATGGGGGAGGAAAGCCGAGGGGGCCCGGTCCATGGACCGGGCCCCCTCGAAGTACCCGCCGGCTCCGGGCGTCCGTGGCCCGGCTCGGCCTGCGCGCCGCACAGGTGCGGTTCCGGGTCCCGCCCTTCCTCACGGCACGGCGACCTCCTGCGCCGTCGGGAAGGACGCCTGCGCGCCCTCCCTGGTGACGGCCGCCGCCCCCACCCGGGCCGCGTACGCCGCCGCCTCGGCGAGCGGCGCGCCCGCGCCCAGCCGGAAGGCCAGCGCGGCGGTGAACGCGTCGCCCGCGCCGGTCGTGTCCACGGCGTCCACCTTCACGGACGGCACCCGGGAGACACCCTCCGGGGAGGCCGCCAGCGCGCCCTGCGCGCCCAGCGTCACCACCACCGAGCGCGGGCCCTTGGCCAGCAGGATCCGCGCCCAGTCCTCGGGGGAGTCCCCCACGGCCGCGTCGCCGAGGATCACCTTCGCCTCGTGCTCGTTGACGATCAGCGGGTCGCAGGCGGCCAGCACCTCCCGGGGCAGGGGGCGCGGCGGCGAGGGGTTCAGCACGAAACGGCTGCCCGGCGCCAGGTTCCGCACGACCTCCACGACCGTCTCCAGCGGGATCTCCAGCTGGACGGAGACCACCCGGGAGGCCTGGAAGAGGCTCCCGGCCGCGCGGACGTCCTGGGGCGTCAGACGGCCGTTGGCACCCGGCGAGACCACGATGCTGTTGTCGCCGGACGGGTCCACCGTGATCAGCGCGACCCCGGTCGGCGCACCGCCGACCAGGACGCCCACCGTGTCGACCCCGGCCGCCCGCTGCGAGTCCAGCAGCAGCCTGCCGTACGCGTCGTCGCCGACCCGGGCCAGCAGCGCCGTGCGGGCCCCGAGCCGGGCGGCCGCGACCGCCTGGTTCGCGCCCTTGCCGCCCGGGTGGACGGCCAGGTCGGAGCCGAGCACCGTCTCGCCGGGACCCGGCCGCCGCTCGACACCGATCACCAGGTCGGCGTTGGCCGACCCCACGACCAGGAGGTCGTAGTCGTACATGAAGCGTCTCCCTGTGGGATGAGTCGGGGCGTCAGCCGCCGAAGCCGGCCACGTTCTGCCGGGTGACCACCTTCACCGGCACCTTCACCAGCTCGCCGGTCTTCCTGCCCTCGGCCGCCCGCAGCGCGTTGTCCACCGCGATCCTGCCCAGTTCCCGCGGCTGCTGCGCCACGGACGCGTACAGCGTGCCCGCCCGGACCGCCTCGAGGCCGTCAGGCGTGCCGTCGAAGCCGACGACCTGGACGGACTTCCCGGCCTTCGGGCCGAGCGCCTTGATCGCGCCGAGCGCCATCTCGTCGTTCTCGGCGAAGACGCCGTCGACGTCGGGGTGGGCCTGGAGGAGGTTGGTCATGACGTCCAGGCCCTTGGCGCGGTCGAAGTCGGCGGGCTGCCGGGCGACGACCTCGATGCCCGGGTAGGCCTTGAGGCCCTCGGCGAAGCCGGCGCCGCGCTCGCGGCTGGCGGAGGTGCCGGCCTGGCCCTGCAGGACGACGACGGTGCCCTTGCCGCCGAGCTTCTCGGCGAGCGCCCTGGCGCCGAGCCTGCCGCCCTCGACGTTGTCGGAGGCGACCAGCGCGGCCGTGTCGGCCTGGTTGACGCCCCGGTCGACGGCGACGACGGGGATGTCGGCCCGGTTCGCGGAGCGGACCGACGGGCCCGCCGCGTCCGAGTCGACCGGGTTGACGATGATCGAGCCGAGGCCCTCGCTGGTGAAGTTCTGCAGCTGGTTGGCCTGCTGCGAGGCGTCGTTCTGCGCGTCCGTGACGGTCAGGTCCACGCCCCGCTTCCTCGCCTCGGCCTGGGCCCCGGCCCGGATCTGCACGAAGAACGGGTTGTTGAGCGTCGACAGGGACAGGCCGACCTTCTGCGTCTTCGCCGACGAGGAGCCGTCGTGCAGGAAGGACATCGCGCCCACGACCGCCGCCGCGACCACGGCGGCCAGCACGTACGTCGCCGCCTGCCGGCCCCGGCCGCCGCTCGGCGTGCCGGCCGCCGCCGGCGTCGCCCCCGCCTTGCGCCGCACCGTGTCCAGCAGCACCGCCAGCGCGATGACGACGCCGATCACGACCTGCTGCCAGAAGGCCGACACGGACAGCAGGTTGAGGCCGTTCCTGAGCACCGCCAGGATCAGCGCGCCGATCAGCGTTCCCGACGCCTTGCCGGTGCCGCCCGCGAGCGAGGCGCCGCCGATGACGACCGCGGCGATCGCGTCGAGCTCGTAGCCCTGCGCGGCCTGCGGCTGCGCGGAGGACAGCCGGGCGGCGAGCACGACGCCCGCGGCGGCGGCGAACAGGCCGGACAGGGCGTAGACGGCGAGCTTCTGCTTCCTCACCCGCAGGCCGGACAGGCGGGCCGCCTCCTCGTTGCCGCCGATCGCGTACATCGAACGGCCGAGGTAGGTCCGGCCCAGCACGAACGCGGTGAGCAGCCCCATGACGACCATCACGAGCACCGGCACCGGCAGCCAGCCGCCCAGCGTGTCGCCGAGGCGCGAGACCGGGTCGGGCAGGGCGATGGGCGAGCCCTGCGAGATCACCAGGGACAGGCCGCGCGCCACCGACAGCATGGCCAGCGTCGCGATGAACGGCGGCAGTTTGCCGTACGCGACCAGGAAGCCGTTGACCAGGCCGCACACGATGCCGGTCGCGACGGCCAGGAGGACGGCGAGGGCGACCGGGACGCCCTGCGAGGTGGCGCTCCAGGCGAGGACGGTGGCCGACAGGGCGGCCACCGAACCGACCGAGAGGTCGATGCCCGCCGAGACGATCACGAAGGTGACGCCGAAGGCGAGGATCGCGGTGACCGCCGCCTGGACGCCGACGTTCAGGAGGTTGTCGGCCGTCAGGAAGTCGCCGGACAGCGCCGACAGGGCGACGACGAGGACGATGAGCGCGGTGAGCGCGCCGTTGTCGAGCAGCAGGCGGCGCAGGCCGCCGGGGGCGCCACCCGCGCCCGTCGTGCTCTTGAGCGTGTCAGTGGCCACGGGTGGCCTCCTCTTCGGTCGTGGCTTCGGTACCGGGCGCGCCGACGGCGAGCGCCATCACGGCGTCCTGCGTGGCCTCGCCGGCCGCGAGCTCGCCCGCGATCCGGCCCTGCGCCATCACCAGCACCCGGTCGCTCATGCCGAGCACCTCGGGCAGGTCGCTGGAGATCATCAGGACGGCGGCGCCCTGCGCGGTGAGTTCGTTGACGAGCTGGTAGATCTCGACCTTGGCGCCGACGTCGACGCCGCGCGTCGGCTCGTCGAGGATCAGCACCCGGGTGTTCGCCAGCAGCCATTTGCCGATGACGACCTTCTGCTGGTTGCCGCCGGACAGCGTCCGCACGTGCTGGCCGAGCCCGGCCATGCGCACGCCGAGCTGCCCGGCGATCCGGGCGGCGGCCGCCCGCTGCCCCTTGAGGTCGACCAGCCCCGCGCGGGTGGCCGACCGCAGCGTCACCAGGCCGAGGTTCTCCGCCACCGAGGCGTCCAGGACGAGCCCCTGGCCCTTGCGGTCCTCGGGCACCAGCCCGATGCCCGCCTCCAGGGCGGCGTTCACGTCGTGGCGCCTGAGCGGCGTGCCCGCCACCTCCACGGTGCCCCGATCGTACGGATCGGCGCCGAACACGGCCCGCGCCACCTCCGTACGCCCGGCCCCGACCAGGCCCGCGACGCCGACGACCTCGCCCGCGCGCACCTCGAAGCCGACGTCGTGGAAGACGCCGTCGCGCGTGAGCCCCTCGACCCGGAGCAGCACCTCGCCGGCCCCGGGCCGTTCGCGCGGGTACTGCTGCTCGATCGGCCGCCCCACCATGAGCCGCACCAGCTCGCCCTCGGGCGTGGTGGCCGGCACCTGGCCGACGCTCCTGCCGTCGCGGATGACGGTGACCCGGTCGCCCAGGGCGGCGATCTCCTCCAGGTGGTGGGTGATGAACACGATGCCCACGCCGTCCGCGCGCAGCCGGCGCACGATCGAGAAGAGCCTGTCCACCTCCCCGGAGGTGAGCACGGCGGTCGGCTCGTCCATGACGAGCACGCGCGCGTCGAGGCTGAGCGCCTTGGCGATCTCGACCATCTGCAGGCGCGCGATGCCCAGGTTGCGCACGCGCGCGCGGGGCGACACGCTCACCCCGACCCGTTCCAGCAGGACGGCGGCCTCGGCCTCCATCCGCTTGCGGTCGATCATCCCGAAGCGGCGCGGCTGCCGCCCCAGGAAGATGTTCTCGGCGACCGTCAGATCCGGGACCAGGTTGAACTCCTGGTGGATCGTGGCGATCCCCAGCCGTTCGGAGTCCTGCGCGCCCTGGATGCGCACCTCCTCCCCGCCGACCAGGATCCGCCCGGCGTCGGGCGTGTGGGCACCCGACAGCATCTTGATGAGGGTGCTCTTGCCCGCGCCGTTCTCGCCGAGCAGCACGTGCACCTCACCGCGGCGCAGGTCGAAGTCGACGCCGTCGAGCGCGACCACGCCGGGAAAGGTCTTGCGGATGCCCTCGATGCGCAGCAACTCGTCCGGGTCGCTCACGTCGTACTCCTTCGTACGGGGGACTGTGCGGGGCCCGGCGCGCCGCACGAGCGGCGCACGACGAGCCGGGCGGGGAGGGTGACGGACTCGCCGGGCCGTCCCTCGATGCGGTCGACCAGCGCGCGCACGGCGGCGCGCCCCAGCTCGCCGGTGGGCTGGGCGATCGCGGTGACGGGCGGGTCGGTGTGCACGAACCACCGGATGTCGTCGAACGCGGCCAGCGCGACGTCGTCGGGAACCCGCAGCCCGCGCGCGCGGATCGCGTCCAGTGCGCCCAGCGCCATCAGGTTGTCGGCGGCGAAGACGACCTCGGGCGGCTCGGGCAGGTCGAGGAAGCCCTCGGTGACGCGGCGGCCGCTCTCGGCCTGGAAGTCGCCCCGGCCGATGTAGGCGTCGGGCAGGGCGAGCCCGTACGCGCCGAGCGCCTCCCCGAACGCCTCGACGCGCTCCCGTCCGGTCGTGGTCGCCGCGGGGCCCGCGATGATGGCCAGCCGCCGGTGCCCGAGCCCGTGCAGATGCGCCACGAGGTCCCGCACCGCGGCCCGCCCGTCCGCCCTCACCACCGGCACGTCCACGCCCGGGATCCACCGGTCGACGAACACCATCGGCGTCCCCGCGCGCGCGGCCTCCAGCATCAGCGGCGAGCCGCCGTCGGTGGGGGAGACGAGCAGGCCGTCGATACGACGGTCCAGCAGGGTCCGTACGTGGTGGTCCTGCAGGTCGGGCCGCTCGTCGGCGTTGCCGATGACGACGCTGTAGCCGAGCGCGCGGGCCTCCTCCTCGACCGCGCGGGCCAGTTCGGTGAAGTACGGGTTCAGCACGTCGCTGATGACCAGGCCGAGGGTGCGGGTCTGGTCGGTGCGCAGGGAGCGGGCGACGGCGTTCGGGCGGTAGCCCAGGGCCTCGACGGCGGCCAGCACGCGCGTGCGTGCCCGGGCGCTGACCGACGGGTGGTCGTTCAGGACGCGCGAGACCGTGGCGACGGAGACGCCCGCCTCGGCGGCGACGTCCTTGATGCTCGCCATCGCCGCTCCACCTCCTCGTGGAATCGATTACATCGACGACACGAAGGATTGGAATCGATTACACGAGGACAGAGCAAGGCCTCGGGGCGACGTCGAGACCGGATCGTGATGAGCCGTGGTACCGAAGGGGACGGGGCCGCCGGCGAGCGGAACGCCGGCGGCCCCGTCCTCACCGCTCACTCCCCGGCGAACACCTCGGCCGCGTCCGTGGCGTGCACGGCCCGCCGGGCCCAGGCTTCCAGCAGGCCGAGATCGGCACAGGCGCCGACGCGCTGCCGGACGGCGTCGGACACCGGGACGCCGCGCCACTCCAGGATGCGGAGGATCATCTGCCGGCATTCCTCGATACGGCCCTCTTCCCGGCCTTCCGCGCGTACCTGCTCGGCCAGCGGGTGCCGCCAGAAGTACTGGATCGCCGTCATCAGGTCCCTCCACATCTGCTTCGCCTGGGGGTCGGCCAGGCACGAGTCGACGAACTGCACGAAGACCGCGGCGCTGTCGGAGTCGATGGTCCGCAGGGCGGACGCCAGCGATTCCAGTATGGCCGGGGCCTGCGGGCCACGCCCGTGTGTCATGGCCGAGAGGACCGCCAGGGGCACGTCCTTCTCGGCCTGCTGCTCGTCCGCGATCACCGGGACGTTGTCCGGGCCCAGCACGAGCGGACGTACCGTCAGCGACTCCCAGCCCGCGAAGCCGAGCCGGATCGGCCGCGAGGCCCACTTCGCCGTGGCGCTGCTCTGGGTGATGACGATGAGCACCGGCTCGCACCGGTACTTCTCGTAGAGGTAGGACAGGTAGTAGGGCCAGCTGCCCCGCTTCCGCTCGTCCGCCTTCCCCTGCGACTCGACCACGAGGAGGTACGTCCCCTCGTCCGTCTCCGCCCGCAGCAGCGTGTCCACCCGGCGCTCGACCGGTTCGATCTCCGTCAGGTCCACGTTCAGCGCGGCGATCTCCCGTGGCTCGGGGAAGGGCACGTGCAGCACCCGCTGTAACGCCCGGGTCAGCAACGCCGGATCCTTCTGGAAGATCCGGTGCAGCGCCTCGTGCGACGAGCCGACCATCACACCGCCTCCAACTCGCACCACACGTACTTCCCGCGGTTGCCGTACCGGGACAACGGCTGCCACCCCCACAGACTGGAACAGGCCCGCACCAGCGCGAGCCCTCGCCCCTCCTCCAACTCCTCGACCCGCTCCGAGGTCACCGGTGGCTCCGGCGGCTCCGGACTCGCGTCCCACGCCCCGATCCGCAGCGTCCCCGGCGGTGACCAGCGCACCCGCATCGCGGCGGGCCCCCCGGTGTGCCGTACGGCGTTGGCGACCAGCTCGGCCGCCAGCAGTTCGGCCACGTCGACGAGGCCGATCAGTCCGTGCATGGTCAGGATCAGACGGAGGGTGCGGCGGCTGACGGTGACGGCGCGGAGGTCGTTGGGGATGTGGAGGGAGTACTCCCAGGACTCGTTTTCGGGCATGCGTCAACTCCGTTATTTGATAGGGGAGTTATGAGAGCGGGCGGTGTCATTGCCGCAGCCGTCGCGGCAGGACGGGGCGGTGCGCTTCCGGTGGCCCGGCGTTTCGCACGGTGTGCGTCGCGTCACTGACGGTAGGACTTAATGTTTAAGTTCTGCAAGCCGGTCGCGTACTCTGACCTCGAACGGGTCGCGTCACGGGGGCGCGTTGGGAGAAGCGGGCGATGGTACTGAGGAGCGAGCCGACGGCGCGTCAGATGCGCCTGGCGGCCGAACTGCGCAGGCTCCGTGACGCGGCAGGTCTCACCGCTCGTGAGGCGGCGGCGCTGCTCGGGGTGAGTGCCCCGCAGATCAGCCAGATCGAGACGGGCCTCACGGGCGTGAGCGAGAAGCGTCTGCGCCGCATCGCGGCTCACTACGCCTGTTCGGACGAGGCGTTCGTGGACGCCCTCGTGGCGATGGCGACCGATCGGACGCGTGGGTGGTGGGAGGAGTACCGGACACTGTTGCCCACGCCGTTCCTCGACCTCGCCGAACTGGAGCACCACGCCACGTTCCTGCGTGAGGTCCAGTTCCTCTACGTCCCCGGCCTGCTCCAGACGGAGGACTACGCCCGTGCCGTCTTCGCCTACCGGATCCCCGAACTCCCGCGAGAGGAGCTGGAGGCGCGGGTCCGGCACCGGATGCAGCGGAAGACCATCTTCGAAGGGCCCGAGCCGACGCCGTACGAAGCGGTCGTCCACGAGGCGGCGCTGCGCATCATGGTGAGCGACCGGACCGCCTCGCAGGTCCAGCTCGCCCGTCTCCTGGAATTCTCCGAAGGGGAGCATGTCACCGTTCGTGTCATCCCCTTCGAGGTGGAGGGCTTCGCCGGTGCCGCGAGCGCGATGACGTACGCGGGAGGCCCCGTGTCCGAGCTCGACACGGTGGTACGGGACGGCCCGCACGGTGCGACCTTCCTTCACTCCCAGGCCCAGCTTGCCGTGTTTCGAACGCTCTTTCGTAAAGTGGAGGTCGCGTCGCTCCCTCCCGAGCGATCGCGCGACTTCATCCACAGGCTGGCGAAGGAGCTGTGAGTCCTCATGGACACCCCCGAGAACTGGCGGAAGTCGTCCTACTCCGGACCCGGTGACGGCGACTCCTGCGTGGAGATCGCCCATGGCCCCACTCGGACAGCCATACGCGACTCGAAGGTGCCCGCCCGAGCCGTCCTCACCTTCCCCACCGCCGTCTTCACCCCCTTCCTCGAAGCCCTCAAGAGGTCCTGAGCCCCGCCCCCTGTCACACCTCACCGGTACCGTCGGATCATGACCAACCAGTCGGGGAACCCCACGGGCGAGCGGCGGCTGGCCGTGCTGGAAGGCGTGCTGGAGAGGATCACGTACGCCAACGAGGAGAACGGCTACACGGTCGCCCGCGTCGACACCGGACGCGGCGCCGGCGACCTGCTCACGGTCGTCGGCGCGCTGCTCGGCGCCCAGGTCGGCGAGTCCCTGCGCATGGAGGGCCGCTGGGGTTCGCACCCGCAGTACGGCAAGCAGTTCCACGTGGAGAACTACACGACGGTGCTGCCGGCCACCGTCCAGGGCATCCGCCGCTACCTGGGGTCCGGCCTGGTCAAGGGCATCGGGCCGGTCTTCGCCGACCGCATCACGCAGCACTTCGGCCTGGACACCCTGAGGATCATCGAGGAGGAGCCCGAGCGGCTGATCGAGGTCCCCGGACTGGGCCCCAAGCGCACCAAGCGGATCGCCGACGCCTGGGAGGAGCAGAAGGCGATCAAGGAGGTCATGCTCTTCCTGCAGACCGTCGAGGTCTCCACGTCGATCGCGGTGCGCATCTACAAGAAGTACGGCGACGCCTCGATCTCCGTCGTGAAGAACCAGCCCTACCGGCTCGCCGCCGACGTCTGGGGCATCGGCTTCCTGACCGCCGACAAGATCGCCCAGTCCGTCGGCATCCCGCACGACAGCCCGGAGCGCGTCAAGGCCGGCCTGCAGTACGCCCTGTCCCAGTCCGCCGACCAGGGCAACTGCTTCCTGCCCGAGGAGCAGCTGATCAAGGACGCGGTCAAGCTGCTCCAGGTCGACACGGGCCTGGTCATCGAGTGCCTCGCCGAGCTGGCCGAGCCCCCGGAGGAGGGCGGGGACCCCGGCGTCGTCCGGGAGAAGGTGCCCGGCCCGGACGGCGGGGAGCCGGTGACGGCCGTCTACCTCGTGCCGTTCCACCGCGCCGAGCTCTCCCTGTCCGCGCAGCTGCTGCGCCTGCTGCGCACCGGGGAGGACCGCATGCCGGGCTTCCGGCAGGTGGACTGGGCCAAGGCGCTGGGCTGGCTCAGGGGACGCACGGGGACCGACCTCGCCCCCGAGCAGGAGGCGGCCGTGAAGCTCGCCCTCACCGAGAAGGTGGCGGTCCTCACCGGCGGCCCGGGCTGCGGCAAGTCCTTCACCGTCCGCTCGATCGTGGAGCTGGCCCGCGCCAAGAAGGCGAAGGTGGTGCTGGCCGCCCCGACCGGCCGGGCCGCCAAGCGCCTGTCCGAGCTCACCGGCGCCGAGGCCTCCACGGTCCACCGCCTGCTGGAGCTCAAGCCCGGCGGCGACGCGGCCTACGACCGCGACCGCCCGCTCGACGCCGACCTGGTGGTGGTCGACGAGGCGTCCATGCTGGACCTGCTGCTCGCCAACAAGCTCGTCAAGGCGGTGCCCCCGGGAGCGCACCTGCTGTTCGTCGGGGACGTGGACCAGCTGCCCAGCGTCGGCGCCGGCGAGGTCCTGCGGGACCTGCTGGCCGACGGCGGCCCGATCCCGGCCGTGCGCCTCACCCGGGTCTTCCGGCAGGCCCAGCAGTCGGGGGTGGTCACCAACGCGCACCGCATCAACGCCGGACAGCACCCGGTCACCGACGGCATGAAGGACTTCTTCCTCTTCGTCGAGGACGACACGGAGGCCGCCGGAAGGCTCACCGTGGACGTGGCGGCCCGCCGCATTCCGGCCAAGTTCGGCCTGGACCCGCGCCGGGACGTCCAGGTGCTGGCCCCCATGCACCGGGGCCCCGCGGGCGCGGGCACGCTCAACGGCCTGCTCCAGCAGGCCATCACCCCGGGCCGCCCCGACCTGCCCGAGAAGCGGTTCGGCGGCCGGGTCTTCCGCGTCGGCGACAAGGTCACCCAGATTCGCAACAATTACGAGAAGGGCGAGAACGGCGTCTTCAACGGCACCGTCGGCGTGGTCACCTCGCTCGACCCGGTCGAGCAGCGCCTGACGGTGCTGACGGACGAGGACGAGGAGGTGCCGTACGAGTTCGACGAACTGGACGAGCTGGCCCACGCCTACGCCGTGACCATCCACCGCTCCCAGGGCAGCGAGTACCCGGCGGTCGTCATCCCGGTCACCACGGGCGCCTGGATGATGCTGCAGCGCAACCTGCTCTACACGGCGGTCACGCGGGCCAAGCGGCTGGTGGTCCTGGTGGGCTCGCGCAAGGCGATCGGGCAGGCGGTGCGCACGGTGTCGGCGGGCCGGCGCTGCACGGCGCTGGACTTCCGGCTCGCCGGCTCCTGACCACGCTTCCGGCCGTTCCACCGGCGGAACCGGCCCCCCGGGCCACATACCGCGAAAAATGATCGATCAAATGAGTCGCGAAGGTCACAAGGCACTTCCAGAAGGGGAACACAAGGGGCAGGATGAGCAAGTTGGCGGCACTGAGTGCCGTCGATAGGCCCGATGGTCGACCCCGAGTGCACTCTCCTGAGCCAAGTGGGGGATGGTAGAGACAGTCAGGGCACCTCGAAGATGAGGCACAACGTCGGTGAGGGAAGACGTGAGCGACAACTCTGTAGTACTGCGGTACGACGGCAACGAGTACACCTACCCGGTGATCGACAGCACCGTCGGCGACAAGGGCTTCGACATCGGCAAGCTCCGCGCCCAGACCGGTCTGGTGACGCTGGACAGCGGCTACGGCAACACGGCCGCGTACAAATCCGCCATCACCTATCTCGACGGTGAGAAGGGCATCCTGCGGTACCGCGGCTACCCGATCGAGCAGCTGGCCGAGCGCTCCACCTTCCTGGAGGTCGCCTACCTGCTCATCAACGGCGAGCTGCCGACCGTCGACCAGCTCACCGCGTTCAGGAACGACATCACGCAGCACACCCTGCTGCACGAGGACGTCAAGAACTTCTACAAGGGCTTCCCGCGCGACGCCCACCCGATGGCCATGCTGTCCTCGGTCGTCTCGGCGCTGTCCACCTTCTACCAGGACAGCCACAACCCCTTCGACGAGCGGCAGCGCAACCTCTCCACGATCCGCCTGCTCGCCAAGCTCCCGACCATCGCGGCGTACGCGTACAAGAAGTCGATCGGCCACCCGTTCGTCTACCCGCGCAACGACCTGGGCTATGTGGAGAACTTCCTGCGCATGACCTTCTCGGTCCCGGCGCAGGAGTACGAGCTCGACCCGATCGTGGTCTCCGCCCTGGACAAGCTGCTGATCCTGCACGCGGACCACGAGCAGAACTGTTCGACCTCCACGGTCCGCCTGGTCGGCTCCTCGCAGGCGAACATGTTCGCCTCGATCTCCGCCGGCATCAACGCCCTGTGGGGCCCGCTGCACGGCGGCGCCAACCAGTCCGTGCTGGAGATGCTGGAGGGCATCCGCGACTCCGGCGGCGACGTCGACTCCTTCATCCGCAAGGTGAAGAACAAGGAGGACGGCGTTCGCCTGATGGGCTTCGGCCACCGGGTCTACAAGAACTTCGACCCGCGCGCCAAGATCATCAAGGCCGCCGCGCACGATGTGCTGTCCGCCCTCGGCAAGTCCGACGAGCTGCTGGACATCGCGCTGAAGCTGGAGGAGCACGCGCTCTCCGACGACTACTTCGTCTCGCGCAGCCTCTACCCGAACGTCGACTTCTACACCGGTCTGATCTACCGGGCCATGGGCTTCCCGACCGAGATGTTCACGGTCCTGTTCGCCCTCGGCCGCCTGCCGGGCTGGATCGCCCAGTGGCACGAGATGATCAAGGAGCCGGGCTCCCGCATCGGCCGCCCGCGCCAGATCTACACGGGCGTCGTGGAGCGCGACTTCGTGCCGGTCGAGGAGCGCTGACCCCTTCGTGACCCTCAGGGCCCGCCCGCCGGGCGGGCCCTGAGGCCCGTACACAGCAGAAGGCGCCCTGGCGCCGGTCCCCCCACGGGCCGGCGACCAGGGCGCCTTCCCATGTCCCGGTGCGGATTCCCCCCACGGGATCCGGCCGGGCGTCTGAGAGGACAGCGCCTGAATCGCTGTGTGAGCGAAACGAGCAGAACTCGCCGCGCTCGGGTGGTGGTGCTGTGCGGTCTGCCGGGACAGCGCACTTCGGGAGGGCCGCTCAAAGCTTCCCGGTGTACGTGCCCCGGCAACGCGCCTCTGGAGAAGTCCCCCAAGACATCCCCAGATGCCAGGAAGCGCCCCCCAAGACGCTGCCCGACATCGCCAACTTAGACCTTCGAACCCCTTCGATGGTTACGTTCACATCACTGTGATCTGCGTCTCTTGCATTTGTCCGTTAGGTACGCAAGAGCCCGGATGTAGCGGACGAGACCCAAGCGTAAGGATGATGCGCGAGGCTTGTGAAGAGCTTATGTGAGGGTCGTACCGGACTCCAGAGGGACTCCCCCTTCAAAAGCAGTGAATCCCGCCTCAGTGGGACGCCCGCGGTCGCGGACCGTTCGGTACCGCGAACGCCGGCCGGAAGACCGTCGCGACTTCCGCGGCGCGGCCATCGGGTTCAGTGGCCCGGTTGCAGCCGACCGCGGGGATGGCAAGGGTGGGCGCGGGCTGTTGTCGATGCCGAAATGAAGAGCGGGAGACGTCGCCGGTAGGGCGACGGGCGGGGCGAGGAGCGTCGACGCTCAGGTCCGTGCTCCGGAATCGCCGGGAACGCCGCCCCTGCCGCGAGCGTCGGGGAAGCGGCACCGGGTCGTACCGGCCGGTGTCGGCCGGTACGACCCGGTGCCGCGCGGTGCGGCTCGGTGCCAGGCCCTCAGGCCCTGCCCGCCAGCTCGAAGCCGGCCTCGTCGACGGCGGTGCGGACGGCCTCCTCGTCGAGCGGCGCGGCGGAGACGACGGTGACCTCGCCGCTGGAGGCGACGGCCTTCACCGAACTGACCCCCGGGATCCGGGAGATCTCGCCGGAGACGGCGCCCTCGCAGTGTCCGCAGCTCATCCCGCTCACCTTGTAGACGGCGGTGACGGGGCCCTGGGGGTCGGTCTGGGCGGTCATGGCGTTACTCCTCGTCGAGGTGTGCGGGGCGGAGGGGTCCCTTGGGGACCTGCCGCTCAGTTTATACCCCTAGGGGGTATTAATCCACGACGGGGGCGCGGGGTGGCGGCGGACGGCGTTCTCCGGCGCCCGTACGTACGCCTCGCGGTATGCCCCGCGCCCGGCGCCCTCGTGGGCGAGGGCCGCCTCCGGTCCGGCCCCGGGGCCGGCGGTCCGGTCGCCGTGCGGCACGGGATGCGGACGATCGCCCGGGAGGACCCGGCCCGCGCCGGTCCGGACGGGGCGGGGACGGACGGGGCGGGGCGGGCGCGGGCCGGACAGGGCGGGGCGGGCGCGGGGGCGACCGGCAGGTGTGCCGCCTCCGTGAACGGCCTGCGCCGTCGCGGCCGGCACGTCCGTGTCGGCCCGCCGCCCTCGCCGAGCGGCACCGCCCCGGCCACAGGGCCCGCCTGATCGCCCTGGAGTCCGAAACTCCTCAACAACCACGGCATGGCCGCCCACACCTACCCGCCGGTGCCGGTTCCGGTGTTAGTGCCGGTCCGGGCGGGCGTGCTGCGGCCCGACCTCCTGGTCGTCACCGCCACGGTTCCGCCCGCCGGGGCCCCGTGGGCACCGGCGGGCGGGGTGACGGTCGTCGAGCCGTGGGGCTGACGGCCGGCCGCCGGCCCGTGGTGTCGGCGGCCGGCCTCGCCGCGCGACCGCGCCCCACTCCTCGGGAGCGGGACGGGCGCACGGGAAACCGCGGGCGCGTTCAGCCCTCCCGGCGGCCGCGGTTGCCGGGCCGGGAGGCCACCCAGGACCGGACCGTGTCCACGTACCAGTAGGGTTTGCCGCCCTCCACGTGGTCGGGCGGGGGCAGCAGCCCGTGCTTGCGGTAGGACCGCACGGTGTCCGGCTGCACCTTGATGTGTGCCGCGATCTCCTTGTAGGACCAGAGCCTTCGGTCGGTCATGCGTCGTACCTCCCTGCGAGCGCCGCGGCGGCGGCCGGGGCGGCCGGGGGCGGCCGTCCGGGGGAGCCGGGCGCTGCGTCGGCGATCACCAAGCCTGTGCCGGGTGAACGAGGCGGAGGGACCGCGGGGCAGGGGCCGTGCGCCGGTGTGACGGAAGGGCCGCGTACGCGCGACATATGTGACACGGCGGGGGCGTTTGTGACACAGGTGAAGCAAAGGTGTGCGCCGGTCCGTCGGCGGGGCGCGTTGACCGCGGGGCGCGAAGCCCACTCGGGGGCGGCCGGGGTGCCGTACGGGCGTGTCCGGTCCGCACACGGGCCGCGGGGCCGGGCGGCGGGCGGTGCCGTGTGCACTCGCCGCACCGCACCGCGCCGCGCGGCTCACCGCCGACGGCGGGCTCGACCCGCCGTGACCGGCAGGTGAGCCGGACCGGCACATCGGGGGAACACGGTCATAACTCGTCAGTATGTCCGGACAAAATATTGACAGGGCTTCGCGTACGGGACTACAAAGCCGGGGGAGCCGACACCGAAAGGGAGCCGATGGCGTACGACCTGATCACCGCGGGACGGACCGGAGGGGGCCCGCGCCCGCTCCGGACGGGCGTCCCGCCGCGCCGGGTCACGCCCTCCGGCGGCCCGCCGCGCGCCGGCCTCCCCGGACGTTCCCGCCCGGCCCCGTCCCGCCCCGGCGCCGGCGGCGCCCCCGTCATCCCGGTCCGTTTCCCCGGGCAGGCACCGCCCCGCCCGGGCCCACAGCGCCTCCGGCGCGGAAGACCGCTTCGCCCTGGCAGGAGCGAAGCGCGGGCGACGACTCCCCGCCCGCTTCGGTCCCGCGCCGGAGGTCCGTCCGTCCGAGGCCGTCCGGTGCCGGAGGGAACACACTGGAGTGGGGGCACGGTCCGCCGGGGCGCAGTGGGCGGCCGGGCAGCACCGGGGCGGCGCGGCCGTTCCCGCCCGGACCGCCCGGCCGCCGGCACCCCCACATGTGTCTACGCGGGGACCCGAACGGCAGACACAGTGTCGGGCGCGCCCCGCGCCCGGCCCTGGTGGGATGTACCCGTGGCCGGGACCAC
Organism: Streptomyces sp. NPDC052701; assembly: GCF_040678355.1. NCBI lineage: Bacteria > Bacillati > Actinomycetota > Actinomycetes > Kitasatosporales > Streptomycetaceae > Streptomyces > Streptomyces sp. NPDC052701. The sequence goes on from NZ_JBFATO010000006.1 coordinate 286,463, forward strand.
GACCACCCGGCCCGCGGTCACGGCACGTGAGCTGTACGAACGGCATGTCTCGACCCGACGCCGCCATCTGTGAAGGAGTACTCGGTCATGACGAAGATCGTCAATCACTGGATCGGCGGCAGGACCGTCGAAGGCGCCTCGGGCACGTACGGCCCGGTGACGAACCCGGCGACCGGCGCGGTCACCGCGAAGGTCGCCTTCGCCTCCGTGGCGGAGGTGGACGCGGCCGTCGCCGCCGCCAAGGAGGCGTACCTGACCTGGGGCCAGTCCTCGCTGGCCCAGCGCACGTCCATCCTGTTCCGGTTCCGCGCGCTGCTCGACGCCCACCGTGACGAGATCGCCGAGCTGATCACCGCCGAGCACGGCAAGGTGCACTCCGACGCCCTCGGCGAGGTGGCGCGCGGCCTGGAGATCGTCGACCTGGCGTGCGGCATCACCGTGCAGCTGAAGGGCGAGCTGTCCACCCAGGTCGCCAGCCGGGTCGACGTGGCCGCGATCCGCCAGCCGCTCGGCGTCGTCGCGGGCATCACGCCGTTCAACTTCCCGGCGATGGTGCCGATGTGGATGTTCCCGATCGCCATCGCGTGCGGCAACACCTTCGTGCTCAAGCCGAGCGAGAAGGACCCGTCGGCCTCGGTCCGCCTCGCCGAGCTGCTGGCGGAGGCCGGGCTGCCGGACGGCGTGTTCAACGTCGTCCACGGCGACAAGGTGGCCGTCGACCGCCTGCTGGCCCACCCGGACGTCAAGGCGGTCTCCTTCGTCGGCTCCACCCCGATCGCCCGCTATATCCACACCACCGCCTCCGCGAACGGCAAGCGCGTCCAGGCTCTCGGCGGCGCCAAGAACCACATGCTGGTGCTGCCCGACGCCGACCTCGACGCGGCGGCCGACGCGGCCGTCTCGGCGGCCTACGGCTCGGCGGGCGAGCGCTGCATGGCCATCTCGGCCGTGGTCGCGGTCGGCGCGATCGGCGACGAGCTGGTGGAGAAGATCCGCGAGCGCGCCGAGAAGATCAAGATCGGTCCCGGCGACGACCCGGCCTCCGAGATGGGCCCGCTGATCACCAGGGCCCACCGCGACAAGGTGGCCTCCTACGTGACCGGCGCGGCGGCCGAGGGCTGCGAGGTCGTCCTGGACGGCACCGGCTACACCGTCGACGGCCACGAGGACGGCCACTGGATCGGCATCTCCCTGCTGGACAAGGTGCCGACCAGCGCGAAGGCGTACCAGGACGAGATCTTCGGCCCGGTGCTGTGCGTGCTGCGCGCCGAGACGTACGAGGAGGCGGTCGACCTGATCAACGCCTCGCCGTTCGGCAACGGCACCGCGATCTTCACCCGGGACGGCGGCGCGGCCCGCCGCTTCCAGCTGGAGGTCGAGGCCGGCATGGTCGGCGTGAACGTGCCGATCCCGGTCCCCGTGGGCTACCACTCCTTCGGCGGCTGGAAGGACTCGCTCTTCGGCGACCATCACATCTACGGCAACGACGGCACGCACTTCTACACCCGCGGCAAGGTCGTCACCACCCGCTGGCCCGACCCGGCCGACGCCCCGGCCGGTGTCGACCTGGGCTTCCCGCGCAACCACTGACACTCCCGAGGAGCCCTCGCGGAGCCCCCGAGGAGGCCGTCCGCCCCGCGGGCGGCCTCCTCTTGCGCGCCCGCTGCCTCCGTCCTGCGCCGCGGCACCCGCCGGCCGGCGGGTGCCCCGGGCCCC
>NZ_JBFATO010000007.1:0-229614 GCF_040678355.1 Streptomyces sp. NPDC052701
AGGGCGCGCGGGCGGGGGCCGCGTTCCCGTAACGGTAGGGGGTGGGGGGGGCGACGAAACTCGCCACGGCCGCACGGCCGGGCAGGGCCGGACGGCCGGCCCCGGTTCAGGCGGGGCCGGCCGTCCGGAGTCCGTCAGGCCTTGGCGAGTTCCTTCGCCCCGCCCTCCCGCTCCGGTTCCGGTACGGCGGCGCCGGCCGGCGAGCCGTGGCCGTCGTCCAGGAGGGTCGTCTCGTCGAAGGGCACCCGGCCCGCGAGGACGTCGTCCACCCGCTCCCTGTCGATCTCCTTGGTCCAGGTGCCGATCAGGACGGTGGCGACCGCGTTGCCCGCGAAGTTGGTCAGGGCGCGGGCCTCGCTCATGAAGCGGTCGATGCCGACGATCAGGCCGACCCCGTCGACCAGGGCGGGCTTGTGCGACTGCAGGCCGCCGGCCAGGGTCGCCAGGCCCGCGCCGGTGACACCGGCGGCGCCCTTGGAGGCGACCAGCAGGAAGAGCAGCAGCGGGATCTGCTCGCCGACCGACATCGGCGTGCCCATGGCGTCGGCGATGAACAGCGAGGCCATGGTCATGTAGATCATGGTGCCGTCGAGGTTGAAGGAGTAGCCGGTCGGGACGGTGATGCCGACCACCGGCTTGCTGACGCCCAGGTGCTCCATCTTCGCGATGAGCCGCGGCAGCGCGGACTCGGAGGAGGAGGTGGACAGGATCAGCAGGAACTCGCGGCCCAGGTACTTGAAGAGCGTGAGGATGTTCAGGCCGGCGACGACCCGCAGCAGCGCGCCGAGCACGAGGAAGACGAACAGCACGCAGGTGACGTAGAAGCCGAGCATCAGCACGGCGAGGCTCTTGAGCGCGTCCACGCCCGCCGAGCCGGTGACGGCGGCGATGGCGCCGAAGGCACCGACCGGGGCGGCCCACATGATCATCGCCAGGATGCGGAAGACAAGTCGCTGGATGTGCTCGACACCGCGCAGGACCGGCTGCCCGGCCGGACCCATGGCCTGCAGCGCGAAGCCGGCGAGCAGGGCGATCAGCAGGGTCTGCAGGACCTCGCCCTCGGTGAAGGCGGACACGATCGTGGTCGGGATGATCCCCAGCAGGAACTCGGTGGTGTCCTTGGCCTCGGCGTCGACCTGCGCCTGGCCGGTCTCCTTGACCGCATCGGTGACCGCGAGGCCCGTGCCCGGCTCCAGGACGTTGCCGACGACCAGGCCGATGCCCAGCGCCACCAGCGACATCACCATGAAGTAGCCCAGCGCGATGCCGCCGACGGCACCGACCTTGGCGGCCTTGCGCACCGAGCCGATGCCCAGCACGATCGTGCAGAAGATGATCGGCGAGATCATCATCTTGATCAGGTTCACGAACCCGGTGCCGATCGGCTTCAGCCCGACCGCGAAGTCGGGCGCCGCCAGGCCCACGGCGATCCCGAGGGCGACGGCGACGATCACCGCGATGTAGAGATAGTGCGTGCGGTCCCGCTTGGCTTCGGGTGCGGCAGGTGCCGTATCGGCTGTGCTGGTCACGGCGGCCCTCCTTGACGTCGTCGTCGGCATCACCGGCGTGCGGCTCACGTCCGGGGGCGGGAGCGGTGCTCCCGCGGATGCGGTTCGGGGAATGCCGTGACTATGGCCCGCGCTGTGAGCGCGGTCACCCTTCCGTTCATTTAGTTCACAATCGGCCACGAGGCAGACTGACGGCATGCGCCTCCCGCTCCCGAGACCCCGCAGCCTGGCGGGCCAGCTCTTCGCCATGCAGGCCGTGCTGATGGCGGTCGTGGTGGCGGGATACGCGCTGTTCACCTACCTCAGCGACCGCAGCCAGGCCGAGGACGCCGCGGGCCGCCAGGCCAGGGCGGTGGCCCGCTCGGTCGCCGACTCCCCTTCCGTCCTGGAGGCGATCCGCTCCCCCGGCCCGACGGCCGAGCTCCAGCCGTACGCCCTGCGGGTGATGCGCGACACCGAGGTCGACTTCGTCACGATCATGAGCCCGGCGGGCATCCGCTGGACCCACCCCGACCGGGACCAGATAGGCCGGCGCTTCCGCGGCCACACGGACCGGGCCCTGCGCGGGGAGACCTTCACCGAGACCTACACCGGCACCCTCGGCCCGTCGGTCCGCGCGGTCACGCCCGTCCGGGACGGCGACCGGATCGTCGGCCTGGTCAGCGCGGGCATCCGGGTGGAGGCGATCACCCGGCGGGTGCAGAGCCAGGTCGCCGCGCTGATCGGCGTCGCGGCCGGCGTCCTCGCCCTCGGTGCGATCGGCACCTACGTCGTCAACGCCCGGCTGCGCCGCCACACCCACGGCATGAACGCCACCGAGCTCAGCCGCATGTACGACTACCACCAGGCCGCGCTGCACGCCGTGCGCGAGGGGCTGCTGATGCTGGACGGGCGGTACCGGGTGGCGCTGGTCAACGACGGGGGTCGGGAGCTGCTGGGCATACCGGGCGAGGTGGTGGGCAGGCCGGTGGCCGATCTCGGCCTGCCGGCCCCGCTGACGGGCGCCCTGCTGGCGTCGGAGCCGCGGGTGGACGAGGTGCACCTGACCGCGGACCGCGTGCTGGTGGTGAACACCTCGCCCGTGTCGGGCGGCGAACGGCGCGGCACGGTCGTCACCCTGCGCGACGTGACCGAGCTGCAGTCCCTGATGGGCGAGCTGGACTCCGAGCGCGGCTTCACCCAGGCGCTGCGCTCCCAGGCGCACGAGGCGGCCAACCGTCTGCACACGGTGGTCTCCCTGATCGAGCTGGGCCGCGCGCAGGAGGCGGTCGAGTTCGCCACGGCGGAGCTGGAACTGGCCCAGGCCCTGACCGACCAGGTGGTCGCGGCGGTGGGCGAACCGGTGCTGGCGGCGCTGCTGCTGGGCAAGACGGCGCAGGCGAACGAGCGGGGCGTGGAGCTGGTGGTGTCGCAGGACAGCCGCCTGGACGACGGTCTGCTGCCGCCCTCGCTGCCGGCCCGGGACCTGGTGACGATCCTGGGCAACCTGATCGACAACGCCGTGGACGCGGCGCAGGGCGGGGTACGTCCGCGGGTGACGGTCACGGCCCTCACCGAGGGCGACGCGGAACTGGTCCTGCGGGTCTGCGACACCGGGCCGGGCGTGGATCCCGCCCACGCCGAGGCGGTCTTCCGGCGGGGCTTCACGACCAAGCCGTCCGGGCCGGGCGGCCGGGGGCTGGGCCTGGCGCTCGTGCGGCAGGCGGCGACCCGGCACGGCGGCTCGCTGACGGTCGCCGGGGCGGCCGGCGGCGGAGCGCGGTTCGAGGTGCGGCTGCCGCTGCGCGACCCTGTCGCCGAAGGCGCGGTCCCTCCGCGCCCGGCGAGCTCCCCGGCCTCCGGAGGCGACGCATGACGAACGAGCAGCCCATCCGCGTGCTGGTCGTGGAGGACGATCCGGTCGCCGCCGACGCGCACGTCCTGTACGTCGGCCGGGTGCCGGGGTTCGTGGCCGTGGGCAAGGCGCACACCGGGGCCGAGGCGCGGCGCTGGCTGGACCGGACGGCCGTCGACCTGCTCCTGCTGGACCTGCACCTGCCGGACGGGCACGGGCTGCAACTGGCGCGCTCGCTGCGGGCGGCCGGGTACCACGCGGACGTGATAGCGGTGACCTCGGCGCGTGATCTGGCGGTGGTGCGGGAGGGGGTGTCGCTGGGGGTCGTGCAGTACGTGCTGAAGCCGTTCACGTTCGCGACGCTGCGCGACCGCCTGGTGCGGTACGCGCAGTTCCGGGGGGCCGCGGGGGAGGCGAGCGGCCAGGACGAGGTGGACCGGGCCCTGGCGGCCCTGCGGGCACCGGGCCCGGCGGCGCTCCCGAAGGGGCTCAGCGCCCCGACCCTGGAACGGGTCACCGCCGTCCTGCGCGACAGCGCGGAGGGCCTGACCGCGGCCGGGGTCGCCGAGGCGGTGGGCATCTCCCGCATCACGGCCCGCCGTTACCTGGAACACCTGGTGGACGCGGGCCGGGCGGCCCGGCGCCCCCAGTACGGGACGGTGGGGCGGCCGGAGCTGCGGTACCGGTGGGTGACGGGGCGGTGAGTCCGCCGTGTCCCGGGCGGCGCCGGGGGGCCGGGCGCAGGAGACCACCTGGGCGGCGAGCCCGAGGACGGTCGGTGCCTCGGCGAGCAGGAGCCGGCCGACGGTGAGGTCGTTGCTTCCCGGGGTCTGCGGCACGTCGTGGTTCCCTTCCCCCGCGGCCGACTCCCCCTGTGCGCGGGCCACTTGCCGGCGCCTTGAGGGGGCGTGCGCCGCGCCGCCCCGCGAAGGCCGCCGCACGGCGATCCGCCGCAGACTCATTGACCTGACCGGACCGCCCCTCTTACGTTCACTGGGCAGACAACCCCCGGCCACAACGACGTGCGTCCGCAGGAGGTCATGCCCGTGCGCCCCACCGCCGCCCTCACCCCCCTCCTCGCCACCGTCCTGGCCGCCGCCACCGCCCTCACCGCCTGCGGCGACGGCTCCGGCAGCGACCCGGACACCCTCAAGGTCTCCTTCAAGCAGTCCACGGACAACTCCATCAAGGTGATGGACACCTACCTCGCGGACGTCAAGGAGCAGTTCGAGAAGCAACACCCGGGCAAGAAGGTCGAGTTGGTCCCCGTCAAAGCGCCGGACTCGGAGTACTACACCAAGCTCCAGCAGATGCTGCGCTCCGCCAGGACCGCCCCGGACCTGGTCTACGAGGACACCTTCCTCATCAACTCGGACATCGCCAGCGGCTATCTGAAACCCCTCGATCCCTATCTGGAGAAGTGGCCCGACTGGGACCGGTTCACCGACACGGCGAAGGCCGCCGCCAGGGGCGAGGACGGCAAGACGTACGGCGTCCCGGACGGCACCGACACCCGCGCCCTGTGGTACAGCAGGGACGTCTTCGAGAAGGCCGGCCTGCCCGCCGCCTGGCAGCCCAGGACCTGGCAGGACGTCCTCGCCGCCGCCCGGGCCATCAAGCGCGGGGTCCCCGGCGTCATCCCCCTGAACGTCTACACCGGCAAGCCCGTCGGCGAGGCCGCCACCATGCAGACCTTCGAGATGCTGCTGTACGGCACCGGCGACGGGACGGAGGACCCCCTGTACGACAAGGGCAGCAAGAAGTGGATCGCCGGCAGCCGGGGCTTCGAGGACGCCCTCTCCTTCGTGGAGACCGTCTACCGGGAGAAGCTCGGCCCGGACGTCTCCGACGCCCTCGACCCCAACGTCATGACCCGGGTGCGGGGCGAGTGGCTGCCCGAGGGCAGGCTCGGGATCGCCCTGGACGGTTCCTGGCTCCCGCAGGACTGGCTGAAGGGCAGCGGCCACGCGTGGCCCGGGTGGCAGGACGAACTCGGCCTCGCCGCCATGCCCACCCAGCACGGCCAGGCCCCCGGCCGGGTCAGCATGTCCGGCGGCTGGGCCTGGTCGATCCCGGCCAGGGCGGCCAATCCGGACCTGGCCTTCGAGTTCGTCAGGACGATGCAGACCGAGGACAACGCCAGGAAGTGGTACGTCGCCAACTCCGGCATCGCCGTGCGCGAGGACGTCGCTCACGACCCCGCGTACACCACCGCCCGGCCCGGCATCGAGTTCTTCACGGACCTGGTCGCCCACACCCACTACCGCCCGGCCTATCCGGCGTACCCGAGGGTCTCCACCGCCATCCAGGAGGCGATGGAGGGGGTGACGACCGGGGACATGTCGGTGGAGGAGGCCGCGCGCGGGTACGACGAGGCCCTCAGGGACGCCACCGACGGCCAGGTCGTCGAGAAGTGAGCGGACGGCGCCCATGACCACCGCGCCGCAGGCCGGCCCGGACCGCGCCAGGACACCCCCGGGGCGGCCCGCCCCGCGGCCCGCCGCACCCCGGCCCCGCCCCGTCCGCCGCTTCCTGGCCCGCCTCCTGCCCCTCTCCCCCGCCGTCGTCCTCCTGCTGCTCTTCCTGGCCGGGCCGATCGGCTACTGCGTCTGGATCGCCTTCACCGACCTCCAGCTCACCGGGCAGGCGCAGGAGTCGTTCGTCGGCCTCGACAACTTCCGCCGGGCGTTGCGGGACGAGGAGTTCCTCAACGCCGTGTGGCTGACCGTCGTGTTCACCGTCCTGTCCGCCCTCGTCGGGCAGAACACCCTCGGTCTGGCGCTGGCGGTTCTCATGCGGCGCGCCTCGAAGCCGGTCCGCACGCTCACCGGCGGCGTCGTGGTCACGGCGTGGGTGCTGCCGGAGGTGGTGGCCGGGTTCCTGCTCTACGCGTTCTTCCGCCGCGAGGGGACCCTCAACGCCCTCCTGGACTGGCTCGGCCTGCCCTCCCAGAACTGGCTCTTCACCCTCCCCGTCCTGGCCGTGTCCTTCGCCAACGTCTGGCGCGGGACGGCCTTCTCCATGCTCGTCTACTCGGCGGCACTCGACGGGATCCCCCAGGAGGTCACGGAGGCGGCCGAGGTCGACGGGGCGGGCGGCTGGCGCCGCCTGTGGCACATCACGCTGCCGATGATCCGCCGCTCCATCGGCACGAACCTGATGCTCATCACGCTGCAGACGCTGTCCGTCTTCGGACTGATCTGGGTGATGACCAGGGGCGGTCCGGGCGGGCGGAGCCAGACGCTGCCCCTGTTCATGTACGAGCAGGCCTTCCAGAACAGCCTGATCGGCTACGGCACCGCGGTCGCCCTGCTGCTCCTGCTGGTCGGCTCCCTGTTCTCCCTGCTGTACACGCGCCTGTTGCGGACGGAGGTCTGACCACCGCCATGGCTCTTCCCTCCATCTTCCGCTCCACCTCCCGCTCCGCCTCCCGCCCCATCTCCCGCCGCACCGCCCGCCGCCTGGCCGCCGACGCGGGGCTGCTGGCCGTCGCCGCCGCCTTCGCCCTGCCCCTGGCCTGGGTGGTGCTGTCCTCCCTGGACCCGCGGGCGGACCTGCGGGTGAAGGCCCCCGAAGGGCTCACGCTCGACCACTTCGACGCGGTCCTGACCTCCGACATCACCTTCACCCCCCTGCTGAACAGCCTGGTCCTGTGCGGGGGCGCGACCGCGCTGACGGTGGTGTGCGCGGCGCTCGCCGCCTACCCCCTCTCCCGGTTCCGCTCCCGCCTGAACCGCCCGTTCCTGCTGACGATCCTGTTCGCCACCGGCCTGCCCGTCACGGCGATCATGGTGCCGGTGTACGCGCTGTTCGTGCGGGTGGATCTCATCGACACGGCCCGGGGGGCGATCCTCTTCTTCACCGCCTCCCAACTCCCCTTCGCCATCTGGCTGATGAAGAACTTCATGGACGGCGTGCCGAAGGAGCTGGAGGAGGCGGCCTGGACCGACGGGGCGAGCGCCCTGCAGTCCCTGGTGCGGATCGTGCTGCCGCTGATGGGTCCGGGGACGGCGGTGGTGACGGTCTTCTCGTTCGTGATGACGTGGGGCAACTTCTTCGTGCCCTTCATGCTCCTGCTCACCCCGGACCGGATGCCCGCGTCGGTGAGCATCAACGAGTTCTTCGGGAACCGCGGGATGGTGGCCTACGGGCAGCTCGCCGCGTTCTCGATCGTCTACTCGACCCCGGTGATCATGCTGTACGTGCTGATCGCCCGGAAGCTCGGCGGAGGGTTCGCGCTGGGCGGCGCGGTCAGGGGGTGACCCCGGCGTCCGGCGCGCGGACGACGGCGCCCGCCGTCCGACGCCCCCGCCGCCCGCGCGGCTCCCTTCCGTCCGGGTCCAGGGCCTGTCGTCGGACTCCCGCCTGCCCCGCGACGCCCTGCACGCACTCTCGCCGCACCGGGCGCAGACCCGAGTACATCTCGTACGAGGGCCCGCGCCCGGCACGCCGGGAGCACGCACCCGACGCCGCGGGGCCCGCTCTCCGGGCGGACGACGGGAGTTCGACGACAGGCCCTAGAACACCGACTCCGCCTCGTCCATGCGGTACTTCGGCACCGTCTTGAGCTCGGTCACGGCCTCCGCCAGCGGCACCATCACGATGTCGTTGCCGCGCAGCGCGGTCATCTTGCCGAACTCGCCCTGGTGCGCGGCCTCCACCGCGTGCCAGCCGAAACGCGTGGCGAGCACCCGGTCGTACGCGGTCGGCGTGCCGCCGCGCTGGACGTGGCCGAGGATGACCGGCTTGGCCTCCTTGCCCAGGCGCCGCTCCAGCTCGTGCGCGAGGGCCGTGCCGATGCCCTGGAAGCGCTCGTGTCCGTACTGGTCGATGGCGCCCTTGCCGTAGTCCATGGTGCCGTCGACGGGGTGGGCGCCCTCCGCGACGCAGATCACCGCGAACTTCTTGCCGCGGGCGAAGCGCTCCTCGACCATCTTGACCAGGTGGGCGGGGTCGAAGGGGCGCTCGGGCAGGCAGATGCCGTGCGCGCCGGCCGCCATGCCGGACTCCAGGGCGATCCAGCCGGCGTGCCGGCCCATGACCTCGACGACCATCACCCGCTGGTGGGACTCCGCGGTCGTCTTCAGGCGGTCCATCGCCTCGGTGGCGACGCCGACCGCGGTGTCGAAGCCGAAGGTGCGGTCGGTGGAGGAGATGTCGTTGTCGATCGTCTTCGGTACGCCGACCACGGGCAGGCCGGCGTCGCTCAGCATCCGGGCCGCCGTCAGCGTGCCCTCGCCGCCGATCGGGATCAGCGCGTCGATGCCGAACTCGTGGATCATGTCCGAGGCGTTCTCGCAGGCCTCGCGCAGCCGGTCGCGCTCCAGGCGGGAGGATCCGAGGATGGTGCCGCCGCGGGCCAGGATGCCGCTGACCGCGTTGAGGTCGAGGCTGCGGTAGCGGCCGTCCAGCAGGCCCGCGTAGCCGTCCTCGAAGCCGATGACCTCGTCACCGTAGTTGTCGACCGCTCGGTGCACGACCGACCGGATCACTGCGTTCAGGCCGGGGCAGTCGCCGCCTGCGGTGAGAACTCCGATACGCATCGTGCTGTGTCTCCTGCTCGCTGTGGATACCGGTGAGCCAGTGCCGATTCTTTCATGGCCCGCAACCCGGCGCCGACCCCCACTCTGACGGGCGCCTTATCCATCAACGGAGGTATTGTCAAGAGGGTTCTGCTCACCTCGGTGGGCGATTTTTGTGACCGGGCCCCTCGAAGGCCCAGCCCCTCGAAGACCGACCCCGAAGACCGACCCCGAAGACCGACCCGAAGACGAAACGGAGACCGCGCGTGACCCGCAGCGTGTACGTGACCGGTATCGACCGCGGCGACGGCCGCCAGGTCGTCGAGCTGGGGGTCATGGAACTCCTGACCCGGCAGGTCGACCGGGTGGGGGTGTTCCGTCCCCTCGTCCACGACGGTCCCGACCGCCTCTTCGACCTGTTGCGGGCCCGCTACCGGCTGTCCCAGGACCCGGCCACCGTCTACGGCATGGACTACCACCAGGCGTCCGCCCTCCAGGCCGAGCGGGGCACGGACGAGCTGGTGGCCGCCCTCGTCGAGCGCTTCCACCTGGTCGCCCGCGACTACGACGTGGTCCTCGTCCTGGGCACCGACTTCGCCGACACCCAGCTGCCGGACGAACTGTCCCTCAACGCCCGGCTGGCGAACGAGTTCGGCGCCTCCGTCATCCCCGTCGTGGGCGGGCGCAGGCAGGCGGCCGAGTCGGTGCTGGCCGAGACCCGCAACGCCTACCGCGCCTACGACACCCTGGGCTGCGACGTCCTCGCCATGGTCACCAACCGGGTGGCCCGCGAGGACCGGGACGAGATCGCCGCGCAGCTCGCCGGCCGGCTCCCCGTACCCTGCTACGTCCTGCCCGACGAGCCCGCCCTGTCCGCGCCCACGGTCAGCCAGATCGTGCACGCCCTGGGCGCCAAGGTGGTGCTCGGCGACGAGTCCGGGCTCGCCCGGGACGTGCTCGACTTCGTCTTCGGCGGCGCCATGCTGCCGAACTTCCTGAACGCCCTGACCCCGGGCTGCCTGGTCGTCACCCCGGGCGACCGCGCCGACCTGGTCGTCGGCTCGCTGGCCGCGCACAGCGCCGGCACCCCGCCGATAGCCGGCGTGCTGCTCACCCTGAACGAGGTGCCGGGCGACGACGTCCTCACCCTGGCCGCCCGCCTGGCCCCCGGCACCCCGGTCGTCTCGGTGCCCGGCAACAGCTTCCCCACCGCCGAGCAGCTGTCCTCCCTGGAGGGCAAGCTCAACGCGGCCACCCCGCGCAAGGCGGAGACCGCGCTCGGCCTCTTCGAGCGCCACGTCGACACCGCCGACCTGATCGGGCGGGTGTCCGCGCCCAGCAGCGGCCGCGTCACCCCGATGATGTTCGAGCACAAGCTGCTGGAGCAGGCCCGCTCCGACCTGCGCAGGGTCGTCCTGCCCGAGGGCACCGAGGAGCGCGTGCTGCACGCCGCCGAGGTGCTGCTGCGCCGCGGTGTCTGCGATCTCACCCTGCTGGGCCCGGTCGACCGGATCCGCAAGAAGGCCGCCGACCTCGGCATCGACCTCGGCGAGTCCCAGCTCATCGACCCGGCCGTCTCCGAGCTGCGCGACGCCTTCGCCGAGAAGTACGCGGCGCTGCGCGCCCACAAGGGCGTCACCGTGGAGCTGGCGTACGACGTGGTCTCCGACGTGAACTACTTCGGCACGCTGATGGTCCAGGAGGGGCTGGCCGACGGCATGGTGTCCGGCTCCGTGCACTCCACGGCCGCGACGATCCGCCCCGCCTTCGAGATCATCAAGACCAAGCCGGACGCCTCGATCGTCTCGTCGGTGTTCTTCATGTGCCTGGCCGACAAGGTCCTCGTCTACGGCGACTGCGCGGTCAACCCCGACCCGGACGCCGAGCAGCTCGCCGACATCGCCATCCAGTCGGCCGCGACCGCCGCCCGGTTCGGCGTGGAGCCGCGGATCGCGATGCTGTCGTACTCCACCGGCACCTCCGGCTCCGGTGCCGACGTCGACAAGGTGCGCGAGGCCACCGAGCTCGTGCGCGCGCGCCGGCCCGACCTGAAGATCGAGGGACCGATCCAGTACGACGCGGCCGTGGAGCCGTCGGTCGCGGCGACCAAGCTGCCGGGCTCGGAGGTGGCCGGGCAGGCGAGCGTGCTGATCTTCCCCGACCTGAACACCGGCAACAACACCTACAAGGCCGTGCAGCGCTCGGCCGGCGCGATCGCCGTCGGGCCGGTGCTGCAGGGTCTGCGCAAGCCGGTCAACGACCTGTCCCGGGGCGCCCTCGTCCAGGACATCGTCAACACCGTCGCCATCACGGCGATCCAGGCCCAGTCCCCCGACCCGTCCCCGAGCGAGAAGGCAGCCGCCCAGTGAGTTCCGCCCGCCCGTCTTCCACCACCGTCCCGTCCGGCGAGCAGCGCCCGGCCCCCTCCTCCCGTGTCCTCGTCCTCAACTCCGGCTCCTCGTCGGTGAAGTACCAGCTGCTGGACATGCGCGACAGCAGCCGGCTGGCGGTGGGGCTGGTCGAGCGGATCGGCGAGCGGACCTCCCGGCTCAGGCACACCCCGCTCCACTCCGGCGGCGACACCCGCGAGCGCACCGCCCCGATCCCCGACCACGACGCCGCCCTGAAGGCCGTGGCGGAGGAACTCGCCGCGGACGGCCTGGGCCTGGACTCCCCCGAACTGGCCGCGATCGGGCACCGGGTCGTGCACGGCGGGAAGCGCTTCACCGAGCCGACCGTCGTCGACGACGCCGTGCTCGCCGAGATCGAGCGGCTGATCCCGGTGGCTCCGCTGCACAACCCGGCCAACCTGACCGGCATCCGCACGGCCCGGGCGCTGCGGCCCGATCTCCCGCAGGTCGCCGTCTTCGACACCGCCTTCCACACGACGATGCCGGAGCCGGCCGCCCGCTACGCCATCGACGTCGAGACCGCCGACGCGCACCGCATCCGCCGCTACGGCTTCCACGGCACCTCGCACGCGTACGTCTCCCGGGCGACGGCGAGGCTGCTGGGCAAGGATCCGTCCGAGGTCAACGTGATCGTGCTGCACCTGGGCAATGGGGCGTCGGCCTCGGCGGTCAGGGGCGGCAGGTGCGTGGACACCTCCATGGGGCTGACGCCTTTGGAGGGGCTCGTGATGGGTACGCGGTCCGGAGACATGGACCCGGCCGTCATCTTCCATTTGATGCGTGTTGGGGGAATGTCCGCCGACGAGATCGACACTCTTCTGAACAAGAAGAGCGGTCTCATCGGCCTGTGCGGTGACAACGACATGAGGGAGATCCAGCGTCGCGTCGACCAGGGCGACGAGCGGGCGAAGCTGGCCTTCGACATCTACATTCACCGCCTGAAGAAGTACATCGGCGCCTATTACGCCGTTCTCGGACGGGTGGACGCCGTGGCCTTCACCGCCGGGGTCGGCGAGAACGCGGCACCGGTGCGCCGGGCGGCGGTGGCGGGCCTGGAAGGGCTGGGCCTGGCCGTGGACCCCGAACGGAACGCCGTACGCGGCGACGGGCCGCGGCTGATCTCGCCCGACGACGCCCGGGTGAAGGTCGCCGTGGTGCCGACGGACGAGGAATTGGAGATCGCGACGCAGACCTACGCGCTGGTAAAGGACTCGGTGAATCTCACCTGAGCGGCATCCCGCCCTTTTGTATTTTCCGCCAGACGGAATATTCCGTAGCGAAACAAACCGATAGGATCGCCCCATGCGCCGTTCGAAAATCGTCTGTACTCTCGGCCCCGCGGTCGACTCCCACGAGCAGCTGGTCTCGCTGATCGAAGCCGGCATGAACGTGGCCCGCTTCAACTTCAGCCACGGCACGCACGCCGAGCACCAGGGGCGGTACGACCGCCTCCGTGCCGCCGCCAAGGAGACCGGCCGGGCCATCGGTGTCCTCGCCGACCTGCAGGGCCCGAAGATCCGCCTGGAGACCTTCGCCGAGGGCCCGGTCGAGCTGGTGCGCGGTGACGAGTTCACCATCACCACCGAGGACGTCCCGGGCGACAAGACGATCTGCGGGACGACCTACAAGGGCCTGCCCGGCGACGTGGCCAAGGGCGACCAGATCCTCATCAACGACGGCAACGTCGAGCTGAAGGTCACCGAGGTCGAGGGCCCGCGGGTGCGGACGATCGTCATCGAGGGCGGTGTCGTCTCCGACCACAAGGGCATCAACCTGCCCGGCGCGGCCGTCAACGTCCCGGCGCTGTCCGAGAAGGACGTCGAGGACCTGCGCTTCGCGCTGCGCATGGGCTGCGACCTGGTCGCCCTGTCCTTCGTCCGCGACGCCAAGGACGTGCACGACGTGCACCGCGTGATGGACGAGGAGGGCCGCCGGGTCCCGGTCATCGCCAAGGTGGAGAAGCCGCAGGCGGTGCAGAACATGGAGGACGTCGTGATGGCGTTCGACGGCGTGATGGTCGCCCGCGGCGACCTGGCCGTCGAGTACCCGCTCGAGAAGGTCCCCATGGTGCAGAAGCGTCTGATCGAACTGTGCCGGCGCAACGCCAAGCCGGTGATCGTGGCGACCCAGATGATGGAGTCGATGATCACCAACTCCCGCCCGACCCGCGCCGAGGCCTCCGACGTGGCCAACGCGATCCTGGACGGCGCCGACGCGGTCATGCTGTCGGCCGAGTCGAGCGTGGGCGCGTACCCGATCGAGACCGTCCGGACGATGTCGAAGATCGTCCAGGCCGCCGAGCAGGAGCTGCTCTCCAAGGGCCTGCAGCCGCTGGTGCCGGGCAAGAAGCCGCGCACGCAGGGCGGTTCGGTGGCCCGCGCCGCCTGCGAGATCGCCGACTTCCTCGGCGGCAAGGCCCTGGTGGCCTTCACCCAGTCCGGCGACACCGCCCGCCGCCTGTGCCGCTACCGCGCGGCCCAGCCGATCATCGCGTTCACCACCGACGAGTCGACGCGCAACCAGATGACCCTGAGCTGGGGCGTGGAGCCGTACGTCGTGCCGTTCGTGAACAGCACCGACGAGATGGTCGACCTGGTGGACCAGGAGATGGTCAAGATGGGCCTGTTCAACGAGGGCGACATCGCGGTCATCACCGCGGGCTCGCCCCCCGGCGTCCCCGGCACCACCAACATGGTCCGCGTCCACCACCTGGGCAACGGCTCCGCGAACTGATCCGGAAGGGACCGCGCGGTTCCCGTACGACACCGGGGGCGTCCCCCTGCCCGACACGGCAGGGGGACGCCCCCGGTGTCAGGGTGCTCCCGGTGACCAGTGGGTCGGAAAAACGCCCTACCGGATTTCCGTTGCCTGTGTAACTCTTGTCCGGCCCTTGGGGAGAGGGTGCGGGGGAGCGTGCCCGACCAGCACGCGGAAACCTTTGACCAGGGCATCGGACATCACCGGACGTCGACCACCGTCCGCCGTCCGATCTCGGCTGCGGCACAGCCGTGCCTGCCTCTCTGCCTGGGCTGACCATTGGTCCACAAGACAGGCAGGAATATGCGAAGAGCTCTGCTCTCAAGGGGGTTAGCGGGCACCGCCCTCATGGCGGCGTCCGCCGTGCTGACGGGACTGGTGTACGCGGTGCCCGCCCGGGCCGACGAACCGGTTCCCGAGGACCCGGACGCCGGCAGTCCCCGGATCAGCATCGGGGCGACGGACCGGATCAACCGGTGCATGGCAGGGGTGGCCCTGCACGTCGGCGGGCCCGCCATGAAGGCCGCGGCCGCCAAGGCGCTGAACGGCACCACGGCCGAACTCGCCACCGCCCTCGACGGCGTCCACCTCGGAATGGGCACCCTCGGTGACGCCCGTTCGAAGGACAACGACGGTGTCATCCAGTACCTCCGGGACTCCCAGGACCGCAAGGAGCGCTGGGAGACCGCCAACAAGGTCTACGCGCAGACCGGCTGGGACTCGGGCACCAGCTACCACGCCCCCGAGTTCGACGCGGACATCGTGGCCTTCACCCTCGGCCCGCAGCGCGACCTCTACGGCAGGCTCGGGCAGGACGGCCGCAGCGTGCCCACCCCGGCCTCGGTCGACAAGGCGAGGAAGATCGCCGCCGAGATCGAGGGCCAGGACAGCTGGAACGACATGGCCGCCCGCACGATGCTCGGGGACACCGACGTCCGCGGCCCCCACAACTACACCACCGCCAGCGACATCGCCGCCTTCCTCAGGCACGGCGGCTTCGTCACCGAGCCGCTGGAGGAGGGCTCCGCCGAGTACCGCATGGAGGTCGAGGCCCTCAAGGTCGCCTGGGGCGGCTGCGACAGCTTCAACCCGGTCGACGCCCGGCGGATCCTCACTCCCGTGGTCCTGACGGCCCATCAGGAGTGGGAGCAGGAGTACGCCGCCCAGGCCAAGCCCCGAGCCACCATCATGGCCGCCGAGACGACCGCGTCGGCGGAGGCCCGCAAGGCCACCGAGGCGATGATCGAGTCCATCGGGCAGGCCTGGCTGGCCGACCAGATCCTCCTGTGGCAGAAGTACTGGGCGGGTCAGCCCAAGGACGACATCCACCGGCCCAAGCCCGCGGTGTTCACCCAGGCCAAGACGGACCTGGCCAACGCCCAGAAGCGGGCCGCCGACCAACTGGCCCTCGCAAACAAGGCGGTGGCCGCCGCCAAGACGGCCTCCGAGCAGGCCGCCGGCGCGCAGAACGACGCGTACGCCATCGCCGACGCGGCCAAGACGCCGCGCGGCCGGGGGCTGCTGTACGCCCAGCAGTCGGTGCAGGTCGCCAAGGCCTCGTACGCGGCGGCCCAGGCGGCGGCGAAGGCCACCCAGACCGCCGTGAACGCCGCCAAGGCGACGGTGGCGGACAGCAAGGCGCTGTTCGCGCTCTCCCGGACCCAGGCGCACGCCGTCAACACCGAGTTCCGGCGGATCGCCGCGCAGGAGGCGGCCGCCCAGGCGAAGGCGGCCCGGGTGTCCGCGGACGCGCTGGCCAAGGAGGCCGCCGCCAACGCCACGAAGGCGAAGAACGCGCAGGCCACCGCCGAGCGGGCGCAGGAGACGGCCCGCGTCGCGGCGCAGACCGCCAAGGAGCAGCGCGCCAAGGCCGAGCGGGAGAAGGCCCTCGCCGCGAAGGAGCGCCAGACCGCGGCCGACGAACGCGCCAAGGCACAGGCGGCCGAGCAGCGCGCGGCCGGCGAGCGTGAGACGGCCGGTCAGGCCCGCACCCGGGCGGAGGGCGCCGCCAGGACGGCCGACGAGCAGCTCACCGTGGCGCTCCTCGCCGAGGGCAGGGCCGCCGCCGCACGCGAGAAGGCCGAAGAGGCGGAGCGCGACAAGAAGGCCACCGCCGCCCGAGCCGCCGCCCTGGAGTCGGCCGCCGCGGCGGCCGTCGGCACCAGCGCCGCGGGCGAGACCCGGGAAGCGGCCACCGCCGCCCGAGCCGCCGCCGGCGACGCGGCCGCCGCGGCCACCCGGGCGCACGCCGACGCGGACGAGGCGAGCACCGCGGCGCGGAACGCCCGCGCCGCCGCCACCCGTGCCGAGGCCGCGGCGCAGCGCTCCCGCGCGGCCGCCGACAAGGCGTGGTCGGCTTACCGGACGGCCACCGCCGCGGGCGCGGTCGCGCACGCCGCGGCCGCCGAGGCCATCGGCGCCTCCGAGGCCGCGTCGGCGAACGCCGCCAAGGCCGAGCAGGAGGCCAAGAAGGCCCAGGCCGCCTCCCTCAAGGCGAGCCAGGAGGCCGAAGCGGCCCGCGCCGAGGCCGCCAGGACCAGGTCCTGGGCAGCCGTGACCGCCGGCCACGCGTATGCGGCCGGCCAGGCGGCCTCCGCGGCCCGCGACTCGGCGACCGAGGTGATCAAGCCCGCCAACACCGCCATCGCGGTGGGCACCCCGTACCGGGAGTCGGACTCCGCGGCCGCCTTCGCGGTCCTGATCGGCCAGACCTCGCTGTCGCTGTCCGAGCAGCAGGCCGCCGCGGCCGCCGCCAAGGCCAAGGAGGCCGCCAAGGCCGCCGCCGATGCCAAGGCGCTGGCCGACAAGGCCGCCGGCGACGCCAAGCTCGCCGCACAGGCGGCAGCGGCGGCGGCCGCCGACGCGGCGGCCGCGCTCACGTCCGCGGCCGCGGCACGCGCTTCGGCGGCGGAGGCGGCCGAGGCCGCCGAGGCGGCGAAGAAGGCCGACGCCAGGACCAGCGAGTACGTCGCCCAGGCAGGCACGGACTGGTTCTACGCCGACAGCGCCGCCCGCGACGCCTCCAGCGAGGCCGCCGCGGCGAACAACGAGGCCACCGAGGCCGAGAAGAGCGCCGCGAACGCCCGCGCCTCCGCCGACGCCGCCACCCGCGACGCCGGCGCCGCGGACTCGGCGGCCACCCAGGCCGAGAAGGACGCCGACGCCGCGGAGAAGTCCGCGGCCAACGCCGACGAGGACGCGAAGGCGGCCGACGAGGCGGCCGACCGCGCCGAGGAGGAGTTCCTCAAGGAGCAGGAGGAAGCCCGCGAGGCCGCGATGGAGGGCCCCGAGCCCGACACGGGACCGGACCTCACCCAGGACGAGGAGGCCCTGCTCCTCGCCCAGTGCGGTCAGTCCTGCGTGGACGAGTTCCGCAGCGCCAAGCAGCTCCTGGCCATGGACGTCATGGACTGGGTGGTCGCCAACGGCGGCCAGATCCTCCTGGACGAGCTGGGCTACAACGACGCCAAGAAGTGCTTCACCAAGCGCGACGTCGAGAGCTGCCTGTGGACGCTGGCCAACGTCGTCCTCGTCGGCGCGGCCGTCACCAAGTTCCCGGCGGTCGCCAAGGCGATCTACCGGATCGGCAGCGGCATCCACTCCTTCTGGGAGAAGCTGGACAAGGCCAAGGACACCCTGGACCGGCTCCGTACGGTCCTGGACCGGGTCAAGAAGGGCGAGAGCGCTGTCGCGTGCCTCGCAGCGGCAGGCGCCGCCGTCCAGCGGGCCGCGGTCCACGGTGCCTCCGCGAAGGCCGGGGCACCCGCCGCACCGGCCGGCAAGGCCACCGCCTCCGCCGGCAAGCCGAAGATCTGCGTGACCTCGGCGCTCGGCAAGAACAGCAAGCTCGCCAAGCTGGCCGAGAAGTCCACGAGGAACCAGGACGTGCAGCGCGAGATGAACCAGCTCATCGACAAACTCCTGGACGGCAACGACCAGCCGGGCAGGGGTTCCAAGGCGCTGTCGCACGGCATCCGCTACCTTCGGGGCGACAAGGGTGCACGGCTCTTCTTCCGCGAGGTCGACGGCGGCTTCGAGATCGTCGGCAAGTCCGACAAACCGAACGAGCCGCACGTCATCAAGGAGCTGCTGAAGATCTATGGCTCATGAACCGCTGGTGACCGTGGAGACGGCCGACTTCTCCGTCACGTACGTACTGGGTCTGGACGACGACGCCGACACGGTCGAGGACGTCGACGCGATCATCCGGGCCCGTGACGGCAAGGGGTGGAGCGCGAGCTTCATGACTCCCCGGAAGATCGCCGAGGTGATGGACCGCTGGTCCGCCACCGGTGAGTGCGCCGGTGGCCTGTACCTCCAGATCCCCGACCTCGTGATCGTCCGTGAAGGGGGCCTGGACGCCATGACCAGGGCCCTGGTCGACCTCTTCGGCGAGTACGGCATGGACACCGACGTCCTGCCGCGCCTCGCCGCCGAGGACGAGGACGACTGACCCCGGGTGTCCGCCCACCGCCCGGAACGCGACTGTGCCCCGCCGGACTCCCGGCGGGGCACAGTCCTGCGCGGCTCCCGGCAGGGCTCGCGAGGGCGGCGCTCAGCCGGTCGTGTACTGACGCAGCCCCGGAACGGTCAGCGTGCCGCCGAACTGGCCGGCCTGCTGGACCGTCACGTCGGTGAAGTAGATCAGCGGGATGTTCAGCGGCGGCGGGTGCTCCGGGTCGAAGGTGACCGGGATCAGGCCGAGCAGGTTGCCCGAGATCCTCTCCGTGTACATCACCGTGTCGCCGTCGGTGATCGTGGACGTCGACCCCTTGGCCGCCTGCACGTGGTGGGTCTTGCCGGACTGCCTGTCCTTGACGAGCTGGTGCAGGTCGTCGATGTCGGTGCCGCCGGAGATGACGTACTTCAGCACCTTCTTGACGCTGCCGCTGGCGGTCCGCACCTCGACGATGCCCTGGTAGTCGGCGCCCCTCAGCGTCAGGGAGCTGGCCTCCAGGAACCAGGGGTCGTCCGGCAGCAGGATCTTGTTGTCGACGCCGCCCTCGGCGTCCGTGGCGGCCGGGCAGTCCTCGGGGTCCGCGGTGGGGCTCGCGGACGGGCTCGGCGAGGCGGTGGCCTCGGCGGCCGGCTCCTCGGTGGCCGGGGCGGTTTCCCCGGCGGCCGGCTCGGTCTCCTCGGCAGCCGGCTCGGCCTTCCCCGCGGTGTCCCCGGCCGCTCCGGACGGCGCGCCGGAGGGTTCCTCCGCCGCGTCGGTGGCCTTCTCGGCGGTGCCCTTCGCGGGACCGGGCGTGTCCTGCTCCGCGCTGCCGGACGTCGCCGGGGCGGACGGCGGGACGGACGCGGACGGCGTGGGGACGGGGCTCGTCGTGGACCCGGCGCCACCGGTGAGGACACCGGTGATGACGTCGCCGATGCCCTCCAGCAGGTTGCCGCTGCTCCCGGACGGCGCCGGGGACGGCGTGGCGGCCGGGCCGCCGCCGTCCGGCGCGGGCTTGCTCGCGGACGGGGCGGGCGCGGGCTCGGCCCGGTCGCCCTTGTCGTCGGAACCTGAATCCGACGAAGAGGACGGCCCTCCCGGCTCCTTCGAACTCCCCGTCCCGCCCGAGCCCTTGGGACCCGACGGGCCTGCCGCCCCCTCGTCCGTTCCGCCGGCGGAGGCCGAGGGGCTCGGCTCCGCCGCGCCGTCCTGCCCTCCGGAGGCGCTGCCGCTCGCCGAGGGCGAGGGCGTGGGGGACGCGGAGGCGCCGTCCTCGCCGTCCTCCTCCAGCGCCGCCACGCACTCCTTGTACTCCTCGGCCGTCAGGTTGTTCGACGACGGCTTGGAGGAGTTGTTGCTGTCCGCGACGGCGAGCGTCGGCGTGAACCCCATCCCCATGAGGACCGCGGTCGGCATCGCCGCCAGGGCTATCGCCTTGCCGGCCGGCATGTGGAACCTGGTGAACAGCGGCTTCCTGGGGGCCGCGTGGCGCGGCCCCGTTCTCACCCGCGCCGGGGCCGCGGGGTTCTCGCCGTGGACCTCGTCAGCCGACACGGTGCCCCCCGTCGCGGTCCCCGGCCCAGGCGCCGTCCGCCGGGCCGCCGTCGCCGGCCTCGTTGCGGGAGTACGGCCGGCCGGGCTCACCGGCGGTGCCCTCAGGGGCGTTCTCCGCGGCGCCCTCTCCCGCCGGTCCCCGGCCGGCTTCCCGCCGCCCGGCGCCCGCGGCCTCCGCCTTGCCCGGCGCCCAGGAGACGGCGAGCGCGCCGCCGATCAGCGCCAGCAGGAAGCCGATGACGAAGCCGCCGATGTTGGAGACGACCAGGGACACCAGGGCGAGGATGATCGACGCGATGCCGGCGAAGACACGGGTCGCCTGCTGGAACCACATGGTCAGGCCCAAGGTGACCAGGAGGACGCCGATGATGAGGGAACCGGCACCCGCGGTGGTCGCCATGGTGAGCGACATGGTGCCCAGCTTGAGGGTGGCGTAGGGGAAGTAGGCGATCGGCACTCCGCCGAGCAGGGTGAGCAGGCCTGCCCAGAACGGCCGGGTGCCCCGCCAGTCGCGGAATCGCAGACGCAGCCGGGTGAGGGTCCCGGCGCTCTGGACCGGAGTCTCGGCACTCATGGAAAAACAGCTCCCTGGGTCCGGTGGAAGTACGTACCGGCTCGGCCGTAGGCGTGGAGAAGCCGGAAGTCTGGGTCGGTGAGGTGCCCGGCGCGCGGCCGAACCGGGCCGGCGGGGCGGGGAAGCCTCGGCTTCCCCGCCCCCCGGGGCGGCTCAGCCGCCCCGGGACACCCCGGTGACGGAATCCGTCAGTAGCACTCCATCTTGGAGTCCGTGCCGAGACGCATCGACAGGTCGTTGAGCGTGAACGTGCCGGCCGTGGTCGCCCACGCCGTCTGCTCGACGCCGTAGAGGTCGGCCGACTCCGCCTGCTGGGCGAAGCCGCCCGGCAGCACGTTCTCGCCCTGCTTGACGTCGGGGCCGCGGGTCTTGTCCTTGACCGCGACGCCGATGTCGATGTTCGTGAACTTCGCGTCGGCGTCGAGCTGGGCGACGTCGATGTAGAGGTTGTGGGCCGTTACCGCCTCGCCCTTGTGCCCCGCGTCGAGACGGAGGTAGACCGTCTTGTTGATGAGGGGGATCACGGTCTTGACCGACTGGCACATCTCGGTGATCGTCGCGTCGTCGAACGACGAGATCGCCACCGGAACCTGTGTCTTTTCCTTGCCGTCGGTCTTGGTGTAGACGCTGTCGATGCCGCCGTACTGGGCGAAGCCCTCGCCGTGCAGGTGACCGGCCGTCACCTTGAACTGCTGGCCGGAGACGCTGAACGACGCGGCAAGCGCACCCTGCGCGAGCCCGACACCCACCGCTGCGGCCGCGGCGACGCTGGGCACCATGACCACAGCGAACCGCTTCCATCTGGTCCCGCCACGCACCTGGGACTCCATGTTTCCTCCTTCTCGGACGTACATCTCCTGACCTGGCTCGCCTCGGATGGCGGCTCAGCCGGCAGGGATGGAGAAGTGCTACGTCCTCGGGAAGGAGAGCGCCCGCGCTCGACGGCGCACGAAAGCACCCGAATCACCGGCGATCACCCCCGAGCGACAACCACTGGTCGCGCCTGACACGCATCACGCACAACCCTGCTGGGCAGGCTTCGCCGACGGGCGAAGACCCCCCTGCCCGAGAGCCGGCGCCACTGCCGCCGGCTCTGCTCGGTGGGGACCCAGGAAGTCCCGCGACCCGACCGGCTGTCGGGGTGCGGGAATGGACCGAGCGTGGCCGATCGTGGTGCATTCTCGCCGCCCGCACAAGGGGGATCGTTACTCGCTAGTAACGGGGGGATAACCGAGGGACGACCCGCTGATCTCGACCGGCGACGCTGGGTGGCGCCCGACGGCGGGACAAAGCTGTTGATCGCTGGACAGACTCCGACAGACCGACAGCCATGACTTACTGGCAGTAACAGCGGCCGCGATTGCCAAGATTTGGCAAAGCGCGGCCGCCGTGATCCTCTGCCGGCAGTGCGGTCGCCCGGGCCCCAGCGGCCCGGACGCCGGGCGGCGGGGCGGGGAACCGGGCCGCCGCCCCGCTCAGAACAGGGCGCGCGCCAGTGCCCGGCGGGCCGCGATCACCCGCGGGTCCTCGGGACCGACGACCTCGAACAGCTCCAGCAGCCGCACCCGTACGGTGTCCCGGTCGTCCCCCGCCGTGCGCTGCACGGTCTCGATGAGCCGCCCGAACGCGTCCTCGACGTGCCCGCCGACCAGGTCCAGGTCCGCGGCGGCGACCTGCGCCTGCACGTCACCCGGCTTCTCGGCCGCCTCCTTGCGCACCCGCTGCGGGTCCAGCCCCTGCACGCGCTGGAGCAACTCGGCCTGGGCGAGGCCGAGCTTGGCCTCCTCGTTCCCCGGGTCCTCGTTCAGCACGTTCTTGTACGCCTGGACGGCACCGCTCAGGTCGCCCGAGTCCAGCGCCCGCACGGCGGCCTCCAGCAGGGCGTCGTGCGGTCCGGCGGGCCGGGCGGGGGCCGCCTGCTCGCCGCCCGGCTCGGCGTCCGGGTCGACGGTGAGGCCGGTCAGGCCGAAGCGCTGCTCGGCGACCTGCACCAGCTGGTCCAGGGTCTGCCGGATCTGCGCCTCGCCCGCGGCGCCCTGGAAGAGCGGCAGCGCCTGGCCCGCCACCACCGCGAAGACGGCCGGGATCCCCTGGACGCCGAACTGCTGCATCAGCATCTGGTTGGCGTCGACGTCGATCTTGGCGAGGAGGAAGCGCCCGTCGTACTCGACGGCGAGCCGCTCCAGGACGGGGCTCAGCTGCTTGCAGGGCTGACACCACTCGGCCCAGAAGTCGATGACGACCGGGACCTCGGTGGACCGCTGCAGGACGTCGCGCTCGAAGGTGGACTCGCTGACGTCGATGACGAGATCGGCCGGGGAGACGGCCCCGGTCCCGCCGCCCTGCCGGGCCGCTTGGGCGCGCGCCTGCTCCGCCTTGGCCTTGGCCTCCTGGGCGGCCTTCACCGCGGCGAGGTCGACGACTCCGCTCATGGACATGTTCCGTGGCTGCATGCGTCTATCCTCCCCCGTCCCGCGCGCGCATGTGAAAAACGGCGTGAAAGCCGGTCCGGCCGTGTGCGATTCCGGCGCCGGGTCCCCACCCACGCCGTGTGGTCGTCGCTCGGGCACGTCGGTCGCACGTGCTTTCGCTACGAGTCGTAGCGTAATGGCACGCAGGGCCGCCGGAACACCCCCCGCCGGTGATCTCCCTCACGGCCGCGCGAGAACGGCCGGTTATCGTCGTGGGATGCAGACCCGCAGGCCGGCCGTCCGCACCGGCCGTCCCCGCAGCGCCGCCGCCGACGCGGCGATCCTGGCCGCGACGCGCCAGGCCCTGGTCGAACTGGGCTGGTCCGGGCTCACGCTGGGGGACGTCGCCGCGCGCGCCGGGGTGGCGAAGACGACCCTCTACCGCCGCTGGGCGGGCAAGAACGAACTGGTGGTCGACGCGGTGGCGGAACTCTTCGACGAGCTCCGCCTCCCCGACCGCGGCAGCCTCGCCGCCGACGTCGAGGGCGTGGTCCTGCAGTTCGCCGCGATCCTCGCCCGCCCGGAGGCGAAGAGCGGCCTGATGGCGGTGGTGGCGGAGGCCACCCGCGACGAGGCCCTGCGCGAACGCATCCGCACGTCGATCGTCGACCGCCAGAAGCGACTGGTCCTGGAGGGCAGGTCCCGCGCGCAGGAACGCGGCGAGCTGCCGCCGGAGGACGATCCCGCGGAAGCCGCCCGCACGGCCGACCTCATCTTCGACATGGTGGCGGGCGCGGTGGTGCACCGCACGCTGGTGAGCGCGGAACCGGCGGACGAGGAGTGGGTGCGCGGCCTCACACGGGTGCTGCTGCTGGGGCTGACGCGAGCGGCCGGCTAGGGCCTGTCGTCGAATTCCCGCCGTCCGCCCGGAGGGCGGGCCCCGCGACGACAGATCCCGGCGGCGGGCCGCCGGTTCGCGGCGGCCCGCCGGCGGTCCCGCGCGTCAGGCGTCAGAAGCCGGCCGGCTCCGTGTAGACCCCCCACTCGTCCCGCAGCACCCCGCAGATCTCCCCGAGCGTCGCCTCGGCCCGCACGGCCTCCAGCATCGGCTCGATCATGTTGGTGTCGGACCGGGCGGCCTCGACCATCGCGTCGAGCGCGGCACGCACCCGCGCCCCGTCGCGCGCGGCCTTCCGCTCGCGCAGCAGGCGCACCTGCTCGCGCTCCACCTCGTGGCTGACCCGCAGGATCTCCAGGTCGCCGGTGACGGAACCGGTGTGGACGTTGACGCCCACGACCTTCTTGTCGCCCTTCTCCAGCGCCTGCTGGTACCGGAACGCCGACTCGGCGATCTCCCCGGTGAACCAGCCGTCCTCGATCCCGCGCAGGATCCCGGAGGTCATCGGCCCGATGGGGTGCTGCCCGTCGGGGTGGGCCCGCAGCCCCCGTTCCCTGATCCGGTCGAAGATCTTCTCGGCGTCCGCCTCGATCCGGTCCGTCAGCTGCTCGACGTACCAGGAACCGCCCAGCGGGTCCGCGACGTTGGCGACCCCGGTCTCCTCCATCAGGACCTGCTGCGTGCGCAGCGCGATCTCGGCCGCCTGCTCGCTCGGCAGCGCGAGCGTCTCGTCGAGCGCGTTGGTGTGCAGCGAGTTCGTCCCGCCCAGCACCGCCGCCAGCGCCTCCACGGCCGTGCGGACGACGTTGTTGTACGGCTGCTGCGCGGTCAGCGAGACGCCGGCCGTCTGCGTGTGGAACCGCAGCCACTGCGCCTTCTCGCTCCTCGCGCCGTACACGTCCCGCATCCAGCGGGCCCAGATCCGGCGCGCGGCGCGGAACTTGGCGATCTCCTCGAAGAAGTCGACGTGCGCGTCGAAGAAGAAGGACAGCCCGGGCGCGAACACGTCCACGTCCAGCCCGCGGCTGAACCCCAGCTCGACGTACCCGAAGCCGTCCGCCAGCGTGTACGCCAGCTCCTGCGCGGCGGTCGCCCCGGCCTCGCGGATGTGGTAGCCGGAGACGGACAGCGGCTTGTAGGCCGGGATGCCGGCGCTGGTGTACTCCATCAGGTCGCCGATCAGGCGCAGGTGCGGCTCGGGCTGGAAGAGCCACTCCTTCTGGGCGATGTACTCCTTGAAGATGTCGGTCTGCAGCGTGCCGTTCAGCACGGCGGGGTCGACGCCCTGCCGCTCGGCGGCGACCAGGTACATGCAGAAGACGGGGACGGCCGGCCCGCTGATCGTCATCGACGTGGTGACGTCGCCCAGCGGGATGTCCCGGAACAGCACCTCCATGTCGGCCGCCGAGTCGATCGCCACGCCGCAGTGGCCGACCTCGCCGAGCGAGCGCGGATCGTCGGAGTCGCGCCCCATGAGCGTCGGCATGTCGAAGGCGACGGACAGCCCGCCGCCGCCGGCGGCCAGGATCATCTTGTAGCGCTCGTTGGTCTGCTCGGCGTTCCCGAACCCGGCGAACTGCCGGATGGTCCACGTACGCCCTCGGTAGCCGGTCGGGTAGAGCCCGCGGGTGAACGGGTACTCCCCCGGCCACCCGATCCGCTCGAACCCCTCGTACCTGTCCCCGGGCCGGGGCCCGTACACCGGCTCCACGGGATCCCCCGAGAGCGTGGTGAAGTCAGCGTCACGCTTGCGCGCGGCGTCGTACCGGGCCTGCCACCGACGGCGGCCCTCCTCTATGGCGTCAGCGTCCATGCTTCGAATTTACTAGGACGTCCTAGTAAATGTCGATGGCAGACCGCCGCACGCTGGTCCGTACGGCGGTACCGGTTACACCTCGGCGGCCGCGGGCGAACCGTCCGCGGTCCCCGCCTCCAGCTCGCGGCTGATCCTGCGCTCCACGAAGAACGCGGCCGTGGGGACGGTCCCGGCCAGCAGCACCCACACCTGCTTCCCGACCGGCCACTTCGCCTTGGAGCCCAGGTCGAAGGCGAAGACCAGGTACAGGACGTACAGCCAGCCGTGCGCGATGCCGACGACGCGCGTGAAGGCGTCCGCGCCGTCCAGCTCGAGCAGGTACTTGGCGACGACGCCGACGGTCAGCAGGACCAGCAGGACGCCGGTGACGTAGGCCATCACGCGGTAGCGGGTCAGGACGCTCTTCTTCATGCCGTCGAGCCTAACCACCCCTTTCGGGGGATCCCGCCCCGGGGCGCTCCCCGGGTCACTCCTCCTCGAAGTCTCCCGCCGCGATCCGCAGCGGGCGGAGCATCGCGAAGATCTCCGCGCACTCCTCCGCGTCGTAGCATCCGAGCCCGAAGTCCATCGCCATCAGGTCGCGGGTGGCCGCCTCGACCACCTCGCGGCCCTTGTCGGTGATGCTGGCGAGGGTGCCGCGCCCGTCGTTGGGGTTGGGGCGCTTGTCCACCAGGCCGGACCTCACCAGGCGGTCGACGGTGTTCGTCACGGACGTGGGGTGCACCATGAGCCGCTCGCCGATCTTGGACATCGGCAGCTCGCCGGACTTCGAGAAGGTGAGCAGCACGAGCGCCTCGTACCGCGCGAACGTCAGTCCGTACGGCTTGACCACCGCGTCGACCTCGGCGAGCAGGATCTGGTGCGCCCGCATGATCGAGGTGATCGCGGCCATGGACGGGACGCTTCCCCAGCGCTGCTTCCACAGATCGTCGGCGCGGGCGATGGGATCGAAGGAGAGACTGAGGGGCTTCGGCACGAACCCGACCTTACCGGCCGGTCATATGCTGGTCAGCCCTGTCTCGTCCTTCGGTCCGGCCCGGTCTTCCGGGCGGCCGCCTCCGTCCCCTCCCCGCCGGCTCCGTCCGCCCCGGGCCGCCGCGGCGGCGCCCCGGGGACCGCAGGGCACGACCGCTTCCCGGGTCAGCGGCGGCCGGTCCGGCGCAGCCGGTGCCGCACCGCCCGCTGGGCCACCGGGCCGAGTTCCTCCAGGGCGCTGACCAGGCCCCCCAGCTGCTCCAGCGCGTCCAGCGCCGCGGTCGCCCCCGCCGCGTCCGCGCCCTCGTACAGCTCGATCCCCACGAAGGAGGCCGCCACGGCCCGCGCGAGTCCCGCCGGATCGGTGAACTCCCCGAACGGCGTGCCCGCGAGGACCCGGGTGAGGACCTTCTCCAGCTCCGCGATCCACAGGTCGAGGCCCGCCGCCGTGGCGGGCCCGAGGCTGGGGTGGGTCTGCGCGCCGGCGAGGAGCTGGCCGAGCAGGGCCACGTGGCCCCCGGCCCGCTCCTGCTCGTGGATCTCGCGGCCGACGGCCAGCAGTTCGGACAGGGAGGAGACGGTGGACAGGCGGTCCCGGTACAGCGCCACCGACCGCTCGGCCCCGTACCGGCACGCCGCCGCGAGCAGTTCGTCCACCGAGCCGAAGTGGTAGAAGACCAGCGCCTGGTTGACGCCCGCGGCCGCCGCGACGGTGCGGGCCGAGGTCTTGGCGATGCCCTGCTCGGTGAGCGTGCGCAGCGCGCCCTCCAGGAGTCTGGTCCTGGTCTCCTGGGACCTGGCCGTGTCCGGGCTCATGCGCGCCCCTCCTCGCGCACCGGGCGCAGACCGGGGCGCACGCCGCAGGCCGCGACGTCCTGGTAGGCGGCGGTGAAGGAGCCCTCGTAGCCGAAGAGGGGGCCGAAGTACCGGTTCACGACGCGGACCCGGATGCGGAAGCGGCCGGCGTCGTCGTAGGACTCGCGGACCTCGGCGGTGGCGCCGATCAGCTCGGGGACGCGGACGTCCACCACGCCCTCCCGGAAGCGGTGCTCCCCGGAGCGGACGAGCAGCGAGCCGTCGGGCTCCGCGCGGAAGTGGAGCTCACTGGCGAGGTGCTGGTGGGTGCCGAGGTAGTCGAGGACGCGGTCGCCCTGGGGGCCGAGCACCATCTGGGCGTCGAAGCGGCGGGGGCGGCCGGGCAGGTCGAAGGTGCGCACGAAGGTCACCGTCTCACGGCCGTGGGAGTCGGTGTACGGCACGTTCTCGATGGTGAAGGGGATGTGACGGCCCTCACGCGGGACGAGGATGTTGCGGGTGGCGCCCAGCGCCAGGAACGGCTTCACGAAGGCGCCGCCGTGCCAGATCCGCTCCATCACGCCCCGGCCGGTGCACGCCCGGCCGCTCGCCAGGCCCACGGAGAAGCGGCGCCGCAGCTGGGGGTGGAGGCGGTCGAAGTCGGCGCCCATGGCCGTACGGAAGATCGAGCTCATCGCGGGTTCTCCAGGGTGCGCAGGACGCGCGGCGCGCGGGCGCGCGCGGGCGGCCGGCGCAGGCAGCGGCGGGCGGCGGGGGTGCGGGGCAGGGGGGACGCGAACAGGGCCAGCGCGACGGCGAGGGTGAGGAGCAGGGGGAAGGTGCAGGCCGCCGCGGGTGCGAGCGGGCCGAGGAGGCCGACGGCCGGCTCCAGCCGGAAGCCGGCGCACGCGGCGGCGATCACCAGGGCGCGGACCGCCAGTTCCGCGAGCCAGTTCCACCGGGCGCGTTCCGGGGTGACGCCGTGCTCCAGCCACAGGCGCAGGCGGTCGAAGGACCAGGCCGTCGCCCAGCCCAGGACGGGACGCAGCAGCAGCCGGTCGGCGAGCGTCCCGAAGGCGCCCCAGCGGGGGCGGTAGTCGTAGCCGGTGAGGAAGCGGACGCCGTCGCCGTCGGGGACGTAGCGCCAGTAGCCGCCGCCCTCGGCGAGCAGGGAGAGCGGGTGCGGTGAGGCGAAGCGCAGGGCGGAGGTGCGGGTGCCGTCGGGGCGCTCCCTCTCCCCCGCCGAGACTCCGGTGCCGGCGACCGTGAGGAAGGGCAGCACGCGCGTGGCGTACCGGAAGCGCTGCGGTCCGCCCTCCTCGCGCGGGAGGTGGTCGATCTCGGTGAAGCGCAGGTCCCAGCGTCGGTGCCGGGCGGGGTCCTGCGTACGCGCCCACAGGTCGTCGAGGTCGGCGCGGATGCGTGTTTCTGCGTACAGCCCCATGTGGTCCCCCGGTCCGACGGCTGTTTTGAGCGACTGCTCAAAACACTTCGGGCAGGAACGTACACCCGTTTGAGCGATCGCTCAAACGGCGGGCACGAAAAAACCCGGCCCGTGCGGGCCGGGTCCGTCCGGTGGACCGGGGCGCCCTACTCGGCCGCCAGGTACCGCTCCACGGTCTCCACCTTGGAGGTGAGGCCGTCGGTCACCCCGGGGCGGATGTCCGCCTTGAGGACCAGGGACACGCGCGGCGCCCGCGCCTCGACGGCGGCGACGGCGCGTCTGACGACGTCCATGACCTCGTCCCACTCACCCTCGACCGAGGTGAACATCGCGTCGGTGCGGTGCGGCAGGCCCGACTCGCGCACCACGCGGACGGCGTCGGCGACGTACTCTCCCACGTCCTCGCCCACGCCCAGCGGCGTCACGGAGAAGGCGACGATCATGCCTTCACGGCCCCTTCCCCGCGGACGCGCGAGGCGACGACCGCGTCCTCGGACTCACGGCGCAGCCTGCGCTCGGCGAAGAAGCCGCCGGCGGGCAGCACGGAGAGGACGAAGTAGAGGGCGGCGGTCCCCACAGGCCACTTGGCGCGGTTCCAGGCGTCCGCCCAGAAGATCACGTACAGCACGAACAGGACGCCGTGCACCATGCCCATCACCGGCACGGCGTTGAAGTCCGTGGTCCGCTTCAGCACCGAGCAGACGAGCAGGAGCAGGAAGGAGATCGCCTCGGGGCCCGAGACCAGGCGGAGGCGGCGGAGGGCGGCGGCGGTCTTGATGTCCACGGGTCACCTTCGGTGGCAGAGACGTCGGCGGTCTGACGGTCGGACGGCTTGTGAACGCACGCACAAGCGCACGCCCATTGTGGCAAACCGCCGCGCGGGACCCGGCCGGGGGGCCGCCTTCCCGGCCCCTGAGGGTGATTCCGGGACCTTCTCCGCCATTGAGCCCTGTCGGACAGCACGCCCGGCGGGCTACCGTCACCGGCGTGGCGATGTTCCGACTTCAGAGCAGCAGGGTGCTCGCCGTCGACATGACCGGGGACGCCGTGAAGGCGAAGAACGGCTCGATGGTGGCGTACGACGGCCGGATGGCCTTCAAGAAGCTCAGCGGCGGCGGCGAGGGCCTGCGGGGAATGGTGACCCGGCGGCTGACCGGCGAGCAGATGACCTTGATGGAGGTGAAGGGGCAGGGGACCTGCTGGTTCGCCGACCGGGCCTCCGAGATCAACCTCGTGCAACTCCGGGGGGACACGCTGTACGTGGAGTCGAGCAACCTGCTCGCGGCCGACGGCGGGCTGCGCACCGGCACGAGCTTCACGGGGCTGCGCGGGGCCTCGCAGGGCAACGGGCTGTTCACGACGACCGTCGAGGGCCACGGCCAGGCGGCGATCGTGTCCGACGGCCCGGCGGTGGTGCTGCGGGTCGGCCCGCAGTACCCGCTGACCGTCGACCCGGGCGCCTACGTGGCGCACCAGGGGAACCTGCGGCAGTCCTTCCAGTCGGGTGTGACGTTCCGCACACTGCTCGGGGAAGGCGGCGGCGAGGCCTTCCAGATGCGCTTCGAGGGGGACGGGCTGGTGTACGTGCAGCCGAGCGAGCGGAACACGATCGCGGGGGAGGTGTGACATGGCCTTCCGGGAGATCAACGCGAAGATGGTCGAGGCGACCGTGACCCCCGGGCAGCGGTTGTTCAGTCAGCGCGGGGCGATGCTCGCCTACCGCGGCGAGGTGTCCTTCACCCCCAACACCGCCGGCGGACAGGGCGGGGTGATGTCGATGATCGGCCGCCGGATCGCGGACGAGGACACGCCCCTGATGACCGTCGAGGGCAGCGGCACCGTCCTGTTCGGGCACGGCGGCCACCACGTCCACGTCATCGAGCTCGCCGGCGACACGCTGTACGTGGAGGCGGACCGCCTGCTCGCCTTCGAGGGCACGCTCCGGCAGGGCACGATGTTCCTGGGCGCGCAGGGCGGCGTGATGGGCATGGTCCGCGGCCAGGTCACCGGCCAGGGGCTGTTCACCACGACGCTGCAGGGGCACGGATCCGTCGCCGTCATGGCCCACGGCGGCGTCTTCGAGATCCCGATCACCCCGCAGCGCCCGGTCCACGTCGACCCGCAGGCCTACGTCGCCCACCACGGCGACGTCCGCAACAAGCTGTCCACGGCCCTGGGCTGGCGGGACATGGTGGGCCGCGGCTCCGGCGAGGCGTTCCAGCTGGAGCTCAGCGGCAACGGCGCGGTGTACGTCCAGGCCTCGGAGGAGAAGCTGTGAGCACCTACGGAATGCCGGGCGCCGGCCCGGCGGTCTTCGACCCCGCGACCCTGCCCGCCGACGACAACGTCACCCCCTACACCTTCTGCGTGGAGCTCAAGGGGAGCCAGTGGTTCCTGCAGAAGGGGAAGATGATCGCCTACTACGGCTCGATCGACTTCAACGGCGTCGGGCACGGCCGGCTCGACCGGCTCGTCCGCACGTCCTTCCATTCGCCTCTGCACGCGAGCGACTGGGTCGTGGCGGAGGGCTCGGGCAAGATGCTCCTCGCCGACCGGGCCTTCGACGTGAACTCGTACGACCTCGAGGACGGCAACCTGACCATTCGCTCGGGCAACTTGCTTGCTTTTCAGCCAAGTCTGTCGCTGAAGCAGTCGATCGTGCCGGGTTTCCTGACGCTGATCGGAACCGGAAAGTTCGTCGCCGCATCCAACGGTCCGGTGGTGTTCATGGAACCCCCGGTCCGGGTGGACCCGCAGGCGCTCGTCGGCTGGGCCGACTGCCCCTCGCCGTGCCACCACTACGACCACGGGTACATGACCGGCGTACTGGGCGGTCTACGTGCGCTGACGGGCCTCGGCGGGGTCTCCGGGGAGGAGCACCAGTTCGAGTTCGTGGGGGCGGGCACGGTGCTGCTGCAGTCGTCCGAGACGCTGATGCCCGAGCAGGCGACGGGGGCCGTCGTGCAGGATGCGGGCGTGCCCGGCGGCGGAACGCCGGCGCCCCAGGGACAGCAGTCCGGGGCACCGCGCCTTCCCGGACAGCTGGGAGACCTCCAGCGTCGCTTCGGGCTGTGAGCGGTAGTCTGCGGAGTGTGACATCGAACGCGTGCACACCGGCGCGCTCCCGGCGCACACCGCGCCACCAAGACCCTCACTAGTTCGCAATTCAACTTCTTAGGTAGACTTCATTCATGGAGACCGAGACGGCCACCCGCTGGCTGACTGATGCGGAGCAGTGCGCCTGGCGCACCCACCTGGAGGTCAACAGGCTGTTGACGTACCAGCTCGAGAAGGACCTCCAGCCGTTCGGCCTGACAATGAACGACTACGAGATCCTGGTGAACCTCTCCGAGTCGGAGGACCTGCGGATGCGGATGAGCGACCTCGCCTCCGCCACCCTCCAGTCCAAGAGCCGGCTCTCGCACCAGATCACCCGCATGGAGAACGCGAACCTGGTCCGCCGTGAGAACTGCGAGTCGGACCGCCGCGGGCTCTACGCGGTCCTCACCGAGCACGGCATGGAGACCATGAAGAAGGTCGCGCCGCACCACGTGGCCTCCGTGCGCAGGCACTTCATCGACCTGCTGTCCCCCGAGGCCCTGACGGAACTCGACAAGGCCCTCAAGCCCATCGCCGAGCACCTGCGGAGCCAGCGCGGCCGCCCCTGACCCGGCGGGCCCGGCCTGATCCGGACAGCACACCTAGGCGACCGGCAGGCGCAGCTCGAACAGGGCTCCGCCCGCCGGCGCCGCGCCGGCCGTGAGCGTGCCGCCGTGCCGTACGGCGACGTCCCGGGCGATGGCGAGGCCCAGCCCGGCGCCGCCGTCGTCCCGGCTGCGGGCGGCGTCCAGCCGGACGAACCGCTCGAAGATCCGTTCACGGTCGGCCGCGGGCACACCGTCCCCGTCGTCGGCGACCCCGACCACGGCCCAGTCCCCCTCCCGCCGAGCGGTCACCGCGACCGCCGAGCGGGCGTGCCGCTGCGCGTTGTCGAGCAGATTGGCGAGCACACGTCCCAGCTGTCCCCGGGACCCGGCCACCTCCACCGGTTCGGCGTCCACCGTCACGCCCTCCCGCCCCGCGGCCTCCTCCCGCACGAGCGCGGCCAGGTCGACGCGGGCGTCGGGCGCCGGCCGCTCCCCCGCGTCCAGCCGGGCGAGCAGCAGCAGATCGGCGGCGAGTCGCTGCAGCCGTACGGTGTCCTCGACGGCGCCCTCCAGATCGAGCAGTTCCGGGTGGGCGACGGCCACCTCCAGCTGGGTCCGCAGCGAGGCGATCGGACTGCGCAGCTCGTGGGAGGCGTCGGCGACGAACCGCCGCTGCCGCTCCACGGAGCTCTCCAGGGCGGCGAGCGTCTGGTTGGTGGTGCGGGCCAGCCGGGCGACCTCGTCGTGCGTGTCCGGCTCCGGCACGCGGCGCGCGAGGTCCTCGGACGCGGTGATCGCGGCCATCTCCCGGCGGATCCCCTCCACCGGCCGCAGCGCGCGCCGGGTGACCAGCCAGGTCACCCCCGCCACGACCCCGAGCAGCAGCGGGAACCCGATCAGCATGACGCTCAGCGCGGTCCGCACGGCCCCGTGCTCGGCGGCCAGCGGAGCGCCCGCGTGGACGGTGAGGCGGCCCCGGTCGGGGGTCTCCACCTCCAGGGCGGCGAACCGGTAGTCGGCCGTCTCGCCGTCGATCGTCGCGGAGCCGTTGGTGAAGGTGGCCCCGCCGGCGATCTCACCGGGTCCGGGGGACCCGTCCGGGTCGTCGGCGTCCGCGGGGCCGTCGTCGCCGTCCCCGCGCCCCTTGGCCGGGGCCTGCGGCTCGACCGCGTCCGTGCCGGTGCCGCTGATCCGCTCCAGGTCCTCGCTCGCCGCGACGAGCCTTCCGTCCCCGTCGACGACCTGCACCGGTTCGTGGTCGCCGTCCAGGCCCGAGAGCCGGTCGTACGGCGTCCGCGCGGCGAGCTCGGCGGCGACCGCGCGCGCCGAGCGTTCCGCCTCGGTGCCGGCCTCGCCGACCAGGTTGGACCGCAGGGACAGCAGCACAGCGGCACCGGCCGCGACGAGCGCCACGGCCACCACCAGGGTGGCGGCGAGCGTCGCCCGGGCCCGCACGGACCCGAACAGCCGTCTCACGACGCCGCCTCCAGCTGGTACCCGGCACCGCGCACGGTCCGGATGAGCCCGGCGCGCAGCTTCCGCCGCAGGGCGCTGACGTACACCTCGACGATGTTCGGATCGCCCTCGTACGCGAAGTCCCAGACGTGTTCCAGGATCTCCGCCTTGGACACCACCTCGCCGGCCCGCACCACGAGCTGCTCCAGCACGGAGAACTCCTTGGCGGTGAGCGTCACCTCGTCCTCGTCCAGGAACACCCGGCGGGCGGCGGTGTCCACCCTCAGGTCGCCGTGCACGTGCACCGGCGAGGCCCCGGGGCCCCGGCCGCGCCGCCGCAGCAGCGCCTTGACGCGGGCGACGAGGACGACGTAGGAGAACGGCTTGGTCAGGTAGTCGTCGGCGCCCGTGTCGAGCCCTTCGGCCTCGTCGTACTCGCCGTCCTTGGCGGTGAGCATCAGGATCGGTACGCCGTGCCCGGCGGCGCGCAGGGCGGCGCAGACCCGGTACCCGTTCAGCCCCGGCAGCATGATGTCGAGGACGACGAGGTCGTAGGCCCCCTCCGAGGCCCGGTGCAGTCCCTCCCGCCCGTCGTGGACGACGTCCACGGCGTACCCCTCGGCCGTCAGGCCCCTGGCCAGCGACAGGGCCAGCCGCTTCTCGTCCTCCACGATCAAAAGGCGCATGGGTCAAGCGTCGCAAAACCAACCTGAAGATCCCTTCAGGAGCCTTCAGCTCCCCCTCAGCCCCGGTCGGCGACCTTGGGGACATCGGAAACGAAGCGACTCCGGAGGAACCCGCATGAAGCGCAACATCGTGATCGCCGCGGTGGCGGCCGCCGCCCTGATCGGGGGCGGCACGGCCACGGCCCTCGCGGTCACGGGCGACGACGAGGACACGGCGCGCCGGACGGTGGACGCCCGGGCGTCGGACGACGGCGCCCGCGAGGACGGCGACGATGCCCGCGAGGGCGACGGCGACCGCCCCGCCCGCGTGGACGTGACGGCCCCGGAGGCCATCGCCGCCGCGCTCGAGCACACGCCGGGCACGGTGGTCTCCGCGGAGCTGGACGCCGAGGACGACGGGAACGACGGGAACGACGAGGACGCCGGCGGCAGGGCGGCCTGGCGGGTCGACGTCCTCGGCGGCGACACCCGGCACAGCCTCCGGATCGACCCCGGCACCGGCAGGGTCCTGGGCTCCGGCACCGAGCAGGAGGACGACACGGCCGGGGTGCGGGCGGCGCTGAAGGGCACGTCCGTCACGGCCGCCGAGGCGGCGGAGGCGGCGGCCGGCAAGGGCACGGTGACGTCCGTGGACCTGGACGAGGAGGGCCGGTCCGCGGCCTGGGAGGTGGAGACGCACGCCGCCGGCAAGGCGGACCGGGAGTGGCGGGTCGCCCCGGACACGGGCAAGGTCACGGCGGACCGCTCGGACGACGACTGACGCGTACGCGAGGCCGCGGCCGGGGCGGCGCCCCCGCGGCACGAGCGCGCGCGGCCGGGCGCACCCGCCCACGCACGCAAGGGGACGTGCCGGGGGCGTCCGCCCGCAGCGCCCGGCGTCCTCGCCGGGCGCCCGGCCGGCGCAGCGGTCCGCCGGACCGGGGACACACGCCCGGCGCGGCCCCGGCCCCCAGCCCGGCGGCAGGCGCCACGGCACCCCGGCCGGACGGCCGCGGGCCGCCGCGGACGCAGCCGGCCGGCCCTCTTCCGTCAGCCCCTCTCCGTCAGCCCTTCTCCGTCAGCCCCGCCACCAGTTCGTCCGCCGCCCGGTAGGGGTCCAGCTCCCCCGCCGCGATCCGCTCCGCGAGCGCCCCCAGCCGTCGGTCCCCGTGCAGGTCCCCGATCCGCTCCCGCAGCGCCGTGACCGCGATGGTCTCCACCTCGCGCGCGGCCCGCGCCAGCCGCCGCTCGGCGAGCACGCCCCGCTCCTCCATCCACGCCCGGTGCTTCTCCAGCGCCTCGACGACCTCGTCGACGCCCTCCCCGCGCGCGGCGACCGTCTTGACGATCGGCGGGCGCCAGTCGCCGGGGCCCCGGGCCTCGCCGAGCCCCAGCATGTGGTTCAGCTCGCGGGCGGTGGCGTCCGCGCCGTCCCGGTCGGCCTTGTTGACGACGTACACGTCGCCGATCTCCAGGATGCCCGCCTTGGCGGCCTGGATCCCGTCGCCCATCCCCGGCGCCAGCAGCACCACCGAGGTGTCCGCCTGCGAGGCGATCTCGACCTCCGACTGGCCGACGCCCACCGTCTCGACGAGGATCACGTCGCAGCCCGCCGCGTCCAGGACGCGGATCGCCTGCGGAGCCGCCCACGCGAGGCCGCCCAGGTGGCCCCGCGTCGCCATGGACCGGATGTACACGCCGGGGTCGGAGGCGTGCTCCGACATCCGCACCCGGTCGCCGAGCAGCGCGCCGCCGGAGAACGGGGACGACGGGTCCACCGCCAGCACCCCGACCCGCTTGCCCTGCTTGCGGTACGCGGTCACCAGCGCCGAGGTCGACGTGGACTTGCCGACGCCGGGCGAGCCCGTCAGCCCCACGACGTACGCGCCGCCCGCCAGCGGCGCGAGCGCCGCCATGACCTCCCTCAGCTGCGGGGACGCCCCCTCCACCAGCGAGATCAGCCGGGCCACGGCCCGTGGCCGCCCCTGCCTGGCCTGGGCCACCAGCGTGGAGACGTCCTGCATCACAGCTCCGTTCCCGAGAAGATCGACCAAGTGGAAGCGCCGTCAGGCCTTCGGTACCCGCACGATCAGTGCGTCACCCTGGCCGCCGCCGCCGCACAGCGCGGCCGCGCCGACCCCACCGCCGCGCCGCTTGAGCTCCAGCGCCAGGTGCAGCACCAGCCGCGCGCCGGACATCCCGATCGGGTGACCCAGGGCGATGGCACCGCCGTTGACGTTCACCTTTTCGGAGGACACCCCGAGGTCCTTCATCGACTGCACGGCGACGGCGGCGAAGGCCTCGTTGATCTCGATGAGGTCGAGGTCGGAGACCTCCAGCCCCTCCTTCTTCAGCGCGTGCCGGATCGCGTTCGACGGCTGCGACTGCAGCGAGTTGTCCGGACCGGCCACGTTGCCGTGCGCGCCGATCTCCGCGATCCACTCCAGGCCCAGCTCCTGCGCCTTGGCCTTGCTCATCACGACGACCGCGGCGGCGCCGTCGGAGATCTGCGAGGAGGACCCCGCCGTGATCGTGCCGTCCTTGGAGAACGCCGGGCGCAGCTTCGCCAGGGACTCGACCGTGGTGTCGCCGCGGATCCCCTCGTCCTTGCTGAACAGCACCGGGTCGCCCTTGCGCTGCGGGATCTCCACCGGCGTGATCTCGGCCTCGAAGACGCCGTTCTTCTGCGCGGCGGCGGCCCGCTGGTGGGACAGCGCGGCGATCTCGTCCTGCTCGGCCCGGCCGATGCCCAGCCGCGTGTTGTGCTTCTCCGTCGACTCGCCCATGGCGATGCCCTCGAAGGAGTCCGTCAGCCCGTCGTACGCCATGGCGTCGAGCATCTGGACCGCGCCGTACTTGAAGCCCTCGCGGGACTTCGGCAGCAGGTGCGGGGCGTTGGTCATGGACTCCTGCCCGCCGGCGACGATCACGTCGAATTCACCCGCGCGGATCAACTGGTCGGCGAGCGCGATCGCGTCCAGGCCGGACAGGCACACCTTGTTGACGGTGAGCGCCGGGACGTTCATCGGGATGCCGGCCTTGACCGCGGCCTGCCGCGCCGGGATCTGCCCCGCCCCGGCCTGCAGCACCTGGCCCATGATGACGTACTGCACCTGGTCGCCCCCGATCCCCGCACGGTCGAGGGCGGCCTTGATCGCGAAACCGCCGAGGTCGGCTCCGGAGAAGGACTTCAGCGAACCGAGCAACCGTCCCATCGGGGTCCGGGCGCCCGCGACGATGACGGACGTCGTGCCGTTCGTCCCAGAAGTTCCACCAGAAGTTCCAGAAGACATGAGCTGCGATCCCCTTACCGGCCCGCACGGCCGAGGAGTGAACGAGGGTTTACTTCGAATGTACTGAGCGGTACTCCACCCCGTCATCGGGCTGTCGGTGTGATCGCGCGCACGTTGCGTAACCACCTCCGGAGCGCTGCACTGAATCCATGCTGACGCGAATCGACCACATCGGGATCGCCTGCCACGACCTCGACGCCACCGTCGAGTTCTACCGTGCCACCTACGGCTTCGAGGTGTTCCACACCGAGGTCAACGAGGAGCAGGGCGTGCGCGAGGCCATGCTCAAGATCAACGATACGTCCGACGGCGGGTCCTCGTACCTGCAGCTCCTCGAACCCACCCGCGAGGACTCCACGGTCGCGAAGTGGCTCGCGAAGAACGGCGAGGGCGTCCACCACATCGCCTTCGGCACGGCGGACGTCGACGGGGACGCGGCGGCCGTCCGCGACAAGGGCGTACGCGTCCTGTACGAGGAGCCCCGGCGCGGCTCCATGGGGTCACGGATCACCTTCCTGCACCCCAAGGACTGCCACGGAGTACTGACAGAACTGGTCACTTCGGCCCCCGTTGAGTCACCTGAGCACTGACCCTCGTACATAGGGGCCGGTAGGGTTGGGTGCGGTCGCCGCTCAATCCAGGGTGACCCGGTCCTGTCGTCCTCGACGACGGGACCGCCGGGGACCGGGTTTCGGGGGACGAGCAGCGGGGCAGCAGCTCCTGCTCCGCCGTTGATCTGACACCATTCCCCGGGGGCCCCGTCCGGCGGATGGACGGAGCTCGTTGGAGAGACCTGCGACCAGGGGACGGATGGGACCGCGCAGTGCGGGGCTACGAGAGCCAGGAGCGAGAGCCGGCGGCTGACGTCGACCACCTCTCTCGGTTCGAAGCCGAGATGAAGCGGCTGAAGACCGAGCGGGAAAAGGCGATCCAGCACGCCGAGGACCTCGGCTACCAGGTCGAGGTGCTGCGCGCCAAGCTGCACGAGGCGCGGCGCACCATCATGTCCCGGCCCGCCTACGACAGCGCCGACCTCGGTTACCAGGCCGAGCAGTTGCTGCGCAACGCGCAGATGCAGGCCGACCAGATCCGGGCCGACGCCGAGCGCGAGCTGAGCCAGGCCCGGGCGCAGACCCAGCGGATCCTGCAGGAGCACGCCGAGCAGGCCGCCCGGCTCCAGGCGGAGCTGCACCAGGAGGCGGTGACGCGCCGCCAGCAGCTGGACCAGGAGCTGGCCGAGCGCCGGCAGACCGTCGAGTCGCACGTCAACGAGAACGTGGCGTGGGCGGAGCAGCTGCGCGCCCGCACCGAGCAGCAGGCCCGCCGGCTGCTGGAGGAGTCCCGCGCCGAGGCCGAGCAGGCCCTGGCCGCCGCGCGGGCCGAGGCCGAGCGGCTGACCGCCGAGGCCCGCCAGCGCCTGCAGAGCGAGGCCGAGGCGGCCCGGGCGGAGGCCGAGCAGCTGCTGCGCCGCGCCCGCGCGGACGCCGAGCGGCTGCTGAACGCCGCCTCCACGCAGGCCCAGGAGGCCACCGACCACGCCGAGCAGCTGCGCACCTCCACCGTCAGCGAGTCGGAGGCCGCGCGCCGCCAGGCCCAGGAGCTGAGCCGGGCCGCCGAGCAGCGCATGGCCCAGGCCGACACGGCGCTGCGCGAGGCGCGCGCCGCGGCGGAGAAGCTGGTCGCGGAGGCCAAGGAGGCCGCGGCCAAGGCGCTGGCGACCGCCGAGGCGGCCAACGAGACGCGCACGCGCACGGCGAAGGAGCAGGTCGCCCGGCTGGTCGAGGAGGCCACGAAGGAGGCCGAGGCCACCAAGGCGGAGGCCGAACAGCTCGTCGCCGACGCCCGCGCCGAGGCCGAGAAGATGCTCGCCGAGGCCGTGGAGAAGGCCCGCAGCGTCACCGCCGAGGAGGCCGCGACCCAGCTGTCCAAGGCGGCCAGGACCGCCGAGGACGTGCTCAACAAGGCGTCGGAGGACGCCAAGAAGACCACCA
This sequence comes from Streptomyces sp. NPDC052701, assembly GCF_040678355.1. Taxonomy (NCBI): domain Bacteria; kingdom Bacillati; phylum Actinomycetota; class Actinomycetes; order Kitasatosporales; family Streptomycetaceae; genus Streptomyces; species Streptomyces sp. NPDC052701. Next base: position 39,989 of record NZ_JBFATO010000007.1, read on the forward strand.
GGGCCGCGGCCGAGGAGGCCGAGCGGATCCGCAAGGAGGCCGAGGCCGAGGCGGACCGGCTGCGCGCCGAGGCGCACGACATCGCCGAGCAGCTCAAGGGCGCGGCCAAGGACGACACCAAGGAGTACCGCGCCAAGACGGTCGAGCTGCAGGAGGAGGCCCGCCGGCTGCGCGGCGAGGCCGAGCAGCTGCGCGCCGACGCCGTCGAGGAGGGCGAGAAGATCCGCGCCGAGGCCCGCAAGGAGGCCGTGGCGCAGATCGAGGAGGCCGCCAGGACCGCCGAGGAGCTGCTGGCCAAGGCCAAGGCGGACGCCGACGAGCTGCGGCAGACCGCCCAGAGCGACAGCGAGAAGGTCCGCACCGAGGCCATCGAGCGTGCCACGACGTTGCGCCGGCAGGCCGAGGAGACCCTGCAGCGCACCCGCGCCGAGGCCGAGCGGCACCGCGAGGAGGCCGCCGAGCAGGCCGAGGCCCTCAAGGCGGACGCCGAGCGCGCCGCGCGCGAGCTGCGCGAGGAGACCGAGCGGGCCGTCGCGGCCCGGCGGGCGGAGGCCGCCGAGGAGCTGACGCGGCTCCAGAAGGAGGCCGAGGAGCGCCTGGCCGGCGCCGAGCAGGCGCTGAGCGACGCCCGCGAGGCGGCCGAGCGGATCCGCCGGGAGGCCGCCGAGGAGACCGAGCGGCTGCGCACCGAGGCCGCCGAGCGGATCCGTACGCTGCGGCAGCAGGCCGAGACGGAGGCCGACCGGCTGCGCACCGAGGCCGCGTCCGACGCGTCCGCCTCGCGCGCCGAGGGTGAGGCCGTCGCCGTACGGCTGCGCTCGGAGGCCGCCGCCGAGGCCGAGCGGCTCAAGACCGAGGCGCAGGAGACCGCCGACCGCGTGCGGGCCGAGGCGCAGGCCGCCGCCGAACGGCTCGCCGCCGAGGCGTCCGAGACGCTGGCCGCCGCCCAGGAGGAGGCCAACCGCCGCCGCCGCGAGGCCGAGGAGCTCCTCGGTGCCGCGCGGCAGGAGGCCGACCAGGAGCGCGAGCGGGCGCGCGAGCAGATCGAGGAACTGCTGGCCTCCGCGCGCAAGCGCGTGGAGGAGGCGCAGGCCGAGGCGGTGCGCCTCGTCGAGGAGGCCGACCGGCGCGCCGGCGAGATGGTGTCCGCGGCCGAGCAGCACGCCCAGCAGGTGCGGGACTCCGTCGCCGGGCTGCACGAGCAGGCCCAGGAGGAGATCGCCGGGCTGCGCAGCGCCGCCGAGCACGCGGCGGACCGTACGCGCCGGGAGGCCGAGGAGGAGGCGGACCGGGTCCGCTCCGACGCCTACGCCGAGCGGGAGCGGGCCACGGAGGACGCCAACCGGGTGCGCCGGGAGGCCCGGGAGGAGTCCGAGGCCGCCAAGTCGCTCGCCGACCGCACGGTGTCCGAGGCGATCGCCGAGGCGGAGCGGATCCGCGCGGACGTCGCCGAGCACGCCCAGCGGGTGCGCACCGAGGCGTCGGACGCGCTCGCCGAGGCCGACCAGGCCGCCGCGCGCACCCGGGCGGACGCCCGCGAGGACGCCAACCGCATCCGTTCGGACGCGGCGGCGCAGGCGGACACCCTGATCACCGAGGCGCGCGCCGAGGCGGAGCGGCTCACGGCCGAGACGATCGCCGACACCGACCGGCTGCGCACGGAGACGGTCGCCGAGGCCGAGCGGCTGCGCGGCGAGGCGGCGGCGGAGGCCGAGCGGGTCCGCGGCGAGGCGGCGGCGGAGGCCGAGCGGCTGCGCGCCGAGGCCGCCGAGACGGTCGGTTCCGCGCAGGCGCACGCCGAGCGGATCCGCACCGAGGCCGAGCGCCTCAAGGCGGACGCCGAGGCGGAGGCGGAGCGGCTCGTCGGCTCCGCGCGCGAGGAGGCCGAGCGCACCCTCGACGAGGCCCGCAAGGAGGCCAACAAGCGGCGTTCCGAGGCGGCCGAGCAGGTCGACAAGCTCATCACGGAGACCACGGCCGAGGCGGACAAGCTGCTGACCGAGGCGCAGCAGCAGGCGCTGAAGACCACGGCGGAGGCCGAGGCGCAGGCCGACACGATGGTCGGCGCGGCCCGCACGGAGGCCGAGCGGATCGTCGCCGAGGCCACGATCGAGGGCAACTCCCTGGTGGAGAAGGCCCGTACGGACGCGGACGAGCTGCTGGTCGGCGCGCGCCGGGACGCCGGCCGGATAAGGGAGCGGGCCGAGGAGCTGCGCGACCGCCTCACCTCCGAGATCGAGGAGCTGCACGAGCGGGCCCGCCGCGAGGCGGCCGAGACGATGAAGTCGGCCGGCGACCGCTGCGACGCGCTCATCAAGGCCGCCGAGGAGCAGCTCGCCAAGGCCGAGGCGAAGGCCAAGGAGCTCGTCTCCGAGGCCAACACCGAGGCGGGCAAGGTGCGCATCGCCGCGGTGAAGAAGGCCGAGGGCCTGCTGAAGGAGGCCGAGCAGAAGAAGGCGGCGCTCGTCAAGGAGGCCGAGGAGCTCAAGGCCGAGGCGATCCGCGAGGCCAGGCGCACGGTCGAGGAGGGCCGCCGCGAACTGGAGGTCCTGATGCGGCGCCGCGAGGACATCAACGCCGAGATCTCCCGCGTCCAGGACGTCCTGGAGGCGTTGGAGTCCTTCGAGGCCCCGGCGTCGAACAAGGACAGCGGGGTCAAGGCGGGCGCCGCGGCGGGCGCAACCCGATCGGGTGGCAAGTCGTCGGAAAGCTAGCCAGGAAGGACGAATCCGGTGTCTGCTAGGACCTTTGACCAACTCTTTGGCAAGCCGTCCGGCGGTTCGCCACTCAAAAGGGGTCTCATTCTCCGTATCAAACGTGCATCCGCTCGATGACACACCGTTCCGGGCCCTAGGATTCCCTCTATCACCTCACCGGTCTCATTCGACAGGAACCCCATGAGCGACACTTCCCCCTACGGCTTCGAGCTTGTGCGGCGTGGGTACGACCGCGCTCAGGTGGACGAACGTATCTCCAAGCTCGTCTCCGACCGTGACAGTGCTCTCGCCCGCATCACCGCTCTGGAAAAGCGCATCGAAGAGCTTCACCTCGAGACCCAGAACGCCCAGGCCCAGGTCACCGACGCGGAGCCGTCGTACGCGGGTCTCGGCGCACGCGTGGAGAAGATCCTCCGTCTCGCCGAGGAGGAGGCGAAGGAGCTGCGCGAGGAGGCCCGGCGCGCGGCCGAGCAGCACCGTGAGCTCGCCGAGTCGGCCGCCCAGCAGGTGCGCAACGACGCCGAGTCGTACGCCGCCGAGCGCAAGGCGAAGGCCGAGGACGAGGGCCTGCGGATCGTCGAGAAGGCCAAGAGCGACGCCGCCCAGCTGCGGTCCGAGGCGCAGAGGGACGCCCAGTCCAAGCGCGAGGAGGCCGACGCGCTCTTCGAGGAGACCCGCGCCAAGGCCGCACAGGCCGCCGCCGACTTCGAGACGAACCTCGCCAAGCGCCGCGAGCAGTCCGAGCGCGACCTGGCCTCCCGTCAGGCCAAGGCCGAAAAGCGCCTCGCCGAGATCGAGCACCGCGCCGAGCAGCTGCGCCTGGAGGCCGAGAAGCTGCGCACCGACGCCGAGCGCCGCGCCCGCCAGACGGTGGAGACGGCCCAGCGCCAGGCCGAGGACATCGTGGCGGACGCCAACGCCAAGGCCGACCGCATCCGTTCGGAATCCGAGCGCGAGCTCGCGGCCCTCACCAACCGCCGCGACTCCATCAACGCCCAGCTGACGAACGTCCGCGAGATGCTCGCCACGCTCACCGGCGCCGCGGTGGCCGCGGCCGGCACGCCGTCCACGGACGACGAGCCGATCTCCCGCGGGGTCCCGGCCCAGCAGTCCCGGTAACGCCCCGGCCCACGGCGGCTGAAAACCTTCGGTGCCCTCCGTCACTGCGGTGGCAGAGGGCACCGTCGCGTTCTAGCGTGGGCGGCATGATCGAGCTCGAGGGGCTGACCAAGCGGTACGGCGAGAAGGTGGCGGTGAACAACCTCAGCTTCACCGTCAGGCCGGGCATCGTCACGGGCTTCCTCGGTCCCAACGGCGCGGGCAAGTCGACGACCATGCGGATGATCCTCGGCCTGGACCGGCCCACCGCCGGGGACGTCCGCATCGACGGCAAGCACTACCACCAGCTCAAGGACCCGCTGACGTACATCGGCGCCCTGCTGGAGGCCCGGGGCGTGCACCCCGGCCGCAGCGCCTACCACCACCTGCTCTGCCTGGCGCAGAGCAACGGCATCCCGAAGCGGCGGGTGCACGAGGTGTTGGACACCGTCGGGCTGACGGCCGTCGCGAGGAAGAAGGCCAAGGGGTTCTCCCTCGGCATGGGGCAGCGGCTGGGCATCGCCGCCGCGCTGCTGGGCGATCCGCGGATCCTGATGTTCGACGAGCCGGTCAACGGCCTGGACCCCGAGGGCATCCACTGGATCCGCACGCTGATGAAGTCCCTGGCCGAACAGGGACGGACGGTGTTCGTCTCCAGCCACCTCATGAGCGAGATGGCGCTCACCGCCGACCACCTCGTCGTCATCGGACAGGGGCGGCTGCTCGCGGACACCTCCATGGCCGACTTCATCGAGCAGAACTCGCGGTCGTACGTGCGGATCCGCACCCCGCAGCGGGAGCTGCTGCTCGATGTGCTCCAGCGGGCCGGGATCACGGCCGTGGAGAGCGGGGACGGGACGCTGGAGGTGGACGGCGGCAAGGCCGAGCACATCGGTGAGCTGGCCGCCCGGCACCGGATCACCCTGCACGAACTCAGCCCGCAACAGGCCTCCCTGGAGGAGGCGTTCATGCAGCTGACCGCCGAGTCGGTGGAGTACCACGCACACACCGGGACGCCGCCCGACGGGCAGGCGCAGGCGCAGGCGCCGTGGGGCGAGGGCTGGAGGAAGGGCTGAGATGGCGGCGACCCAGGTCATCCGATCGGAGTGGACCAAGATCCGTTCCGTGGCGTCCACCGTCTGGACGCTCTCCCTCGCGATGGTGGTCACCATCGCCCTCGGCATGCTGATCTCGGCGCTGTCGAGGAGCGAGTTCGACCGCATGGACGCGCGGGACCGGGCCGGCTTCGACCCGACGTTCATCAGCTTCGCGGGCATGAGTCTCGGTCAGCTCGCGATGATCGTGTTCGGGGTGCTCGTCGTGTCGAACGAGTACAGCACCGGCATGATCCGCACCTCGCTGGCCGCCGTGCCGCGGCGCGGCACCTTCCTGTTCAGCAAGATCGCGGTCGCCACCGGGCTCGCCCTGGCCGTCGGCATGGTCACCAGCTTCGCCGCGTTCTTCCTCGGCCAGGCGATGCTCGGCGAGCACAGCGCGTCCCTGGGCGACACCGGCGTACTGCGGGCGGTCATCGGCGGCGGCCTGTACATGACCCTCATCGCGGTGTTCTCGATGGGCGTCGCCACGATGCTGCGCTCCCCGATGCTGTCGCTCGGCATCCTGATGCCGTTCTTCTTCCTGATCTCCACCGTCCTGGGCAACGTCGACGCGACGGAGAAGGTGGGCCGGTTCCTGCCCGACCAGGCCGGCAGCAGGATCATGCAGGTGGTGCCCCCCGTCGACGACGACGTGCCGTACGGGCCCTGGGGCGGGCTCGGGATCATGGCGCTGTGGGTGCTCGCGGCGCTCGCGGGCGGTTACGTGCTGCTGAGGAAGCGGGACGCCCAGTGACGCCGCGGCGGCCGCCGCGGCCGGACGGCCTTTTACTCGCTCTTGGGCGGAACCGTCAGCGCGCGGATATCCTCCTAACCCTTACGGGGGCGTGTGCCCCGCTGTCCTGAACCTTGCGATGGGTGCGGAGCATGATCGAGGCAGTCGGCCTGACCAAGCGCTACGGCGACAAGACCGCTGTGTACAACCTTTCCTTCCAGGTGCGGCCCGGAGCCGTCACCGGCTTCCTCGGGCCGAACGGCTCGGGCAAGTCGACGACGATGCGGATGATCCTCGGCCTGGACAACCCCACCGCGGGACACGTGACGATCGGCGGCTACCCCTACCGCAAACTGCCCAACGCCCCCCGCCAGGTCGGTGCCCTGCTCGACGCCAAGGCGGTGCACGGCGGCCGGGCCGCCCGCAACCACCTGCTCTCCCTGGCCCAGCTCTCGGGCATCCCGGCCCGGCGGGTGGACGAGGTGCTCGGCGTCGTCGGCCTGCAGGACGTGGCCCGCAAGCGCTCCAAGGGCTTCTCCCTCGGCATGGGCCAGCGGCTCGGCATCGCCGCCGCGCTGCTCGGCGACCCCCAGGTGCTGCTGTTCGACGAGCCGGTCAACGGCCTCGACCCGGAGGGCATCCTCTGGGTGCGCAACCTGATGAAGTCGCTCGCGGCGGAGGGGCGGACGGTGTTCGTCTCCAGCCACCTCATGAGCGAGATGGCGCTCACCGCCGACCACCTCATCGTCATCGGGCGGGGGCAACTGCTCGCCGACATGAGCGTGAAGGACTTCATCTCGGCCAATTCAGCCGACTTCGCGCGAGTGCGCACCCCCGACACCGAGCCGCAGCAGCGCGAGAAGCTGTCGGCCGCGCTCACCGAGGCCGGCGGCCACGTCCTGCCCGAGCAGGACGGCGCGCTGCGCGTCACGGGCCTGCCGCTGCCGCGCATCAGCGACATCGCGCACGAGACCGACGTGCGGCTGTGGGAGCTGTCGCCGCACCAGGCCTCCCTGGAGGAGGCGTACATGCGGATGACGCAGGGCGCGGTCGACTACCGCTCGACCATCGACCAGAAGGAAGGGCTCCAGCAGCCGCTGCCGCCCGGCGCGCAGCCGCCGATGCCGGTGCCCGGCCAGGGGCAGCCCGGCTGGTACGCCCCGCCGCCGCCCCAGCAGGGCGGTCAGCCGTTCGGCGTGCCGCAGGGCGCGCCGGCCCAGGCGCCGACGGGACCGTACGGCGCGCCGGGCGTGCCCGGGGGCGCCGCCGGCGCACCGGGCGCGGGCGTGCCCAACCCGTACGCCCAGCCCGCGCCCCAGGGCCAGGTTCCGGCCCGGCCCGTGGACCCGGCTCCCGCGCGGCCCTCCGCCCCGCCGGCCGCGCAGCAGCAGGCCGCCGCCCAGCCCGCCGCCCCGACCGACCTGACCAAGTCCGAGGACGCCCGATGAGCACGCCCCAGCCCCCGATGCCGCAGGCCGCGCCCAACTGGCAGGCGGCCCCCGGTTCGCCGTACGCCGCGTACACCTCGCCGATCCCCGTGGTGCGCACGCACCTCGGGCACGCGATCGCCTCCGAGTGGACGAAGATCAGATCGGTGCGCTCCACCATGTGGACGCTGGGCGTGTTCGTCCTGCTCGTGGTCGGCATCGGACTGCTGACCGGTCTGGTGGTGGCCGGTTCCGAACCCGACCTGTCGGGCGAGAACCCCTTGTCCCTGGGCTTCTTCGGACTGCTGCTGGGCAGCATGTGCATCATCACGCTGGGCGTGCTGACCACGGCCTCGGAGTACGGCACCGGCATGATCCGCACGACGATGACCGCCTGTCCGAGCCGCGGGCGGGTCCTCGCGGCGAAGGCCCTCGTCTTCTTCCTGGTCGCCTTCGTGGCGACGCTGGTGTCGGCCTCACTCGTCGCCTTCGCGCACATGGCCCTGCTCAGCGACAACGGCATCGAGGACCCCACCACCGGGGAGTGGCTGAAGGGCACGGTCGGCATCGCGCTCTACATCGCGCTGCTCGGCATGGTCTCGCTCGCCGTCGGCTCGATCATCCGCCACTCGGCGGGCGCCATCACGATCATGATCGGCGCCGTGCTCGCCCCGCTGGTGATCGCACTGTTCATGTTCTCGTCCTCGCTGGAGGACGTGCGCCAGGCCCTGTTCGAGTACTCGATCCCGAACCAGCTCAGCGTCTTCTACTCCAACTCGCTCACCCAGTCCGGCCCGTCCGGCTGGGATCCCCTGTGGATCATCCTCGGCGTGACGGCCGCGGTCTTCGCCGGCGCCTTCGCGCTGCTGGAGAGGCGGGACGTCTGAGCCCGCCGGCAGGGCCTAGAACCTCGGCACGTTCCGGGACCGCTGCACCCGCATGGTGCGGCGGTCCTTGGCGTTCCAGCAGGCCCTGTGCCAGTGCCGCCGGTCGTCGACGCCCGCGTACTCGGGCCAGGCCACCACGTGCGGGACCCCGTCCGGGATCAGCTGGTCGCAGCCGGGACAGCGGTACGACTTGCCCTGCGCGCTCGCTCCCGCGACGTGACGCACGCTCCAGTTCTCGCCCTGCCAGGTCTCCGAGGACTGCCAGCCGCCGTAGCGGCCGGGGCGGTCGTCCTCGGCGCTCCGGCCTGACGAACCGGCGCCCTTGGGTCGGTTGCGACGCGGGGACACGGGACACCTCACGGGGCTGTACGGGAAGCAGGGGCCGCGTCCAGCCTACGCGGCGCCGACGGGGGCAGGTGTACGCCACCCGTCGCCGCCCTCCCTCCGCGGGGTGTCCGGGACTCCCCCGGGAGCGGCCCGTTCTGCAGACAATCCGCACATCCCTTCGTCCGACCGTGTCCTCGGTACGTGTCGGACGGTTATGTCCTGTGGGGAGCTCCGCGTCGGAGTCAAGGAAGCAGGAAAGCATGCGCGTGGGAAGTTTCGTGTTGGCGGCCCGGTTCCCCGGTCAGGGCGAGGGAGAGGCACTGCACCGCGCGGTCCGCTCGGCCGAGGTGGCCGAGGAGGCGGGGCTCGACACGGTCTGGCTGGCCGAGCACCACTTCGTGCCGTACGGCACCTGCCCGTCGGCCGTCACACTGGCCGCCCTGCTGCTGGGCCGTACCCGCCGCCTCCGGGTCGGCACGGCGGTGAGCGTGCTGCCCACCACGCACCCCGTGACCCTGGGCGAACAGGCCGCGCTGCTGCACCTGACGAGCGGCGGGCGCTTCACGCTGGGCGTGGGGCGCGGCGGGCCCTGGGTGGACCTGGAGGTCTTCGGCGCGGGCCTGCGGGCGTACGAGGAGGGGTTCCCGGAATCACTCGATCTGCTGGTGCGCTGGCTGCGCGAACCGTCCGTGGCGGCCGACGGGGAGCGCTACCGCTTCCGCGAAGTCCCCGTCGTACCGCGGCCGTCGGAGGCCCTGACGGACACCGAGGGGCCCGAGGTCGTCGTGGCCTGCACGTCGCCTACGAGTGTCCGGCTGGCCGCCGAGCGCGGGCTGCCGATGCTGCTCGGGATGCACGTCGGGGACGAGGAGAAGGCCGAGATGATCGCCCTGTGGCGGCAGCACGCGCGCGCGGGCGGACGGCCGGCGGAGGAGATCCACACCGCGGCCCACGTGTCCGCCGGCGTCTGCCAGATCGCCGACCGGCGCACGGACGCGGCGGAGACCCTGCTGAAGACGATGCCGGGCTGGCTCAGGCAGGGACTCGACGCCCATGTCACGGTGGACGGCCGGGCGCGCCGGATGCGCGATCCGCTGGCGTACACCGAACTGCTCTGCGGGCTGCACCCGGTGGGCAGCCCCCGTCTGTGCGCCGACCGGCTCGCGGCGACCAGCGAGCGGACCGGCATCTCCCGTTTCGCCCTGCTCGTCGAGGGCTCCGGGGACCTGGCGGCGACCGAGGAGAACGTCCGGCGGCTCGGGGCCGAGGTGCTGCCCCAACTCCGCTGAGCCGGCCGCCCGTCCTGCGACGGGCGTGCCCCCGGAGGACTCGCGTCCCCCGGGGTACGTCACGGACGGCCTGCCCTCCGGTACGTACCCCCCTCCCGCGTGCGAAGCGGCGGCCCGACGGCTGTCTGCGTCAGCAGTCGCGCAGCTCCGGCGACTGGTTCAGCAGCTGACTGCGGACCGAGGTGAAGCGCGCCAGCGTCTCGTCGACCGAGGAGTCAAGCGGGAACACCGCCACGCGGTGGCAGTTCTGGAAGGCCAGCCGCACACCGAAGTGCCGTTGCAGCGCACCGCGTATCGCGTCACTCGCGAGTGCACGCAGCAGCTGACCGCGTGCCTGCTCGTCCGGCGGGGGCGTCTGGTTGTCGGCGAACTGGCCGCCGTCCACCTTCAGCTGGGCCACCAGAGAGCTGATCATCTCCCACGCGTAGGGCAGGGAGGTCCGGACGCAGTCGACGAAGGCTGCATCGTCGACCTCGCCTCGCTCGGCCTGCTCGAGTAGGGCCGGTGAGACGTCGAGCGACATGGGTTCTCCTCTCGCACCCCCAACCAGCAGGGGTTGCCGGACAGATGAGGGAGCTCGCGGTGCCGACACGCTGCGTGCACGCCCCGCGACCTCCCGTTCCCTACCGTAAGCAACGGACCGTGACGGCACCAGGAGAACCCAGATGGGGGACTTCCCGTGGGCAGGTAATCGGCCATCGGGGAACGTGTGTTTTCCCGAACAAGTGGGGCGGTCCGCCGGGCCCGGACGGAGGCGGTGGCGGGAGACGGGTGGGCGAATCGCGCGTACCCTCGCCCGTCGAGTAGCGTTGCCGACCATGCGTCTCGTCATTGCCCGCTGCTCCGTGGACTACGCCGGGCGGCTCACCGCCCACCTCCCCTCGGCTCCCCGCCTGATCCTGGTCAAGGCGGACGGCAGCGTCTCGATTCACGCTGATGACCGGGCCTACAAGCCCCTGAACTGGATGTCGCCGCCCTGCACGCTGAAGGAGGGCTCCGGCGACGAAGAGGGCGTCTGGACCGTCACCAACAAGGCGGGCGAGAAGCTCATCATCACGATGGAGGAGATCATGCACGACTCCACGCACGAACTGGGCGTGGATCCGGGCCTGATCAAGGACGGCGTGGAAGCGCACCTCCAGGAGCTGCTCGCCGACCGCATCGAGACGCTCGGCGAGGGCTACACCCTCATCCGCCGCGAGTACCCGACGGCCATCGGGCCGGTCGACATCCTGTGCCGGGACGCCGAGGGGCGGACCGTCGCGGTCGAGATCAAGCGGCGCGGCGAGATCGACGGCGTGGAGCAGCTCACCCGCTACCTGGAGCTGCTGAACCGCGATCCCCGGCTGGCCCCGGTGCGCGGCATCTTCGCCGCCCAGGAGATCAAGCCCCAGGCCCGTGTCCTGGCGACCGACCGGGGCATCGGCTGCCAGGTGCTGGACTACGACGCGCTGCGCGGCATCGAGGACGACAAGCTGCGGTTGTTCTGAGCGACGGCAGGAGGTTCGCGGGGCCGGGTCCGGGGAACGGACCCGGCCCCTCTTTCCGTGCACGGACTTTCGTGCACGGGGATTCTCACGGGCCCTCAGATCACCTGGCCGGAGCTGCCGGGCGCGCCGCTCCCCGGCGCGCTCGCGGGCGCGCTGGAGGAGACGGGCGCGCTGGACGCCGGGCCGCTGGCCGAGTCGGAGGTGGACGGCGTCGACGGCGGGGGCTCGGACGTCGGCGACTGGGACGTCGGCGGCTGGGACGTGGGCGGCTCGGAGGTCGGCGACTGGGACGTGGGCGGCTGGGACGACGGCGGCTTCGACGTGGGCGACGACGGCCGCGTGGACGTGGACGGCTTGGACGTCGGCGTCGGATCGCCGGAGCCCTGCGTACCGCTCGGCTCGTCCGACGGCCGCGCCGACCCCGTGCCCGTCGGCGTCGGATCGTCGGAGGTGCCGAGGGTGCCGTCCGGGCCGGGGTCGGTCCGGCGGCCGGTGGCCACGCCGGTGTCGCCGCCGTCGTCCTTCACGGGCACGTCCGCGCCCAGGGTGCCGTCGTCCACGCCCTGGCTGGCGGACGGGTTGACGCCGACCTGGTCGGACGGGGTGCCGGCGTCGTTCTCGGAGGTGGCGCCGAGGGTCACCACCGTGCCGAGCACGGCGACGAGCATCGCGCCCGCACCGGCCGCGACGAGGTTGCGCCGGGCCAGGCCCTTGAGGCCGCCGCGCGCCTTGCGCGAGGGCGCGGGACGCACGGGCGCGGGACGCGCGGGCGCGCCGCGGTGGGCGACCACCGGCACGTCGGTGGGCGGCTGGAGCTCGGGGAACGCCACCGGGGCACCGCGGGGCGGGGAGGCCGACTCCTCGTGACGGGCGTCGGGCACCTCCTCCCCCGCCGTCGGCCCGAGCCCCGCGGCGCCGAGGGCCAGCGGAGCGCCGGAGCGGTCCGCGACCAGGGCGAGGGCGCGGCGGCCGGCGACGGTGCCGCGCTTGTCGGCGAGGGCGCCGCGCAGCCCGATGGAGGCCTCCAGTTCGGCGCGGGCCCGCTCGAGCTGCCCGCCGCACAGTGCGAGAACGCCGAGCTCGTGGTGGAAGTAGGCCTGTTCGGCGACGTCCCCGGCGAGCCGGGAGGCCTCGGCGCCGGCGCGCAGCGCCCGTTCCCAGGCGCTCCAGTGCAGGCCCGCGGCGAAGGCGGGCGCGGCCGTACGGGCCAGCCGCACGGCGGCGCTGTCCTCACCCTCGGCGGACGGGGCCGTGGCCGGCACCAGGACGGCGAGGGCGGCGAGCACCGCGTCGGCCTCGGCGCACACGCGCTCGGGGGTGACCGAGGGGTGTCCGGCCCACCAGGCGTAGTGCCGGGCGGCGGCCAGCGCCCGGTCCTGGATGTCGTCGGCGTACCCGGCGGCCTCCAGCTGGGTGAGTACCCCGGCGGCGAGCCGGTAGCGGGCGCCGACCGGGGAGACCAGGCCGCAGGCGGCCAGCTCGCCGAGCGCGGCGTCCGCGTGGGTGTCGCCGACCAGGGCGGGCAGGTGGGCCTGGTGCGGCACCTCGCCGCCGAGGGCGACGGCGAAGCGCAGGGTGGCCCGTGCGGAGGGGCTCAGCCGGGAGGCGAGCAGCGGTGCGGGCGCGGCGGCCTCGCCGAGCGGGGGCAGCGCTGTCTCGTCGCCCTCGGCGGCGTCGTGGGGCAGGTCGCCGGGCCGGGCGTCCTCGAAGACCCCGAACTCGTCGACGGTGCCGGTGCCGGCGCGCAGCCGGTCGCGCTGCCGCAGCAGGGCGCCGGCCTGGACGAACCTGAGCGGCAGTCCCTCGGACTCGAACCACAGGTCGCCGGCCCAGTTGGCCTCGTCGTCGGTGAGGCGGCGGCCGACGGCGTGCTCGATCAGGTCGAGGCCGGCCGCGCGGTCGAGGCCGCCGAGGAGGACCTCCTCGACGGCCGTGTCGGCCAGGGGCGCGGGGACGTCCGGGGTGGCGCCGATCAGGAAGGCGCATTCGGGGGTGGCCGCCAGCAGCTCGTCCAGGGCGGCGCCGCCGAACTCGACGTCGTCCAGGACGACGACCGCGCCGATCCGCCGGACGGCCTCCAGCAGTTCGTCCCGGTCCGGGCGGTGCAGGGGGGCGTCGTGGACGGCGTAGAACAGGTCGTACAGCAGGTCGTCGGCCGTGCGGTGGTGGCCGTTGAGACGCACGACGCCGTCGGGGGCGAGGTCCGCGCAGTCCTCGGCGACGGTGTCGAGGAGCCGGGTGCGGCCGGAGCCGGCGGGGCCGGTGAGGCGGACGGAGCGGCCGCGGGCGAGGAGTCTCACCAGCCGCTCGCGCTCGTCCTGGCGGGCCAGCAGCGGCAGCGGGGGCAGCGCCGGGCCGGGCGGCGCGGACGGCTTGGCCGCGCGGTCGGCCTCGGCGCGCTTGTCCGCGGCGAGCCTGGCGGGCGGGCCGGGCCGCTCGGCGGGCGGACGGACCTCGATCTCGCTGCCGTCCACGGGGTTGACGGTCAGCAGGAAGTCGCCGGAGACGAGCTGCACCGTGCGGGCGAGCGCGGGTGCGTGCTGTCCGAAGTCGGATGCGAGGGATTCCCTGGGCGGGCGCTGGCGCGCCGGGTGGCCTCCCCCGGTCTCGGATTCACTCGACCGGAAGGTGCTCCCGCCGTCGTGGCCGTGCTCCTCGGGTCCACGGGTGTTCGGGTCCATAGGTCCAAGCCCCCAAAAGCGTCGTGTGCCTGTAGCCCCTCCCGGCCTTGCTGCACACCGCGCTGTCGCTTCTGGTCCGGGCCCGCTTGAGGGTGGCAAGGCAGCGGGCAGCCGAACCCTAAACCTTCGCTCAGTATCCACGACAGTCCGGGGTACCGTGCCGTCCGAGACGTCACAGTCTCGTGAGGATTGTGCGCGTCGCACGATTCGCCGACGTCGGCCGGGTCTCCCGGGTCATCCGGTTCACACCCGTGCGGGGGTCACACGCGGGGCAGGCTCTCCACCCCGATGCCCCCCTCGATCGCCAGGATCCGGTGCAGCCGGGTGGCCACCAGCAGGCGCTGCATCTGCGGCGGCACGCCGCGCAGCACCAGCCGCCGGCCGCAGCGGCCGGCCCGCCGGTGGGCCCCCATGATCACGCCGAGTCCGGTGGCGTCCCAGGAGTCCAGTTCGGACAGGTCGAGCACCAGGTCGCCGACTCCGCCGTCGACGGCCGAGTGCAGGACCGTACGGGCGTCCGCCGCGCTGCGCACGTCGAGGCGGCCCCCGACGACCAGCTCGACGTGGTCGCCCCTGATGTGCATATGCGCTCCCCGTGCGTGCGTCTCGTACTCCGCGTTGTTCCGATCCCGTTCCGATACCGGTGATGCAACCTTTGACTGTTTGAAGCCTCCGGAGGTTGCCGTCTGCGGGCGAACCGATACCGAATTCACCCCGGGGTGTGATGCCCCCGGGGCCTGTGCGGTTTCAGTGCTTGTAGAAGCCCTGCCCGCTCTTGCGCCCGATGTCACCGGCGTCAACCATCCGGCGCATCAGCTCGGGTGCGGCGAACTTCTCGTCCTGGGACTCGGTGTAGATGTTGCCGGTGGCGTGCAGCAGGATGTCGACGCCCGTGAGGTCCGCCGTGGCGAGCGGGCCCATCGCGTGGCCGAAGCCCAGCTTGCAGGCGAGGTCGATGTCCTCGGCGCTGGCCACGCCCGACTCGTACAGCTTGGCGGCCTCGACGACGAGGGCGCAGATGAGCCGGGTCGTCACGAAGCCGGCGACGTCCCGGTTGACGACGATGCAGGTCTTGCCGACCGACTCGGCGAACTCCCGGGCCCGGGCGAGGGTTTCGTCGCTGGTCTTGTAGCCGCGCACGAGTTCGCACAGCTGCATCATCGGCACCGGCGAGAAGAAGTGCGTGCCGACCACCCGTTCGGGGCGCTCCGTCACGGCCGCGATCTTGGTGATCGGGATGGCGGAGGTGTTGGAGGCGAGGATCGCGTCCTGCTTCACGAGCTTGTCGAGCGTGCGGAAGATCTCGTGCTTGACCTCCAGCTTCTCGAAGACGGCCTCGACGACGACGTCCGCGTCGGCCGCGGCGTCCAGGTCGGTGGTCGCGGTGATGCGGGCGAGGGCGGCGTCGGCGTCGTGCGCCTCCATCTTCCCCTTGCTCACGAACTTGTCGTACGAGGCCTTGATGCCGTCGGTGCCGCGCGTCAGCGCCTCGTCGGTGACGTCCCGCAGGACGACGTCCCAGCCCGCCTGCGCGGAGACCTGGGCGATGCCGGAACCCATCAGGCCGGCTCCGATGACGGCGAGCTTCCGTGCCACTGTGCGACTCCCCTGATACGCGCTGTCGTTCTTCTCTCCGGCGGACACTAGCGCTCGTGAGGGCCCGTGTGACCGGTAAGTAATGCGCGTCACGTCTCACATGACGGACATCACACCGGCGCGGCTCATCCGGCGTCCCGGACGGCGTAGCCGAGCACCTTCTCGCTCAGCAGCTCCTCCATGTCGTCCAGCAGCGCGAGCACCTCGCGGGAGACCTCGGAGGGGCGGCCGCCGGCGAGCATGCGCTGTCCGATGGTGGCGATGACGGTTTCGTGCAGCCAGTTGATCTGACCGGCCATCAGGGCGGGCATCGGGTCGTCGGCCGGGGCGCCGGTCTCCTCGCGCAGGGTCCGTTCCAGGTCGAGGAGCACCTCCTGGCCGATCGCCCACATCCGGGAGCGCAGCGCCGGCGAGTCCTGGACGACCTTCATGAACCGTTCGTAACCGTCCATCAGGCCGACGCGGGGCGACACCGTCTCGACCTCCTCGCGCAGTTCGCGCAGGACGGCCCGGGCCGCCGACTCGCCGTCGCGCCGGCCGCGCACCCAGCGCGAGAGCCGGTCGATCACGCCCTTGGAGCGGTCGAGGAAGAGGTCCTCCTTGGCCGGGAAGTAGTTGTACACGGTGTTCACGGAGACGTTCGCGGCCTGTGCGACCTCCGCGACGGTGACGGCGTCGAAGCCGCGATCGATGAAGAGAGCTGTGGCGACATCGGAGATGTACTGCCTGGTCTGCCGCTTCTTGCGTTCCCTGAGTCCCTCGGCCATGACGGGATCCTAACTTCACTGGTGCCGATGGATTTTTGTGGACGTTGCAAAGTTTCAGTGACTCTGTTTTCCTGTCGCCATGGCAATCATCAGTACGGCCGGCCTGGCCCGTACCTTCCAGACCGCACGCGGCCCCGTGGAGGCCGTGCGCGGCATCGACCTCACCGTCCGCGAGGGAGAGATCCTCGGCTTCCTCGGCCCGAACGGCGCCGGCAAGACCACCACCCTCCGGATGCTCACCACCCTGCTGGCTCCCACCGGCGGCGCGGCCACGGTCGCCGGGTGCGACCTGGCGACCGACCCCGCGGGGGTGCGCAGGGCCTGCGGCTACGTGGCGCAGTCCGGCGGCGTCGACCCGCAGATCACCGTGCGGGAGGAGCTGGTCACCCAAGGGCGCCTGTACCGCCTGACGAAGGCGCAGGCCGTCTCCCGCGCCGAGGAGCTGGCGCGCGACCTCGGCCTCGCCGACCTGCTGGAGCGCAAGTGCGCCGCGCTCTCCGGCGGCCAGCGGCGCCGCCTGGACATCGCCATGGCGCTCACCCACCGCCCGAAGGTGCTGTTCCTCGACGAACCGACCACCGGCCTCGACCCCGGCGGCCGCGCCGACCTGTGGGACCTGGTCCGCCGGCTGCGCGACGAGCACCGCACGACCGTCTTCCTGACCACCCACCACCTCGACGAGGCCGACGCCCTCTCCGACCGCCTGGTGATCGTCGACCGGGGCGTGGTGGCGGCCGAGGGCACCCCGAGCGCGCTGAAGCTGCGGTACGGCGGCTCGCCCGACGCCTCGCTGCAGGACACCTTCCTCGCCGTCACCGGCCGCAGCACCGCTGCCGCCGACCCCGCCCCCGTAGCCGTATAAGGACCCCCCATGCTGTTGCACGACACCGCGCTCATCTACGGCCGCTGCCTGCGCCAGTCCCTCCGCTCCGGCTTCGCCCTGCTGTTCGGCGTCCTGATGCCGCTGCTGTACCTGGTGTTCTTCGGGCCCCTGCTCACGGACCTGCCGCTCGGCGGACAGGGCAGCTCCTGGCAGGTCCTGGTCCCCGGGCTGCTGCTCCAACTGGCTCTTTTCGGGGCCTCGTTCGCGGGCTTCGCGATCATCATCGAGAAGGGCCAGGGGGTGGTGGAACGCATGCGGGTCACCCCCGTCAGCCGGCTGGCCCTGCTGCTCGGCCGGGTCCTGCGGGACGCCACGGTCTTCGTCTTCCAGGCGGTCCTGCTGGTGCTGGCGGCGGTCGCCATGGGCCTGCGGGCACCGCTGCCCGGCGTCCTGATCGGCTTCGCGTTCGTCGCCCTGCTCACCGTCTCGCTGGCGTCGCTGTCGTACGCGCTGGGCATGAGGCTCAGCACCCCGCAGACGTTCGGCCCCGCGATCAACGCGCTGACCATGCCGTCGATGCTGCTGTCGGGCCTGATGCTCCCGATGACCCTGGGCCCGGCCTGGCTGGACGTCCTGTCCCACCTGATGCCGTTCCGCTATCTGGTGGACGCGGTGCGGGACGCCTACGTCGGCGCCTACGCCACGGCGCACATGCTGTACGGCGTCCTGGCGGCCGTCGGCCTCACGGTGCTCGCCGTGACGGTGGGCACACGGGTGTTCCGCACGGCCGGAGCCTAACTACGCTGGCCGCATGGTCAATCTGACGCGCATCTACACGAGGACCGGCGACCGGGGCACCACCGCCCTCGGCGACATGAGCCGGGTCCCCAAGACCGACCTGCGCATCGCCGCGTACGCCGACGCCAACGAGGCCAACGCGGTGATCGGCACGGCGATCGCGCTGGGCGGCCTGGACGAGGAGATCGTCAAGGTCCTCACCCGCGTCCAGAACGACCTGTTCGACGTGGGCGCGGACCTGTCGACACCGGTCGTGGAGAACCCGGAGTTCCCGCCGCTGAGGGTCGAGCAGTTCTACGTCGACAGGCTGGAGGAGGACTGCGACCGCTTCCTCGGGCGGCTGGAGAAGCTGCGCTCCTTCATCCTGCCGGGCGGCACCCCGGGCGCGGCCCTGCTGCACCAGGCCTGCACGGTCGTGCGCCGGGCCGAACGCTCCACGTGGGCCGCCCTGGAGGCGCACGGCGAGACGATGAACCCCCTGACGGCGACCTACCTCAACCGCCTGTCGGACCTGCTGTTCATCCTGGCCCGCGCGGCCAACAAGGAGGCCGGCGACGTCCTGTGGGTGCCGGGCGGGGAGCGCTGAGGCGGCGCTCCCCTCCCCCAGGTGCCCGGCCCCGCGGCTCACCGGCCCGCCCGTTCCTTCTCGCCCCGCTTCCCGGAGGTCGCCCCGGGTTCGTCCGCCGGCGCCTTCTTCGGCCAGATCGCGTACGACAGCGCGATCAGGCCGTGGATGCCGGCCGCGCGCCAGGCGATGTACATCCACTCGTGCAGGGAGCCCGTGCGGCCCGGGTCGCCGACGTACCAGACGGCGAGCTGGAGCAGCGCGCTCGCCACGGCGGCGGCCGCCACCGTGCCCAGCCACACCCTGCCCTCGTGGCGGGCGCGGGCCATGCCGTAGCGCGGGGGCCCCGGCGGGGGCGGGCCGCCGGCGAGGCGGTGGGCGGCGTGGCCGTCGAGCCACTTCACCGTGCGGTGGCCGTGGCCGACGGTGTAGCCGATGTACAGCGCGGCCAGGCCGTGTTTCCAGCTCGGGTCCGCGCCGTTCTTCAGGTCGAGCGTGGTGACGACCAGCAGGACGACCTCCAGCAGCGGCTCGCACAGCAGCAGCGCCAGACCCGTGCGCGGCATCCTCAGCAGGTACCGGAAGGCCAGACCGGCCGCCAGCAGCACCCAGAAGCCGACCTCACAGAGGACGATCAGTGTGACGATCACGGCTCGCGCTCCTTCCGGCGGTTTCGCTCACCCTCCAAGGCTCCCGTCTGCGCCCGCCGGTTTCGTCGTCGCCGGCGACGAACTCGCGGTACATCGAAAGATGCAGTCCAGGACCGTCCGCGTGGATCAGGCGCGCGCGGCACGTGCCGTGTTGGATGGTGCCCATGGCCCTACGACTCCCCCGCCCGCACCGCGTCGACGTGTGCGCCGCCGCCGCGGGCCTGCTCGGCGGGCTCCTGCTGTGGGGCATCGGTCTGGGCACCCGGCCGGCCGGTGAGCCGGTCGTGCTGCTCCACGGCTCCGGGTGGGTCCTGCTGCCGCTCGCCGTGACCGCCGGCTGCGAGCTGCTGCGCCGGACCGCCCCGCGCACCGCCCTGCTGACCGGCACGGCGGCCCTGGTCACGGACACCGTGACGCAGGGCAACCTGGTCACGCTGCTGATGTACACCGACCTCATGTACGCGGCCGTCCTGTACGGCACGCCCGCCTCGGCGCGCCGCATCCCCTGGATCACCGGGCTGCTGACGGTGGTGGCGACGGTGGTGCCGTTCGCGGTGTGGCGCGAGCCCGAGGCGCTGCTGATCGGTGTCGGCACCGGCATCGTGGCGTTCGCGCCCGCCTCCACCGGCCTGATCGTCCGCTACCACCGCGACGCCGCCGAGACGGCCCGGCTGCGCGCCGAGCAGACCGCGCTGCTCGCCGAGATGGACCGCACCCAGGCGGTCACCGCCGAGCGCGCCCGGATGGCCCGCGAACTGCACGACATGGTCGCCAACCACCTCTCCGCGATCGCCATCCACTCCACCGCCGCGCTCTCCCTCGACGATCCGGGGACCTCCCGGGAGGCGCTCGCCGTGATCCGGGAGAACAGCGTGGACGGCCTGGCCGAGATGCGGCGGCTGATCGGCATCCTGCGGGACTCCAGCGGGGACACCGAGCCCGCGGCGGCTCCCACCCTCGACG
This sequence comes from Streptomyces sp. NPDC052701, assembly GCF_040678355.1. NCBI lineage: Bacteria > Bacillati > Actinomycetota > Actinomycetes > Kitasatosporales > Streptomycetaceae > Streptomyces > Streptomyces sp. NPDC052701. The sequence continues at coordinate 59,897 of NZ_JBFATO010000007.1, forward strand.
GCATCGGCGCCCTGGTCGACACCGCCCGCGCCAACGGGCTCGACGTGGCCCTCGACGTCACGCACGAGAAGGTCCCCGCACCGGTGGAGCTCGCGGCGTACCGGATCGTGCAGGAGTCGCTGACCAACGCGCTCAAGCACGCCCCTCCCGGCCGGGTCACGGTCGTGCTCCGGCAGCGGGACGGCCTGCTGGCCATCGCCGTGACCAGCCCGTACGGCGACCGGGACGGGCCGCGCGCGCCCGGTTCCGGCGCCGGTCTGGTGGGCATGCGGGAGCGGGTCGCGCTGCTGGACGGCACGTTCGAGGCCGGCCCCGAGACGGGACCGGACGGCAAGGTCTGGGCGGTACGCGCCGCCCTGCCCCTCACGGAAGGAGACTGGGCATGATCCGCGTCCTGGTCGCCGAGGACCAGTCCGCCGTCCGCGCCGGGCTGGTCCTCATCCTGCGCAGCGCACCCGACATCGAGGTGGTCGGCGAGGCGGCGGACGGCGAGCAGGCGGTGGCCCTGGCCCGCGAGCTGCGGCCCGACCTGGTGCTCATGGACGTGCAGATGCCGCGCCTGGACGGGGTGTCGGCGACCCGGCGGGTGGTCGCCGAGGACCTCGCCGACGTCCTGGTGCTGACCACGTTCGACCTGGACGAGTACGTCTTCGGCGCGCTGCGCGCGGGCGCCTGCGGCTTCCTGCTCAAGAACACCGAGGCCGGGGACCTGCTGGAGGCCGTCCGGACGGTCGCGCGCGGCGAGGGCCTGATCGCGCCCGCCGTCACCCGGCGGCTGATCGCGAAGTTCGCCGCGAAGCCGGTACGGGGGCCCGCGGCCGACCCGGCCGTCCTGGACCAGCTCACCCGGCGCGAGCGCGAGGTGCTGTCCTGCCTCGGCGAGGGTCTGTCCAACGCCGGTATCGCCGAACGGCTCGACATGGCCGAGGCGACCGTGAAGACGCACGTCAGCCGTCTGCTGGGGAAACTGGGGCTGCGCAGCCGGGTTCAAGCGGCGGTCCTCGCCCAGGAGTTGGGGATCTGAAGAGCGCCCGCGGCAAGTGGTCCAGACCTATTGACCTGTGGTCCAGACCTTTCTATTCTCGCCGCACTGTGGGCATGAGGCTCAGTCATGCCCCCCCACACCCCCGACGAGGAGGCGCACCATGCGCTTCAGACACAGAGCCGCGGCAGGGTTCGCGACCCTGCTGCTCCCGCTGGCCGGACTGGTCGGCCTCGCGAGCCCGGCCCAGGCCGCCACGTCCGCCACCGCCACCTACGCCAAGACCCAGGACTGGGGCTCCGGCTTCGAGGGCAAGTGGACGGTGAAGAACACCGGCACCACCGCCATCAGCTCCTGGACCGTCGAGTGGGACTTCCCCTCCGGCACCTCCGTCACCTCCTCCTGGGACGCGGACGTCACCTCCTCCGGCACCCACTGGACCGCCAAGAACAAGGCCTGGAACGGCACCCTCGCCCCGGGCGCCTCCGTCACCTTCGGCTTCAACGGCTCCGGCTCCGGCTCCCCCGCCAACTGCAAGCTCAACGGCGGCAGCTGTGACGGCGGCTCGGTCCCCGGCGACGCGGCCCCCTCCGCGCCCGGCACCCCCACCGCCTCCGGCGTCACCGAGACCTCGGTGAAGCTGGCCTGGTCCGCCGCCACCGACGACAAGGGCGTCAAGAACTACGACGTCCTGCGCGACGGCACCAAGGTCGCCACCGTGACGACCACCTCGTACACGGACACCGGCCTGACCAAGGGCACCGACTACTCCTACGCCGTGCAGGCCCGTGACACCGCCGACCAGACCGGCCCGGTCAGCGGCTCGGTCAAGGTCCGCACCGCCGGCAGCACCGAGGAGCCCCCGCCCACCGGCGACAAGGTCAAGCTCGGCTACTTCACCGAGTGGGGCGTCTACGGCCGCAACTACCACGTCAAGAACCTGGTGACGTCCGGCTCGGCCGCCAAGATCACGCACATCAACTACGCGTTCGGCAACGTCAAGAACGGTCAGTGCACCGTCGACGACACCTTCGCCGCGTACGAGAAGGCCTACACCGCCGACCAGTCCGTCAGCGGCACCGCCGACACCTGGGACCAGCCGCTGCGCGGCAACTTCAACCAGCTGCGCCAGCTGAAGGCGAAGTACCCGCACATCAAGGTGCTGTACTCCTTCGGCGGCTGGACCTACTCCGGCGGCTTCGGCCAGGCGGCGCAGAACGCGGCCGCGTTCGCCAAGTCCTGCAAGGCCGTGGTGGAGGACCCGCGCTGGGCCGACGTCTTCGACGGCATCGACATCGACTGGGAGTACCCGAACGCCTGCGGCCTGACCTGCGACACCTCCGGGCCCGCCGCGTTCAGGACCCTCTCCCAGGCGCTGCGCGCCGAGTTCGGCGAGGACTACCTGATCACCGCCGCCATCACCGCGGACGGCACGGACGGCGGCAAGATCGACGCGGCCGACTACGGCGGCGCCGCCCAGTACCTCGACTGGTACAACGTGATGACGTACGACTACTTCGGCGCCTGGGACAAGACCGGCCCGACCGCCCCGCACTCGCCGCTCACGTCGTACTCGGGCATCCCGAAGGAGGGCTTCACCTCCGCCGCCGCCATCGCCAAGCTGAAGGCCAAGGGCGTCCCGGCGGCCAAGCTGCTGCTCGGCATCGGCTTCTACGGCCGCGGCTGGACCGGCGTGACCCAGTCCGCCCCCGGCGGCACGGCGACCGGCCCGGCGACCGGCACCTACGAGGCGGGCATCGAGGACTACAAGGTCCTCAAGACGTCCTGCCCGGCCACCGGCACCGTCGCGGGCACGGCGTACGCGCACTGCGGCAGCAACTGGTGGTCCTACGACACCCCCGCCACCATCGGCACGAAGATGGCCTGGGCCAAGAACCAGGGCCTGGGCGGCGCCTTCTTCTGGGAGTTCAGCGGCGACACCGGCAACGGCGAGCTGGTGTCCGCCATCGACGCGGGCCTGAAGTAAGGCAGCGGGGCCCGGGCGGAGCACCCGGGCCCGGCACGGTGAAGGGGCGGCACCCTGCGGTGCCGCCCCTTTACCGTTCGGGAGGGAGAGTCCCGCGGGCTGGATGCATTTCCCTGTGAGGATGGGGACGCGACTGGCGGGTGGTTGGCCTTTCGGCGCGGTGTGTCCGCGGTGGTGGTTGCGGGTGTGCGGCCACTCGCCGAAGGCGGCCCGTCGTTCGGCCTCGAAGCGGTAGGGGCGGGCGTAGGCCCATTTCGAGCGGGGTGCGGTGGAAGCGCTCGACCTCGCCGTTGGTCCGCGGCCGGCAGGGCCGGGTTCGCTTGTGGACGGTCCCGGCCGCGGCCGGGGCATCGCGCCAGTCGCGTGAGCGGCAGCAGGAGCCGTTGCCGGTCAGCGCCCGTTCGACGGTGATCCCGGCCCGGGCGAGGAACGCCTGGGCCCGGGGCCAGAGGCCGGTGGCGGTCTGCTTCTTCCCGTCCGGGTGGATCTCGCTGCAAGCCGGGCGGGAGTGGTCGTCCACGGCGGTGTGCAGGTAGTCACCCAGCCTTCGGCCGGGCGGCGCCCCCGGTGGCCGGCGTTCGTGCGGTTCTTGCGGCCCGCGGCCCGGCCGGGGATCTCGTGCCCGCCGCCGTCGACGATGTTGCCGAGCTTCTCGATGTCCACGTGGACCGGCTCGCCGGGTCTTCTCGCGTTCGTAACGGCGTACGACACGGCCTGTGGCCCGGTCCAGGGGCGCGATGCGGGCCGGACCCAGCGGCGCAGAACGCGGATCTTGATGATGCGCCGTTCAGTACGGGTGGGAGTGCGGCGGGGGCACCGGCGGGCGGCTGGAGCGGTCGGCCATGCCCGCCTCGCCGTACTGCCGGTGGCGGTAGGCCCACCGCTGGGCCGCGGTCGACGAGACCTGGAAGCGTTCGGCGGCCCGGCGCAGCGCCCAGCCGTCCTCGACCACGCAGCGGGCCAGGCGCAGGCTGCCGGTCTCGGTCAGGGGTGCATCACGGTGGGACACGAGGACCTTTCTGCTGGGGCGGACGTCGCAATCCACACCGAGCCAGAAGGCCCTCACCCATTTCGAGGTCCCCCGGTCGGGACCTGCACCACCTGCCCACGACCTCCCCGGGCGGAACAGCTAGGCCACGTTCACCCGCTGACCGGGCGGGGCCGCCTCCAGCCACGCGAGGAAACCGGTCAGTGCGTCCTCGCTCATGGCCAGCTCCAGACGCGTGCCCTGGTGCAGACAGGCGAGGATCACCGAGTCGGACAGCAGTGCCAGCTCCTCCTCGCCCTCGGGGACGCGGCGGCCGGCCACCTCGATCGCGGAGCGTTCCAGGACGCGGCGCGGGCGCGGGGCGTAGGAGAAGACGCGGTACCACTCGACGCGGTCGCCGTTGTACCGGGCCACCCCGTAGGCCCAGCCCTTGCCGCCGGCGTCACCCTGCTCGGGGGCGTCCCAGCGCAGGCTGCAGTCGAAGGTGCCGCCCGAGCGCTGGATCAGCCGGCGGCGCAGCCCGAAGACGAACAGGCCCACGAGCACGAGGGCCACGACGATTCCGCACACAGTCAGAGCGAGGACCATCGGCACCGACCTCCTCGTCTCCTAGGTAACGGAACGTAAAAAACACCCATATCTGCCTCAGCCGCGGCCGGCTCCGGATCGCTCCGGTGCCGGCCGCGGCTGAGTGACGTCATCGCACGGCTCCCCCCGAGCCTAGACGGCCAGGGGATCGCCTTCACGTGTCAGCGCGCCGCCGCCGCACGCAGTCGGACGTCCGCGCGACGCTCGGCGGCTGCGTCGCCCTCCGCCTTCGCGCGCTCGAGCTCCCGCTCCGCGCTCTGGACATCGATCTCGTCCGACAGCTCGGCGGTCTCGGCCAGCAGCGACAGCTTGTCGTCCGCGAACGAGATGAAACCGCCGTGCACCGCGGCGACGACCGTCCCACCGTCACTCGTACGGATGGTCACCGGGCCCGACTCCAGCACACCGAGCAGCGGCTGGTGACCGGGCATGACGCCGATGTCGCCGGACGTGGTGCGCGCGACGACCAGGGTGGCCTCGCCGGACCAGACCTGGCGGTCGGCGGCGACCAGCTCGACGTGCAGCTCAGCAGCCAAGGGTGGCTCCTCGGGTCACCACCCGGCGGGACTGCCGGGTGTTGGTTACAAGTCTAATGGGCGTGAATGAGGGGGCGGGACGCGCCCGCCCCCTCAGGAAGAGCACGAGGCTCAGGAGACGCCCAGCTCCTTCGCGTTCTTCTTCAGGTCCTCGAGACCACCGCACATGAAGAACGCCTGCTCCGGGAAGTGGTCGTACTCGCCGTCGCAGATCGCGTTGAACGCGGCGATCGACTCCTCCAGCGGCACGTCCGAACCGTCCACGCCGGTGAACTGCTTGGCGACGTGGGTGTTCTGGGACAGGAAGCGCTCCACGCGACGGGCACGGTGGACGACGAGCTTGTCCTCCTCGCCCAGCTCGTCGATACCGAGGATCGCGATGATGTCCTGGAGATCCTTGTACTTCTGCAGGATTCCCTTGACGCGCATGGCGCAGTCGTAGTGGTCCTGCGCGATGTAACGCGGGTCCAGGATGCGGGACGTGGAGTCCAGCGGGTCCACGGCCGGGTAGATGCCCTTCTCGGAGATCGGGCGGGAGAGCACCGTCGTCGCGTCGAGGTGGGCGAACGTGGTGGCCGGGGCCGGGTCGGTCAGGTCGTCCGCGGGGACGTAGATCGCCTGCATCGAGGTGATCGAGTGACCACGGGTCGAGGTGATGCGCTCCTGGAGGAGACCCATCTCATCGGCCAGGTTCGGCTGGTAACCCACCGCGGAGGGCATACGGCCGAGCAGCGTGGAGACCTCGGAGCCGGCCTGCGTGAAGCGGAAGATGTTGTCGATGAAGAACAGCACGTCCTGCTTCTGGACGTCACGGAAGTACTCGGCCATGGTGAGGCCGGCCAGCGCGACGCGCAGACGGGTGCCCGGGGGCTCGTCCATCTGACCGAAGACCAGCGCGGTCTTGTCGATGACGCCCGACTCGGTCATCTCCTCGATGAGGTCGTTGCCCTCACGGGTGCGCTCACCGACACCGGCGAACACGGAGACACCGTCGTGGTTGTTGGCGACACGGTAGATCATCTCCTGGATGAGCACCGTCTTGCCGACGCCGGCACCACCGAACAGACCGATCTTGCCGCCCTTGACGTACGGGGTCAGCAGGTCGATGACCTTGACGCCGGTCTCGAACATCTCGGTCTTCGACTCGAGCTCGTCGAAGTTCGGCGCCTTGCGGTGGATCGGCCAGCGCTCGCCGTCGTACTCGGCGTCGACGTTCAGCACCTCACCGAGGGTGTTGAACACCTTGCCCTTGGTGAAGTCGCCGACCGGCACCGAGATCGGGGCGTGGGTGTCGGTCACCGGGGCCTGGCGGACCAGACCGTCGGTGGGCTGCATGGAGATCGCGCGGACCAGGCCGTCGCCCAGGTGCTGGGCGACCTCGAGGGTCAGCGTCTTCTTCTCGCCCGCGTTCGCCGGGTCGGCGACCTCGACGTGAAGTGCGTTGTAGATCTCCGGCATCGCGTCGACGGGGAACTCCACGTCGACGACCGGGCCGATGACCCGCGCGACGCGGCCCGTCGCCGTGGCCGTCTCAACAGTGGTGGTCATTAGTTGTCACTCCCCGCGGTCGCGTCGGCCAGGGCGCTCGCGCCACCGACGATCTCGCTGATTTCCTGGGTGATTTCGGCCTGGCGGGCCGCGTTGGCAAGCCGGGAGAGCGTCTCGATGAGCTCTCCGGCGTTGTCGGTGGCCGACTTCATCGCGCGCCGCGTGGCGGCGTGCTTGGAAGCGGCCGACTGAAGCAGCGCGTTGTAGATCCTGCTCTCGACGTAGCGCGGCAGCAGGGCGTCGAGGACGTCCTCCGCCGAGGGCTCGAAGTCGTACAGCGGAAGGATCTCGCCCTTGGGCGCCGTCTCCTGCGCGACCTCGTCGAGGCTGAGCGGCAGCAGGCGCTGGTCCTGCGCCGTCTGCGTCATCATCGACACGAACTCGGTGAAGACGATGTGGAGTTCGTCCACGCCGCCGTCCGCCGTGTCCTTCTCGATGGCCTCGATCAGCGGAGCCGCGACCTTCTTGGCGTCCGCGTACGTCGGCTCGTCGGTGAAGCCCGTCCACGACTCCGCGACCTTGCGCTCACGGAAGTTGTAGTGGGCCACACCCCGCCGGCCGACGATGTACGTGTCGACCTGCTTGCCCTCGCGCTCCAGGCGCTCGGTCAGCTGCTCCGCCGCCTTGATGGCGTTGGAGTTGAAGGCACCGGCGAGACCACGGTCGCTCGTCAGGAGCAGCACCGCGGACCGGGCGACCGTCTCGGCCTGGGTGGTCAGCGGGTGCTTCGTGTTCGAACCGGTACCGACCGCCGTGACCGCGCGGGTGAGCTCGGTCGCGTACGGCGTGGAGGCCGCCACCTTGCGCTGCGCCTTGACGACGCGCGAGGCGGCGATCATCTCCATCGCCTTGGTGATCTTCTTGGTCGCGGTGACGGATCGGATGCGACGCTTGTAGACCCGGAGCTGAGCTCCCATGAGTCAGGTCCCTTCCTTACGTCACTTGGCGGCGGACGCGGCGTCCTCGCCGAGCAGCTTGCCGTCCGAGGTCTCGAACTGCTTCTTGAACTCCGCGATGGCGTCGCCGACGGCCTGCAGGGTGTCGTCGGACATCTTGCCGCCCTCCCGGATGGAGGTCATGAGGCCCTGCTCCTTGCGGTGCAGGTACTCCAGCAGCTCCCTCTCGAAGCGGCGGACGTCGTTGACCGGCACATCGTCCATCTTGCCGGTGGTGCCGGCCCAGATGGAGACGACCTGGTCCTCGGTGGACATCGGCTGGTACTGCGCCTGCTTCAGCAGCTCGACCATGCGCTGACCGCGCTCCAGCTGCGCCTTCGACGCGGCGTCCAGGTCGGAACCGAAGGCGGCGAACGCCTCCAGCTCACGGAACTGGGCGAGGTCGACGCGCAGACGGCCGGAGACCTGCTTCATCGCCTTGTGCTGGGCCGAACCACCGACTCGGGAGACCGAGATACCGACGTTCAGGGCCGGGCGCTGACCGGCGTTGAACAGGTCGGACTCCAGGAAGCACTGGCCGTCGGTGATGGAGATGACGTTGGTCGGGATGAACGCCGAGACGTCGTTGGCCTTGGTCTCGACGATCGGCAGACCGGTCATCGAACCGGCACCCATGTCGTCGGAGAGCTTGGCGCAGCGCTCCAGCAGGCGGGAGTGCAGGTAGAAGACGTCACCCGGGTAGGCCTCGCGGCCCGGCGGGCGGCGCAGCAGCAGGGAGACGGCGCGGTAGGCGTCGGCCTGCTTCGACAGGTCGTCGAAGATGATCAGGACGTGCTTGCCCTGGTACATCCAGTGCTGACCGATGGCCGAACCGGTGTACGGCGCCAGGTACTTGAAGCCGGCCGGGTCGGACGCCGGGGCGGCGACGATGGTCGTGTACTCCAGCGCGCCGTTCTCCTCCAGCGCGCGGCGGACCGACGCGATGGTGGAGCCCTTCTGACCGATGGCGACGTAGATGCAGCGGACCTGCTTCTTCGGATCGCCCGAGCGCCAGTTGTCGCGCTGGTTGATGATCGTGTCGACGGCCAGGGCGGTCTTGCCGGTCTGGCGGTCGCCGATGATCAGCTGACGCTGACCACGGCCGATCGGGGTCATCGCGTCGACGGCCTTGTAGCCCGTCTCCATCGGCTCGTGCACCGACTTGCGCTGCATGACCGTGGGGGCCTGCAGCTCGAGGGCGCGGCGGCCGTCGGTCTCGATCTCGCCGAGGCCGTCGATCGGGTTGCCGAGCGGGTCGACGACGCGGCCGAGGTAACCCTCGCCGACCGCCACGGAGAGGACCTCACCGGTGCGGGTGACCGGCTGACCCTCCTCGATGCCGCTGAACTCACCGAGGACGATGGCACCGATCTCGCGCTCCTCGAGGTTGAGGGCGAGGCCGAGGGTGCCGTCCTCGAACTTCAGCAGTTCGTTGGCCATGGCCGAGGGAAGACCCTCGACCTTCGCGATGCCGTCGCCGGCAAGGGTGACCGTACCGACCTCCTCGCGCGAGGCCGCGTCCGGCTGGTACGCCTGGACGAAGTTCTCCAGTGCGTCCCGGATCTCCTCCGGCCGGATCGTGAGCTCCGCCATCTGGGTTCCCTGCTCTCCTTGTTGGGCCCGAAGTTTCACTTGGGGGGTCTGGGGGCGACCCCCAGGAATCCTCTTCACGGCCCAACATGGGCCGTAAGTACGTACTGCGTGTTCAGTTGCCGCGGTGCCGCGGTGTCGGTCAGCCCGCCAGCCGGCGGCCGGCGTCCTCGATGCGGTCCGCGAGGGAGCCGTTGATGACCTCGTCGCCGACCTGCACCCGGATCCCGCCGAGGACCGCGGGGTCCACGTCGAGGTTGAGGTGCATCTGGCGGCCGTAGAGCTTCGCCAGGACACCGCCCAGGCGCTGCTTCTGCGCGTCGCTCAGCGGAACCGCGGAGGTGACGACGGCCACCATGCGGTTCCGGCGCTCGGCGGCGAGCCTGGACAGGGACTCGAGCCCTGCCTCCAGGCTACGTCCCCGCGGCGCGGTCACAAGACGCTTCACCAGACGCTCGGTGGTCGGCCGTGCCCGGCCGCCGAGCAGGCTGCGCAGCAGCTCGCCCTTGGCCGAGGCGGTGGCCTTGCGGTCGGTGAGCGCGGCGCGCAGCTCGGTGTTCGAGGAGACGATCCGGCCGAACCGGAACAGCTCGTCCTCGACGTCGTCGAGCGTGCCCGCCTGCTGCGCGGCGGTGAGGTCGGCGGTGTTCGCCAGCTCCTCCAGCGCGTCCACCAGGTCGCGCGACTGTGACCAGCGGGAGCGCACCGTGCCGGCCACCAGGTCGGCGGTGGGACCGCTGACCTGGGCGCCCAGCAGGCGCTGGACCAGCTCGGCCTTGGCCTCACCGGCCTGCGCCGGGTCGGTGAGGACCCGACGCAGCGACACCTCGCGGTCGAGCAGCGCGGTGACGGCGGCCAGCTCGTCGGCGAGCCGCGTCGCGTCCACGGACGTGGAGTCCGTCAGCGCGTCGAGACGCTCACGTGCGGCGGCCAGGGCCTCGCGGCTCGCTCCGTTCATCGCCCGGCCTCGGCCTTCTCCTCGAGCTCGTCGAGGAAGCGGTCGATGACGCGGCTCTGCCGGGCGTGGTCCTCGAGGGACTCGCCGACGAGCTTGCCGGCCAGGTCGGTGGCGAGCTTGCCGACGTCCTGGCGCAGCGCGGACGCGGCGGCCTTGCGGTCGGCCTCGATCTGCGCGTGACCGGCGGCGATGATCTCCTCGCGCTGACGCTGGCCCTCGGCCCGCATCTCGGCGATGAGCGCGGCACCCTGCTCCTGCGCCTCCTGGCGCAGACGCGCGGCCTCGTGCCGGGCCTCGGCGAGCTGGGCCTTGTACTGCTCAAGGACGCTCTGGGCCTCGACCTTCATGGTCTCGGCCTCTTCGATACCGCCTTCGATCGCCGCGCGGCGCTCCTCCAGAACCTTGTTGATGTTCGGAAGCAGCTTCTTCCAGAAGAAGAAGAACACGATGGCGAAGGCGATGGTGCCGACGAGCAGCTCGGGACCCGGAGGAACGAGCGGGTTCTGCTCCTCCTCGGCCGCCAGCTGTACCAGGTTGGCGATCACATCAGTGCCTTTCGTCGAAAGGTTTGGCTCGTCGGCGTCCGTCAGTTGTAGACGAACGGCATGACGATGCCGATGAGGGCGAGCGCCTCACAGAAGGCGAAGCCGAGGATCTGGTTGGCACGGATCAGACCGGCGGCCTCGGGCTGGCGGGCGAGGGCCTGGGTGCCGTTGCCGAAGATGATGCCGACGCCGACGCCGGGGCCGATGGCGGCGAGGCCGTAGCCGATGGAACCGATGTTGCCTTCGACGGCGGCGAGGGTCTCAAGGGCAGCCATGCTGATTCTTCCTTCTCTTTCATGGACCGGCGGGGGTTGGCCACCGGACGTTCAGGGGGCTGGGGCGGGGTCGCTCAGTGGTGCTCGGCGAGAGCGCCCTGGATATACGAGCAGGCGAGGAGCACGAAGACGTACGCCTGGACGGCCTGCACGAAAAGCTCGAAGAGGATCATGACGACGGTCATGACGAAGGAGACACCGGCCGCCGGGATCATCCAGCTGTTCAGCAGGTACCAGGAGGCGACGGTGAACATGACCAGCATCAGGTGACCGGCGAACATGTTGGCGAACAGTCGCACCGCGTGGGTGAACGGCCGGACCAGCAGGTTCGAGAAGAACTCGATGACCACGACCAGCGGCAGCACCGCGCCCAGCGACTTGTCGTAGCCGGTGACGTTCTTGAAGAAGCCGACGAAGCCGTGGCGCTTGAAGGTCAGCGACACCCAGACCACGTAGACGATCAGGGCCAGCACCGCCGGGTAGGCGATGATCGACGAGACCGGGAACTGGGCCAGCGGGACCACGGACCAGATGTTCATGATCCAGATGAAGAAGAACAGCGAGACCATGAGGGGCACGTACTTCTCGCCCTCACGCTTGCCGAGCGTCTCGTACACGATGCCGCGACGGACGAAGTCGTAGCCGGCCTCACCGACCATCTGGAGCTTGCCGGGGACGACCTTGGCCTTCCCGAAGGCGGCCCAGAAGAAGCCGATCACGAGAACGGTGGTGATGAGCGCGAGCAGCATCACCTTGTTGAACTCGAACCCCCCGACCGTGGTGATCGGCTTGAAGAGGAACGAGTGCAGGCCCGGAGCCGGAAAGCCACACCCGTTGTCGGACATGATCCGACAGCTCCAGTCAAAGGCGAGCTGGGTCTGGTCAGCACTCACCGCGGGCTCCTTCGGCGTGACGCATGGGTACGGCAACCTCGTTGTGTCGGCGCGGCGCGCGGCCGCTGTTCGGCACGGGACTGGTGTTACGGATGTGGGGGCGGCTGTGGGGCATCTCGCCTCGCGAATGAGCAGGCGTCAGCTCGGATTGCCCGCGCCCGCGATGCCGCAGTTGGCACCGGACGATAGCAGGATCTCTCATGCCTCTTTATCCCGGCCCTATCCCTCACGACGAGCGTCCCGACTTTTCGGGCTTCCCGCCCGTGGTCGAATCGGGTTCGACGTAGAGGATCTTGGCCTTCATGTGGGCACGCGTCTGCGCGGCGACCCAGGTGAGCGTGCCGACGAGGAGCGTGACGGCGAAGGTCCTGGGGTTGAACAGCGTCGTGTTCTTGAACGCGGAGAGGAAGACGAACAGCAGCAGGATCTGTGCCGCGTAGAGCATCAGGCCCATCGCCTGGAAGAGGTGCGGAAGCGATTTGGCGGTGCGCTGCAGGACGTAGAGGCCGATGCCCATGAACAGGACGACCACGAGCGTCGCGACGACTGCTCCGATCGCCCCTTCGCCCCCGGCCACCACACCGCTGACGACGGCGGCGATCGCGCCGACGGCAGCCGTGGGCACCGCGGCCTGGGCCAGGATCCGGACGTCGTTGGACGGCATGGCGGCAACTCCGCTTTCACAGGGGGCAGGGTGTCGTCATGGACGAGCGTAGTCCCGGGAGGAGTGTGAGGACCTCACACCAATGGACCGTCGCACTACGGTCCTTCGGCTCTGTCCGGGGGTTCTCGTGAACGGTATCACAAACTATTTGATGCAGTCTTTACCTGAATGGTGTGCCAGCCGTCACACCTGAGAGTGAAGCTGCGCGTCTGAGCGGAATCACGGCCCATTTGTCTGGTATGGGGCGATCTGCACCCCCATCGAACTCCCACGACTTGGCAATGCTCTAGTCAGATTCTTACCTTGCGGCTTCTCGTCCTGAAGACGGGCCCTTCGCCGCGGGCCCTCAGCGCGACGTCCCGGCCTTCCTCGGGTCCGCGAAGCGCGACCGGTGGCCGATCGCGCTCGCCCCGTTGGCCCCGGACACCCCGCTGACCACCGGGGTGCGGGACACCTGCTCAGCCTGGCCGGCCTGCTCAGCCTGGCCGGCCTGCTCGGCCTGGCCGGCCTGCTCGGCCTGGCCGGCCTGCTCGGTCTGCTCGGCGGCGGGCGCCGGCGCCGCGTCCCCGGGCTCCGCGGCGGCCACCCGGCGCCGCCGGTACCGCGGCGGCACGAAGCGCTCCGCCCAGCGCGGGGCCCGCGGCGTGAAGCGCGGCAGCAGGAGCAGGACCAGGCCGATCGCGCTGAGGAAGACGACGCCCAGGACGATCCACATGGACGCCGAGTTGACCGAGTAGGCCAGCGCGCCGAAGGCGATCAGCGCCGACCAGAAGTACATGATCAGCACCGCGCGGCTGTGCGAGTGGCCGATCTCCAGCAGCCGGTGGTGCAGGTGCCCGCGGTCCGCGGCGAACGGTGACTGGCCGCGCCAGGTGCGCCGCACGATGGCCAGGATCAGGTCGGCGGCCGGCACCGCGATGATCGTCAGCGGCAGCAGCAGCGGGATGTAGACCGGCACCGTCTGGTGCACGGCCTCCTTCTCGGACCCGGTGTACAGGTTGAGCGCGTCCGGGTCGACCTGCCCGGTGACGGAGATCGCCCCCGCGGCCAGGACCAGGCCGATGAGCATGGAGCCCGAGTCGCCCATGAAGATCCGCGCCGGGTGCATGTTGTGCGGCAGGAAGCCCAGGCACATGCCCATCAGGATCGCCGAGAAGAGCGTGGCGGGGGCGGCGGCCTCGATGCCGTACGAGTACCAGATCCGGTAGGCGTACAGGAAGAACGCGGTCGACGCGATGCACACCATGCCCGCCGCGAGGCCGTCCAGGCCGTCGACGAAGTTGACCGCGTTGATGGTGACGACGACGAGCGCGACCGTCAGCAGGGTGCCCTGCCACTGGGTGAGGGCGACCGAGCCGACGCCCGGGACGGGCAGCCACAGGATCGTCAGGCCCTGCACGACCATCACGCCGGCGGCGATCATCTGGGCGCCCAGCTTGATCAGGGCGTCGATCTCGAACTTGTCGTCCAGGACGCCGATCAGCCAGATCAGCGCCGCTCCGGAGAGCAGGGCCCGCGGCTCGTTGGACTTCTCGAAGACCTGGTTGAGGTTGGTGAGGTGGTCGGCGACCAACAGGCCCGCGCACAGGCCGAAGAACATGGCGATACCGCCGAGCCGCGGAGTGGGCTCCCGGTGCACGTCACGCGCCCGGATCTCCGGCATCGCCCCGGCCACGATCGCGAACTTCCGTACCGGCCCTGTCAGCAGATACGTCACCGCGGCCGTGACGCAGAGCGTCAGCAGGTATTCACGCACGGGCTTCCCCACAGGTCTCGCTGGCCATCTCAGCCCCACACCCTAGCGATGTGCGCATACGGGTGGGGACTTCCGGGTAGCGACGATGGTTGCACGAGTGACTGCGCCCGTGGTCGCGCCCACCCCGCCTCAGCGCGGATACGGCGGAAATCCACCGGCCAGCTCCCGCGCCTCGGCACGCGCCCGGGCGGGCTCGATCCCGCCCCTGAGCACCTCCGCGAGCAGCCCGGCGATCTTCCGCATCTCCCCCTCCCCCATGCCCTGCGTGGTCACGGCGGCCGTGCCCAGGCGCAGTCCGCGGACGTCGCCGTACGGCAGCGCGCAGCAGTCCAGGACCAGGCCGGCGGCGGCCAGCCGGCCGCGCGCGGTGCGCCCGTCGACGCCGAGCGGGGCCGGGTCGGCGACGACGAGGTGGGTGTCCGTGCCGCCGGTGGTGACGGCCAGCCCCTCGGCCGCCAGCCGGGCCGCGAGGACCCTGGCGTTGGCCACCACCCGACGGGCGTAGGCGGCGAACGCCGGTGTCGCCGCCTCGCCGAACGCGACGGCCTTGGCGGCGACGGTGTGCATCTGGGCGCCGCCCTGGGTGAAGGGGAACACCGCCCGGTCCACCCGCTCGGCCAGCTCGGCGGCGCACAGGATCATGCCGCCGCGCGGCCCGCGCAGCACCTTGTGCGTGGTGGCGCAGACGATGTCGGCGTAGGGCACCGGGCTGGGCGCCGCTCCCCCGGCGACGAGCCCCACGGGGTGCGCGGCGTCGGCGATCAGGTAGGCGCCCACCTCGTCGGCGACCTCGCGGAAGAAGGCGTAGTCGACGTGCCGGGGATAGGCGGTCGAGCCGCACACGATCGCCTTCGGGCGGCGGGTACGGGCCAGGGCGCGCACCTGGTCGTGGTCGATGAGCCCGGTCTCCGCGTCGAGCCCGTACCCGACGAAGTCGAACCAGCGGCCGGAGAAGTTGGCGGGCGAGCCGTGCGTGAGGTGGCCGCCGTGCGGCAGGCCGAGCGCGAGGACGGTGTCGCCGGGGCGCAGCAGGGCGGCGTAGGCGGCGAGCACCGCCGAAGAGCCGGAGTGGGACTGGACGTTGGCGTGATCGGCGCCGAACAGTTCCCTGGCCCGGTCCACGGCGAGGCGCTCGGCGAGGTCGACGATCTCGCAGCCGCCGTGGTGCCGCGCCCCCGGATAGCCCTCGGCGTACTTGTTGGCCAGCGGGGAGCCGAGGGCCGCCAGCACGGCCGGCGAGCAGAAGTTCTCGGCGGCGATCAGCTGGAGCGTCGTCGACTGCCGCTCCCGCTCGCCGAGCAGGACGTCGGCGAGCTCGGGGTCCTGACGCCGCAGGACATCGGCCTCTAGGGCGGGACTGACCGTCATGGTGCGCTCCGGGCGTCGTCGGTGACGTACGTCCAATGTAGGCCCGAGAGGTCCCGTACGCCCGGGTTGTTACGGCAATCGCCGCAGGGCTACGTCCGCGCGGGCACCCCGGTCAGCGCCGTCACCACCGGGTCCAGCGCCTGGTGTATCTCGTCCCCGATCGACCGGAAGAACGTCAGGGGAGCGCCGTAGGGGTCGTACACCTCGTCCGCCTCCGCCGTGGGCGCCAGGAGCCATCCGCGCAGCGCGGCGGCGGCCCGCACCAGGGCGCGCGCACGCGCGACCAGGCCCTCCTCCAGCGGGGGCAGCGTCGCCGGGTCGATGGCCTTCACCAGCCGGGTGAACTCCTTCAGTGTGAAGGTCCGCAGCCCCGCCGAGTGCCCCATCGAGATCACCTGCGCCCGGTGGTCCCGTGTGGCGGTCAGCACCAGGTCGGCGCGGATCACGTGCTCGTCCAGCAGTTCCCGGCCCACGAACCCCGAGGCGTCCGCGCCGAAGTCGGCCAGCACGGTCTCCGCGTGGGCCTCCATGGGCGCGCCCTCGTGCCCCCAGGTGCCCGCGCTCTCCACGATCAGCCCGCCGCCCAGGATCCCGAGCCGCTCCTGCACGAAATGGCGGGTCAGCCGCTCGGTGATCGGCGAGCGGCACACGTTGCCGGTGCTGACGTGCAGGATGCGGAAGGTGTCGCGCGGAAACCCGAAGGTCGTCGTCTCCTCCGCCTCGCGTTCCCCGTTGCCTATGCCGCGCATGGGGGTGCCCCCTGGTCGAGCGCGGCCGGGACCCCGGGGGAGCCGGGGGCTGTCAATTCGCCACCTCGAGGTCGGGTACCACCTTGCGCAGCTCGTCCGGCGAGAGCGCCCCCTGCCGCAGCAGCACGGGCACCGGGCCGGTCACGTCGACGATCGAGGACGGCACGTTGCCGGGGGTGGGGCCGCCGTCCAGGTACACGGAGACGGAGTCGCCGAGCATCTCCTGCGCGGCGTCGCAGTTCTCCGGCGCCGGGTGGCCGGTCAGGTTGGCGGAGGAGACGGCCATGGGGCCCACCTCCGTCAGCAGCTCGATGGCGACCGGGTGCAGCGGCATGCGCACCGCGACCGTGCCGCGGGTGTCGCCGAGGTCCCACTGCAGGGACGGCTGGTGCTTGGCGACCAGCGTCAGCGCGCCCGGCCAGAAGGCGTCGACCAGCTCCCAGGCCAGCTCGGAGAAGTCCGTGACGAGTCCGTGCAGCGTGTTCGGGGAGCCGATGAGGACGGGGGTGGGCATGTTCCGGCCCCGGCCCTTGGCCTGGAGCAGGTCGGCGACGGCCTCCGCGGAGAACGCGTCGGCGCCGATGCCGTACACCGTGTCCGTCGGCAGCACCACGAGCTCGCCACGGCGGACGGCGGACGCTGCCTCGCGCAGGCCGGTCACACGGTCGGTCGCGTCGTTGGTGTCGTATCGCCGTGCCATGTCTAGTGGGCCTCCTCGTACACGTACTGCGGGGGTGAAGTCTGCGGGCTGCTCACGGCAGCGCCTTGCGGGCGGTGGCGAACCGGGGGCGGTTGTTCAGGTCGGGGTGGTCGGCCGCGTCGGTCCAGCCGCGGTCCTCGGCGAAGATCCACGGCACCTGGCCGCCCTGGGTGTCGGCGTGCTCGACGACGACGACCCCGCCGGGGCGCAGCAGCCGGTGCGCGGTGCGTTCGATGCCGCGGATCAGGTCGAGGCCGTCCTCGCCGGAGAACAGGGCCATCTGCGGGTCGTGGTCGCGTGCCTCGGGGGCGACGTACTCCCACTCGGTGAGCGGGATGTAGGGCGGGTTGGAGATGACCAGGTCGACCTGGCCGTCGAGGTCCGGGAAGGCCGTCAGCGCGTCGCCCTGGCGCAGTTCGACCCGGGACCCCTCCATGTTCTTGCGGGTCCACACCAGGGCGTCCTCGGACAGCTCCACGGCGTACACCCGCGAACGCGGCACCTCCTGGGCGAGGGCGAGCGCGATGGCGCCCGACCCGGTGCACAGGTCGACGATGCACGGCTCGACGACGTCCATGGCCCGTACGGCGTCTATGGCCCAGCCGACCACGGACTCGGTCTCGGGCCGGGGCACGAACACCCCGGGCCCCACCTGGAGTTCCAGGTACCGGAAGTAGGCGCGTCCGGTGATGTGCTGCAGGGGCTCGCGGGCCTCGCGGCGGGCGACGACCTCCCAGTAGCGGGCGTCGAAGTCGGAGTCCTTCACGGTGTGCAGCTCGCCCCGCTTCACGCCGTGCACGAAGGCGGCGAGCTCCTCCGCGTCGGTGCGCGGCGAGGGCACGCCGGCGTCGGCCAGCCGCTGGGTGGCCTGGGCCACCTCCGCGAGCAGCACGCTGCGGGGGCTCGGGGGTCGCCCCCCGGGGTCTTGCTGCACGCTCGTCCTCCGGTACTCGGTGCTCCGTACTACGGCTAGGCGTACTCGTGCGTCACGCGGCTGCGAGCTTGGCGGCCGAGTCCGCGTCGACGCAGGCCTGGATCACCGCGTCGAGGTCGCCGTCCAGGACCTGGTCCAGGTTGTACGCCTTGAAGCCGACGCGGTGGTCCGAGATGCGGTTCTCCGGGAAGTTGTAGGTGCGGATCTTCTCGGAGCGGTCGACGGTGCGGACCTGGCTGCGGCGGGCGTCGGCGGCGTTCCGCTCCGCCTCCTCCTGCGCCATGGCGAGCAGCCTGGAGCGCAGGATACGCAGTGCCTGCTCCTTGTTCTGCAGCTGGCTCTTCTCGTTCTGGCAGGAGGCCACGACACCGGTCGGGATGTGCGTGATGCGCACGGCGGAGTCGGTGGTGTTGACCGACTGGCCGCCCGGTCCCGAGGAGCGGTAGACGTCGATGCGCAGGTCGTTGGGGTTGATCTCCACGTCGACCTCCTCGGCCTCCGGGGTGACCAGCACACCGGCGGCGGAGGTGTGGATGCGGCCCTGCGACTCGGTGGCCGGCACCCGCTGCACGCGGTGCACGCCGCCCTCGTACTTCAGGCGCGCCCACACGCCCTGCCCGGGCTCGACCTGCCCGCGGGCCTTCACGGCGACCTGGACGTCCTTGTAGCCGCCCAGCTCGGACTCGGTGGCGTCGATGATCTCGGTCTTCCAGCCGACGCGCTCGGCGTAGCGCAGGTACATGCGCAGCAGGTCGCCGGCGAACAGGGCGGACTCGTCGCCGCCCGCGCCCGCCTTGATCTCCAGGATGACGTCCTTGTCGTCGCTGGGGTCACGCGGGACGAGCAGCAGCCGCAGCTTCTCGGTGAGCTCCTCGCGCTGCTTCTCCAGCTCCTTGACCTCGGCGGCGAAGTCGGGGTCGTCGGCGCCCAGCTCGCGCGCGGTCTCGATGTCGTCGCCGGTCTGCTTCCAGGAGCGGTACGCGGCGACGATCGGGGTGAGCTCGGCGTAGCGCTTGTTCAGCTTGCGCGCGTTGGCCTGGTCGGCGTGGACCGACGGGTCGGCGAGCTTCTTCTCCAGGTCGGCGTGCTCGCTGACGAGTTCCTCGACGGCCTCGAACATCTTGGGGGCTCCTGTGTCCTGCGGGGAAGTCCTGCGGGGAAGGGGAAGGCGGGCGACCAAAAACGCCGGTCCCGGCGCGCACCGAAGAGCGCGGCCGTGGACCGGCGGATGGGGGCTCGCTACTTCTTGGAGCCGGCGGCCTTGCCGAAGCGGGCCTCGAAGCGGGCCACACGGCCACCGGTGTCGAGGATCTTCTGCTTGCCCGTGTAGAACGGGTGGCACTCGGAGCAGACCTCGGCCCGGATGGTGCCGGACTCGATGGTGCTGCGGGTGGTGAACGACGCGCCGCAGGTGCAGCTTACCTGCGTCTCGACGTACGTGGGGTGGATGTCGCGCTTCAAGGTGTCTCCTAGGTTTCGGGAGGGCGCCGGGTCGCCGCCGCGGGATGCGGGAGCGTGAACCGGAGCCGACGTACCAGTCTGCCAGGACTGGCGCCGTACCCCAAAACCAGGGGCCGTTGTCGTTTGTTCCCCGGGGGCGCGGGTGTTCCCCGGGGGCGCGGGGGGTTCGCGGGGGCACGGGGGTTCGCGGCCGGCCGCCCGGTCCCCCGTGCCCCCCAGGAGCACGGGGGGCACGTCCCTCACGGGGCGCTCACGACGTCCCCGGCCTCGCCGGTCGCGGTGCCCTCGGTGGCGGCCCTCGGGACGGGCCTGTCGCCCCGCAGGGCGTCCCACACCAGCCGGGCCTTGGCCTTCTCGACGAGGACGCGGTTGGGGTCGGCGGGGTCGTACCGGACCGGCATGGTCACCATCTGCATGTTCGACGCGCCGATGCCCCTGAGGCCGCCCGCGAACGACATCAGCCTGTTGACCGAGCCGAGGTCGGAGTCGGTCGTCACGGTCCTGGTGGCGGTGTCGGCGAGGTCGTACAGCTTCTTCGGGCTGGTGAAGACGCCGATGTCCTCGACCTGCTCGGCCAGGGCCCTGACGAAGGCCTGCTGGAGCTGGATGCGGCCGAGGTCGGAGCCGTCGCCGACGCCGTGCCGGGTGCGGACCAGGCCGAGGGCCTGCTCGCCGTCCAGGCGGTGCGTGCCGGCCGGGAGGCGGAGGTGGCTCTCGGGGTCGTCGATGTCCCTGGTGGTGGTGACCTCCACGCCGCCGAGCTCGTCGACGAGCTTGCGGAAGCCGCTGAAGTCGACCTCCAGGTAGTGGTCCATGCGCAGGCCGGTCAGGGACTCGACGGTCTTGACGGCGCAGGCGGCGCCGCCGGTGGAGTAGGCGGAGTTGAACATCACGCCGCGCGCGGCGGGGTGCTCCTCGCCCTCGGTGCCGGTGCACGCGGGGCGGTCGATGATCGTGTCGCGCGGGATGGAGACCACGCCGGCCCTCCGGTGGCCTTCGTACACGTGCACGATCATCGCCGTGTCGGAGCGGGCGGTGCCGTCGCCGGCGCCGCCGCCGAGCTCCCTGTTGCCGCCGGCGCGGGTGTCGGAGCCGAGGACGAGGATGTTCCGGGAGTCGTTGTCGGCCTTCCGCGGGCGGTCGCCGCCCAGCACCTGGTCGATGTCGACGCTGCGGAGGTTGCCGTTGAGCTTGACGTACAGGTAACCGGCGCCGGTGCCGCCCAGGACGACGATGCCCGCGGCGGTCCAGGCCATGACCAGCAGCCCTCTGTGGCGCCTGCCGCGGGGTCTGCGGCGGCGCGGCCCGCCGGTGCCGGTCTCCCCCGGCGTGCTCTGGGCGCTCATGTGCTCCTCGGCTCGTCTCCGGTCGGTTACCCCTTGCACTCGGTGCCAGGCCTGGTCCGTTCGGTCCCTTGTGCACCCATCGTCCCTCGGTCCGGCCCGACGGGGAAACCGGCCGCGGGTTCGCACGACGCCGTGTGCCCGCCGCGGGGGCGGCGGGCACACGGCGGGTCGGCCCCGCCGTGGGGCGCCGTGCCGGCCGGGGTTTCAGCCCCAGATGTCGTACTGCTGGTAGCCGGTGCCCAGGGAGATCCTCGTGGCGAAGATCTCGCTGGTCGCCTTGCCGGTGCCCTTGTACAGGTACAGGGTGCCGCCGGGCGTGCGGGCCAGGAAGTCGGCCCTGCCGTCGCCGGTGATGTCGCCGACCGCGTCGAAGGCGTTGTAGCCGGTCCAGGCGCTGCGGACCTTCACACGGGTGGAGAAGGCCCCGGTGCCGGACTTGCCGGTGCCCTTGTACAGGTACAGGTCGCCGTTGCTCTTGCTGCGGGTGATCAGGTCGGTCTTGCCGTCGCCGGTGAAGTCGCCGTGGCCGCGCAGGGAGTTGTACTGGTTCCAGCCGGAGCCGGCCTTGACGCGGGCGGCGAAGGTGCCGTTGCCCTTGCCCGGGTAGATCCACAGGTCGCCGGCGGAGTCGACGGAGAGCAGGTCGGGCAGGTAGTCGCCGGTGACGTCGCCGGGGGTGACGATGCGGGTGCGGGTCTTCCAGTTGTCGGCGAGCTGCTTGGTGGCCCAGGTGCCACTGGCGGGCACGTAGTGCGTCCAGTGGACGTCGCCGGTGGCGCCGACCCGGTAGACGAGGTCCTCGTAGCCGTCCCGGTCGAGGTCGGTCTGCAGGACGGTGTTCACGCCGTCCCAGCCGCCCCAGGACTCGCGGGTGGCGAACGCGGTGCCCGTGGAGTTCTTGGAGTAGCCGGTCCGCGTGGCGGCGTTGCGCACCCACAGGTCGGCCCTGTGGTCGCCGTTGAGGTTGGTGTCGTCGATGCGCGGGTAGGCGGCGCCGACGTACGCACTGACCTTGGCGAAGACGCTGTAGGCGCCCTTCTCGACGCAGTCCCGCACGCCCCAGGACACCACGCCGACGATCCGGTTGTTC
Source organism: Streptomyces sp. NPDC052701 (assembly GCF_040678355.1). Taxonomy (NCBI): domain Bacteria; kingdom Bacillati; phylum Actinomycetota; class Actinomycetes; order Kitasatosporales; family Streptomycetaceae; genus Streptomyces; species Streptomyces sp. NPDC052701. The sequence goes on from NZ_JBFATO010000007.1 coordinate 81,790, forward strand.
ACGACCAGGGGGCCGCCGGAGTCGCCGTTGCAGGCCGTGGTGGTGCCGGTGTCGCTGCCGCTGGCGGGGGTGCCCGCGCAGACCATGTGGCCCTTGACGAAGTCGGCGCCGTAGTAGCCCGCGCAGGTGCTGTCGGACCGGATCGGCAGCGTGGCCGTCTTCAGCGTGTCGGAGATGTCCTGGCTGGTGGAGCTGGTACGGCCCCAGCCGTAGACCTTGGCGCTGGTGCCGGCGGCGTAGGAGGCGGTGTCGCCGGACGTCGTCATCCGGATCGGCGTGGCCCTGACGGGGTGGGGCAGGGTCAGCACGGCGATGTCGTTGTCGAGCGTCGTCGCGTTGTACGACGGGTGGTTCCACTGGCGCCAGACGCCGGTGGCGGTACCGCCGTGCAGGTCGTCGCCCGAGGCCAGCTGGGACGTGCCGGTCACGACGGCGCCCTTGGCGTGCCAGTCGTAGCCCTTGACGCAGTGCGCGGCGGTGAGGATCTTCGCCGGCGCGACGACCGCGCCGCCGCAGAAGAAGCCGATGTCGTCGGTGGTGCCGGTGGTGCCCCGGTCGTCGTGGTACCAGAGCTGGGCCATCCAGGGCGCCGAGGTGAGGGTGGTGGTCGTACCGCCGATGATCTTCGCGTCGACGGTGCCGTCGCCGGCGCTCGCGTTCAGCGGCGACCTGCTCGTCCGCCCGGCGGTGTCGTCGCCGGCGACGGCGCCGGCGATGCGCCGCTGCAGCTCGGCGAGCGACGGGGAGGCGGTGGCGGGCTTGGCGGTGGGCCGCGGCAGCGGGGTGGCGGCGTCCGCGGACGAGGTCAGCAGCGCGGCGCCCAGGACGGCGGCGATCCCGGCGGCTCCGATGGGCAGGGCGAAGCGTATCCGGCGTCTGTGACGGCCGGCGCCGGACATGGACGTGGGCAAGGAAGTCCCCCCAGAGATGCATGAGATGGAAGGGGCGCCTGGTGCGCCCCTTCCCCTCTGCGCCGAAAGGCCGTTCCCCGTCACAGGGTGACGGGGAACGGCCTTTCGTCCCGGGGGCGCGGAGCCGTGCCGATGCGCGGCTCCGCCGCGTGGGCGCGACGCAGCCGCAGCCGCGTCGCGCCCCGCGAACCCGGTCGGCTAGTCGCCGTTGCCGGGCGCCGGCGTCGTCTTCTGGATCTGCATCAGGAACTCGACGTTCGACTTGGTCTGCTTCATCTTGTCGAGCAGCAGCTCGATCGCCTGCTGCTGGTCGAGCGCGTGCAGCACCCGGCGCAGCTTCCAGACGATGCCCAGCTCCTCGGCGCCGAGCAGGATCTCCTCCTTGCGGGTGCCGGACGCGTCCACGTCCACCGCCGGGAAGATGCGCTTGTCGGCGAGCTTCCGGTCGAGCTTGAGCTCCATGTTGCCGGTGCCCTTGAACTCCTCGAAGATCACCTCGTCCATGCGGGAGCCGGTGTCGACGAGAGCCGTGGCCAGGATGGTGAGCGAGCCGCCGTCCTCGATGTTGCGCGCGGCACCGAAGAAGCGCTTCGGCGGGTACAGGGCGGTCGAGTCGACACCACCGGACAGGATGCGGCCGGAGGCCGGGGCGGCGAGGTTGTACGCACGGCCCAGACGCGTGATGGAGTCGAGCAGCACGACCACGTCGTGGCCCAGCTCCACCAGCCGCTTGGCGCGCTCGATGGCGAGCTCGGCGACCGTGGTGTGGTCCTCGGCGGGGCGGTCGAAGGTCGAGGAGATGACCTCGCCCTTGACCGACCGCTGCATGTCGGTGACCTCTTCCGGACGCTCGTCGACCAGGACGACCATCAGGTGGCACTCGGGGTTGTTGTGCGTGATCGCGTTGGCGATGGCCTGCATGATCATGGTCTTGCCGGTCTTCGGCGGGGCCACGATCAGACCGCGCTGGCCCTTGCCGATCGGCGAGACCAGGTCGATGATGCGGGTCGTCAGCACGCCCGGGTCCGTCTCCAGGCGGAGGCGGTCCTGCGGGTACAGCGGGGTGAGCTTGTTGAACTCCGGGCGGCCGCGGCCGTGTTCGGGCGCCATGCCGTTGACGGAGTCCAGGCGTACCAGCGCGTTGAACTTCTCGCGCCGCTCGCCCTCCTTGGGCTGGCGGACCGCACCGGTGATGTGGTCGCCCTTGCGCAGGCCGTTCTTGCGGACCTGGGCGAGGGAGACGTACACGTCGTTCGGACCCGGCAGGTAGCCGGAGGTGCGGATGAAGGCGTAGTTGTCGAGGATGTCGAGGATGCCCGCGACGGGGATCAGGACGTCGTCCTCGGCGATCTGCGGCTCGGGGGCGATGTCGTCGCGGCCGCGGCGGCCACGGCGGTCGCGGTAGCGGCCGCGGCGGCCACGGCGGCCGCCCGCCTCGTCGTCGTAGCCGTCGTCCTGCTGACGGTCCTGACGGCCGCCGCCCTGCTGCTGGTTCTGCTGCTGGCCGCGCTGGCCGCCCTGCTGGTCGTCGCCCTTGCGGCGGTCGCGGTCCCGGTCGCGGTCACGGCCGCGCTCACGGCGGTCGCGGCGGCGGCCCTCGCCGCCCTCGCCGCCCTCGCCCCTGGTGTCGTTCTGGGACTGCTGCTGGGACTGCGCGGACGTCTCGGCCTTCGGTTCGCCCTTCGCCTCGGCGGCGATCGTCTCGGGCGCGGCGGACGGGGCGCCGGCCTCGGCGGTGGCGCGGCGGCGACGGCGCTCGGCGGGGGCGTCCTCGCCGGCGGGGGCGCCCTGCTGGTCGGGCGAGGCCGAGGCCTTGGGAGAGGGCTGGCCCGGGATCTCGATCTGCTGCTGGGCCACGGCCTTCTCGGCCGGGGCCTCGGTCCTGGCGTCCGCCTGCTTCTCGGCCTTCTCGGCGCTGTCACCCGTACGGGTCCGCGAGGTGGCGCGGCGCTTGGGCTTGGTCTCGGCGGGGGCCTCGGCCTTGGCCGGGGCGGCGCCGCCGGCCGCCTGCGCCTCCTTGATGACCTCGATCAGCTGGCTCTTGCGCATGCGCGCGGTGCCCCTGATGCCGAGGCCGGATGCGACCTGCTGCAGCTCGGCCAGCACCATGCCCTCGAGGCCGGTACCGCGGCGCCGCCGGGAGCCGGCACCGGTGGCAGGCGCGGAGGCGTCCGTGGCGGGCGCGGCAGCGGTCTCCTCGACACGTGCGCCCATCAGATCGGTGGTGTCGCTCACGAAGGGTCCTTCCCTGGAGCGGACGTCGGCCTGTCTGGCTCGGCGACCGGTTGTGCTGTCCGGCTTCGGTCCTTGCTGTGTGGACCGCGCCGGGGCGGTGGTCCGCCTGAACGGCGGAAGAGATATCTGGTGATGGCGCTTCCTTGAGCCGTGGCACCCAGTGTCTGTGTCACGCGGCGTGGTCGCACCGGTTCCGGAGCGTGCCCGTCGGGCCGTTCAGTGTTCGTGCACGGCGTACGGCCTGCGTACGACGTACGGAACACAGTGCGGCTTGGGGGGCTCCCGGAAGAATGTCTGTCCCGGACGGGGACACGAGGCACCTCGCCATGGTGGGGTCGGGTGCAGACTTGAGATTAACACTACCGGATCCAACAAACATTCCCCCTCTCGAAATCCGGCAACCGTGTCAGGCGGTGTCCAGGGTGGCGAGCGGCAGCACGCTCGCGCCCTGCAGATCGAGGCCCAGCCGGTTCGCGGCCCAGTCCGCGCCCGCCAGCGCCTCGACCTTGTCGGCGGTGCCCGCGTCGGCGAGCGCCATGACCGTGGGGCCGGCGCCGGAGATCACCGCGGGGACGCCGTCGGCCCGCAGCCGCTCCACCAGCGCCGCGCTCTCGGGCATGGCGGGGGCCCGGTAGTCCTGGTGGAGGCGGTCCTCGGTGGCGGGCAGCAGCAGTTCGGGGCGCCTGGTCAGGGCCTCGACGAGCAGTGCGGCGCGGCCGGCGTTGGCCGCGGCGTCGACGTGCGGCACGGTGCGCGGCAGCAGGCCGCGGGCGGTCTCGGTCAGAACCGGCTTCGCGGGCACGAAAACCACCGGAACGATGGAATCGGCCGGCTCCATCCTGATCGCCCGCGCGCCGCCGCCCTCCATCCAGGAGAGCGTGAAGCCGCCCAGCAGGCAGGCCGCGACGTTGTCGGGGTGGCCCTCGATCTCGGTGGCGAGCTCCAGCAGCGCGATGTCGTCGAGCTTGGCCTCGGCGCCTATGGTCACGGCGCGGGCGGCGACGATGCCGGCGCAGATGGCGGCCGAGGAGGAGCCCAGGCCCCGGCCGTGCGGAATGCGGTTGGCGCAGACGATTTCCAGGCCACGCGGCTGCCCGCCCAGCACATCGAAGGCAGTACGCAGGGAGCGCACAAGAAGATGACGCTCGTCGCGTGGGAGAGTCTCGCTGCCCTCGCCCGCGATGTCGATGTGCAGCCCGGAGTCGGCCACCCGGACGACCACGTCGTCGTACAGCCCCAGCGCGAGACCGAGGGCGTCGAAGCCCGGCCCGAGGTTGGCGCTGGTGGCGGGGACGCGCACCCGGACGGCGGCGGCGCGGAACGCTGGACCGGCCATCGCTCGATGACTCTCCTTGAGCTGCGTGGTGGTCGAACGACATTCGATGACGTACGAGAACCCCGAGGGCCGCTGCCGGCCGGGGGCCGGCCGCTGTCCGGGCCGCGGAGACGGCGCGGCACGCGCCATATGCGAGGGCATATGCGGCGGGCGGGTTCGGTACAGCCTATCGAAGGAAGGTTCTGTGGCGACATAGGGCGCACAGAAGGCGCACGATGCGTGTCGCAAGCCCCCTGTGCACCCATCGTAGGGAACTTCCCCGGGCGGGCGTCGTCTTACGCCGGGCCGTGGCGCGCGGTGCCCCGGCGCTGGTGGCGCGGGCCCCGCCACCGCGGGCGCCGGTGCGCGGGCGGTGGCGGGACGGGCCCCTCCGGGCCGCGGGCTACGCCAGTCCGAGGCGCTCGGCCGCCGCGGCCGCGTCGACGGGCACGGTGACCGGCTGCGGGGCGCCGGCGACGGCCCAGTCCGGGTCCTTCAGGCCGTTGCCGGTGACCGTGCACACGATGCGCTGCCCCGGGTCGACCTTGCCCTGCTCGGCGGCCTTCAGCAGACCGGCGACGGACGCGGCGGACGCGGGCTCGACGAAGACGCCCTCCTTCGCGGCCAACAACCGGTAGGCCCGCAGGATCTCACGGTCCGTCACCTCGTCGACGAGACCGCCGGACTCGTCCCGGGCGGCCAGGGCGTACTGCCAGGACGCGGGGTTGCCGATGCGGATGGCGGTGGCGATGGTCGACGGGTCCTTGACCACCTCGCCGCGCACGATCGGGGCGCTGCCGGAGGCCTGGAAACCCCACATGCGCGGGGTCCTGGTGGCGACGCCGTCACCGGCGTACTCCCGGTAGCCCTTCCAATAGGCCGTGATGTTCCCGGCGTTGCCGACCGGCAGCACGTGGATGTCGGGCGCGTCGCCGAGCATGTCCACGATCTCGAAGGCGGCCGTCTTCTGCCCCTCGATGCGCACCGGGTTGACCGAATTCACCAGCGCCACGGGGTAGTTCTCGCTCAGGCCGCGCGCGAGGGTGAGGCAGTCGTCGAAGTTGCCGTCGACCTGGAGGATCTTCGCGCCGTGCACCAGGGCCTGGCCCATCTTGCCGAGCGCGATCTTGCCCTGCGGCACGAGCACGGCGGACACCATGCCCGCACGCACCGCGTACGCGGCGGCGGAGGCGGAGGTGTTGCCGGTGGAGGCGCAGATGACGGCCTTCGCCCCCTCCTCCTTGGCCTTGGAGATGGCCATGGTCATGCCGCGGTCCTTGAAGGACCCGGTGGGGTTCGCGCCCTCGACCTTGAGGTGGACCTCACAGCCCGTGCGCTCGGAGAGCACCTGCGCGGGCACGAGGGGCGTGCCGCCCTCGCGGAGCGTCACGACCGGCGTGGTGTCCGATACCGGCAGCCGGTCCCGGTACTCCTCGATGATTCCGCGCCACTGGTGGGTCATTGCTGGTTACTCTCCTTCAACCCGCATGATGCTGGCGACACCGCGCACGGTGTCGAGCTTGCGCAACGCCTCGACGGTCCCGCCGAGGGCCGCGTCGGACGCACGGTGGGTGACGACGACGAGGGAGGCCTCGCCGTCCTTCCCCTGCTGGCGCACCGTGTCGATCGAGACACCGTGCTCGGCGAAGACGGTCGCGACCTGGGCGAGCACACCCGGTTTGTCGGCCACGTCGAGGCTGATGTGGTAGCGCGTGACGACCTCGCCCATCGGCGAGACGGGCAGCGCGGCGTACGCGGACTCGCCCGGCCCGGTCGCGTCGCTGAGCCGGTTGCGGCAGACGGCGACCAGGTCGCCGAGCACGGCGGAGGCGGTCGGGGCACCGCCCGCGCCCGGCCCGTAGAACATGAGCTGCCCGGAGGCGTCCGACTCGACGAAGACGGCGTTGTACGCGCCGTGGACGGAGGCCAGCGGGTGGCTGAGCGGGATCATGGCCGGGTGCACGCGCGCGGTGACGGAGGCCCCGTCCTCGGCCCGCTCGCAGATGGCGAGCAGCTTGATGGTGCAGCCCATCTCCCGGGCCGAGGCGAAGTCGGCGGCGGTGACCTCGGTCATGCCCTCGCGGTAGACGTCGTCCAGGCGCACGCGCGTGTGGAAGGCGATCCCGGCGAGGATGGCCGCCTTGGCCGCGGCGTCGAACCCCTCGACGTCCGCGGTCGGGTCGGCCTCGGCGTACCCCAGGGCGGTGGCCTCGTCGAGCGCCTCCTGGTATCCGGCGCCCGTGGAGTCCATCTTGTCGAGGATGAAGTTGGTCGTCCCGTTGACGATCCCGAGCACCCGGTTGACCTTGTCGCCGGCCAGGGACTCGCGCAGCGGCCGGATCAGCGGGATGGCACCGGCGACGGCGGCCTCGTAGTACAGGTCCCGGCCGTGCTCCTCGGCGGCGGCGTGCAGGGCGGCCCCGTCCTGGGCGAGCAGCGCCTTGTTCGCGGACACGACGGACGCCCCGTGCTCGAAGGCGGTGGTGATGAGCGTACGGGCGGGTTCGATGCCGCCGATGACCTCGACCACGACGTCGATGTCGCCGCGTTTGACCAGGGCGGTGGCGTCGGTGGTGACGAGGGCCGGGTCGATGCCCGCACGGACCTTGCCGGGGCGCCGTACGGCCACGCCCGCCAGCTCGACGGGGGCCCCGATCCTGGCCGCGAGGTCGTCGGCGTGCGTCGTCATGATGCGCGCCACCTCTGAGCCGACCACTCCACAGCCCAGCAGCGCCACCTTCAGCGGACGCGTACGCATCATCCGACCTCGTTTCCTCAATACCGTATGCGGTGGAACCAGTCTCACCCACCGGACCGGAGTTTCTGCCCTTCGTCCGGATCGTGAGACATTTATTTCATTTGTACGGGGGCGGGAGACAGAAGATCTTCCGCCCCGGCGGCGCCGGCCTCAGCCGACGTCGAGACGCAGGAGGTCCTCCTCGGTCTCCCGGCGCACGATCACGCGCGCCTCGCCGTCCCGGACGGCGACGACCGGCGGGCGCAGCACGTGGTTGTAGTTGCTGGCCATGGACCGGCAGTACGCCCCGGTGGCCGGCACGGCGACCAGGTCCCCGGGCGCCAGGTCGCCCGGCAGGAACGCGTCGCGCACCACGATGTCCCCGCTCTCGCAGTGCTTGCCGACGACACGGCAGAGCATCGGCTCGGCGTCGGAGGCCCGGGAGACCAGCGCGACGCTGTACTCGGCGTCGTACAGCGCGGTGCGGATGTTGTCCGACATGCCGCCGTCGACGGAGACGTACGTACGCAGCCCGTCGAGCGGCTTGACCGTGCCGACCTCGTAGAGCGTGAAGGCGGTGGGCCCGACGATGGCGCGTCCCGGCTCGACGGAGATGCGGGGGGTGCGCAGGCGGGCGGCCTCGCACTCCCGGCCGACGATCTCGGTCAGCGCCTTGGCGATCTCGTGCGGCTCGCGCGGATCGTCGTCGCTGGTGTACGCGATGCCGAGGCCGCCGCCGAGGTCGATCTCGGGCAGCTCGACACCGTGCTCGTCGCGGATCTCCCTCAGCAGCCCGACCACCCGGTGCGCGGCGACCTCGAACCCGGACATGTCGAAGATCTGCGACCCGATGTGGCTGTGGATGCCGACGAGCTCCAGCCCGTCGAGCTGCAGCGCACGCCGTACCGCCTCGGCGGCCTGCCCGCCGGCGAGCGGGATGCCGAACTTCTGGTCCTCGTGGGCCGTGGCGATGAACTCGTGCGTGTGGGCCTCGACGCCGACGGTCACGCGGATGAGGACCTTCTGCCGCTTGCCGAGGGACTGCGCGATGTGGGCCACCCGCACGATCTCCTGGAAGGAGTCGAGGACGATGTGCCCGACCCCGGCGCGCACGGCCCGGTCGATCTCCGCGGCGGACTTGTTGTTGCCGTGGAAGGCGATGCGCTCGGCGGGCATCCCGGCGGACAGCGCGGTGGCGAGCTCGCCGCCGGAGCAGACGTCGAGGTTGAGCCCTTCCTCGTGCAGCCAGCGCACGACGGCGCGGGAGAGGAAGGCCTTGCCGGCGTAGAAGACGTCGGCGTCGGCGCCGAAGGCGGTCCGCCAGGCACGGGCGCGCGCCCGGAAGTCGGTCTCGTCGAGGACGTAGGCGGGGGTGCCGAACTCCTCGGCGAGCCGGGTGACGGGGATGCCGCCGACGCTGAGGACGCCGTGCTCGTCACGGCTGACCGTCTGGGCCCACACCTTCGGGTCGAGGGCGTTGAGGTCGGCGGGCGGGGCGCTGTAGTGCCCCTCGGGGAGGACGTCGGCGTGACGGGGCCCGGCGGGGTGTGCGGAACGGCTCATGTCTGGGTCGCTCTCCGTGTCTCGTCTCAGAGGTGGTCGGGTGCGTCGATGCCGAGCAGGGACAGGCCGCCGGCCAGCACCGTCCCGGCGGCTTCGGCGAGGGCGAGCCGGGCGCGGTGGGCGGCCGAGGGTTTCTCCTCGCCGAGGGGCAGGACGGCGGGGAGCAGGGGGAGCGCGGCGTCGGCGACGGCGACGAGGTGCCGGGCGAGACGGTCGGGGGCGCGGTGCGCCGCCGCCCGGGCCAGGACGCGGGGATGGTCGGCGAGGACGGCGAGGAGGGACGCGACGTCCTCGCGCACCTCCCCCGGCTCGGAGGCGAAGCCGAGGTCGGCGGCGTTGCGCACCAGGGCCCGGGTGCGGGCGTGGGCGTAGCGCACGCGGAAGAGCGGATTGCTCTCGCGCTGCACGAGGTGGTCACCGCAGATCCGGGGCCGGTCGTGGGCGGCGGGGTGGAGCAGCGCCCAGCGGGCGGCGTCACGGCCGAGGGGAAGAGGGTCGGCGGGGGCGGGGACGGGGCGGAGGGTGACGGGGGTGAGTGAGGCGGGGGCGGGGGCCTGCGCGGAGGGCGGGGCTTGCGCGGGGGTCGGCCGAGGGGCCGACTGCTCACGGGTCGACGGCTCGGGGATCGACGGCCCGGGGAAGCCCTGGCCGTCGACGTGGACGCCCAGCACGCTCTGCCACGCCGGCTCGGGCGGGGCGTCGCGGGTGACGCGGACCGGGGCGCCCTGGGAACGGAGGATGCGGGCGAGGGCGTCCGCGAGGACGGCGGCCCGGACCTCATGGGGATGGTGCAACCGGGTGACCTGCCCGGCGGACCGGTCCTCGACGTGCCCGTACCGCGGGCCGTCCCGGAGGATCTCCGCCACGAGGGCCGAGGGCGCACCGTCCCGCAGGCTGATGTTGAGGAATCCGGGCCCGGTGACGACGACGTCGGCGATGCCGTCGAGTCCGACGAGGCGCGGACGGAGGATCTCGGCGACACGGCGGGGCGGCTGTCCGGCGGGCCGGGCGAGCTGGAGGGCGATGTTGGTGGCGTAGTCGCCGCATCCCCCGGGACCGGGCGGTGCGACCACGACCCGTTCGGGAAGCGTCACGCTCAGTTCCCCGTCGTCGACGGCACGGCGCACCGCGTGCAGCACGGTGCGCGAGAGCTCGACGGGGGTCACGGGACAAGCGTAGGGGAGGAGGGGGGTGGGCGGGCGAGCCGGTTTGCCCCGGGTCCCGGGATGTGGACGGGCGGACACCCGATGGTGGATCAACGGGCGCCCGGTTGGTGGATCAGTGGGCGCCCGGCCGGTGGGTCAGCGGGTGTTCAGCCGGTGGGCCAGAGGGTGCCCGGCCGGTGGACCAGCGGGCGCCCGGCCGGTGGATCAACTGCCGGCCCGGCCTGCCCGCTCGGCTTCCCCGACCCCGAGGACGCCTCCGAAGGAGGAGGTGTCCCCCTCGAACGACGAGGTTCCTCCCTCGAACGAGGGAGTGCCCCCTTCACCCTCCGCCCGACTCCCCCGGTCCCGCTTCCGTCCCATCAGCTGCCGTACGAGACGCACGAGCTCGGCAGGCTCGAAGGGCTTGGCGAGGAAGGCGTCGACCCCGACGTCGAGACCGGCCTCGACCTCGTACTGCGTACAGGCACTGATGATGGCGAGGGGAAGGTCACGGGTGAGCGGATCGGCACGCAGCCGCGCAGCGGCCCTGATCCCGTCCAGCCGAGGCATGACGACGTCCAGGGTGACCACGTCGGGCTGCACCTGATGGACGACTTCCAGACACTCGGCACCATCGGCCGCGGTCACGACCTCGATGCCCTCCAGCTCGAGGTTGACCCTGATCAACTGCCGGATGACCTTGTTGTCGTCCACAACAAGCACCCGGCCCGACGCGCCTGGCACAACTTGAGAGTAGGTCCGGACCGGCCACCGCGTCCGGGTTTTCCCCACTTCCGCCCGCCCGGGGGACCCACACCCGCCGCCCCGGCCCGACCCGCCCGGGCCGACCTGCCGGAAACCCGTTCATGACCACCCCGGCGGAGCTGGTAGTGTTCTACCCGTCGCCGCGAGCAACGCGACCGACACGCCCCCGTAGCTCAGGGGATAGAGCAACGGCCTCCGGAGCCGTGTGCGCAGGTTCGAATCCTGCCGGGGGCACCTTGGACTAGGTGCCCAAAGACCCCGTCACCAGCGGAAACGCTGAGGCCGGGGTCTTCGCGTATGTGCAGGCGTGTGCTGTCCGGAGCGGGCGTGTGGCGGGGGCTGTGGAGTGTTCACGTATTGGCAACGGGCGACGGACGCCCAGGCCGGCGGGCGTTTCTCACGCCGTGGCCCGAGCCTCCACCAGCGACCGCTGCACGTCGCCCACCAGGTCCCGGAGGCGTCCGGGCTGCACGCCCTCGTGTTCCATCCACTCGTCGAAGCGAGGACGCAGGTGCCGCACCATGCCCATCCCGTGGCGACGCAGCACCGAGCGATTGATCGAGATCTCCTCCTGCACCTCCCTTCGGAGATCATCGGTCCAGCCCTGCGCCCGGTCGTCCTCCTCCAGAGGAGCCTTGAGGGCGGTCACCGCTTCGTCCAGGACCGCAAGCAAGCTCATGACATCTCCCAAGACCACAAGTGCGACCTGCTCTTGAAAACGACTGGGGAACCAGACTTCGAGGTGCTGGAAGCCCAGCGGCTCGTCGCCCGCGGGCGAGCAGAAAGGGAGTCGGCCACCGGTTCCTGTCAGCCCTTCAATGTCAAAAGCCCCCGGGCGGGTACGGGGGCTCGAAGCCTAGCGCCGCGCGGGATCATTCGTCCTCGGGCAAGAGCTCCTCGATCTTGCGGTCGGCGATCTCCTGCCGTCCGTCGATGGACTTGGCGCAGCGAGCCGATCGCGGCGTCACCGAGGTCCGAGAGCGGAGCGATGGGCGGCGTGTCGGCGGGTCGCCCTCGCCCGCTCCGGGGCGGCCTGTCCCGTGTCAGGCCGAGCGTTTGCGGGATGTCGTTCTCTTCGGGGACGGCCTCTTCCCGGTGTCCGGTGTCGGCTCCTGCGCCGGCGCCGGCGTTCCCGCCGTGGACGCCGGCTCCTCGCCGTCGGCCTCGTCCGGGGCCGTCCGGGTCGACCCGTGCCGGGGGAGGCGGCTGACGTCGGCCTCCTGTGCGAGGGGCTTGTCGCCGCGTGGTTCCCGGGCCGCCCGTACGCTCCTCTCCAGGGCCGCCGTCAGGTCCAGGACCTGGCCGTCCTGCGAGGGACCCGGGGTTTCCGGGAGGGTCGTGCCGGCCGCCTTCGCCCGTACGACCTCCTCCAGGGCCTCGCGGTACTCGTCGTGGAGGTCCTCCAGGTCGATCTCGCCCAGGGTGTCCATCAGGAGCTCCGCCAGGTCCAGTTCCTTGGCGCGGACCGTGACGTCGGTGTCGGGGGCCAGGCCCTCGGGGGAGCGGACCTCGTCCGGCCAGAGGAGGCCGTGCAGGGTGAGGGCGCCGTCGACCACGCGCAGCATGCCCAGGCGTTCCCGGCCCCGCAGGGCGTACTTCGCGATCGCCGCCTTGTTGCTGCGTTTCAGGGCCTCGCGCAGGAGCGTGTACGGCTTCGCGGCCGGGGTGCCGTTCGCCGCCAGGTAGTACGGCGTCTCCATCTGGAGGGGGTCGATCCGGTCCGCCGGGACGAAGGCCACGATCTCGATGGTCTTGGCCGTCGGGATCGGCAGACGGGACAGGTCCTCGTCGGTGATCGGGATGACCGTGCCGTCCCTGTCCTCGTAGCCCTTGCCGACCTCCGCGCCGCTGATCTCGCGGTCCTCCAGTTCGCAGAACTTTCGGTGGCGGATGCGGCCGCCGTCCTCCGTGTGGATCTGGCGGAAGGAGACCGCGTGGTTCTCGGTGGCGTTCACCAGCTTGACCGGGATGCTGACCAGGCCGAACGAGATGTCGCCGTTCCATATGGATCTCACGTGCAGCACCTTTCCGGTTTCCGGGCGTCCGGTGATCACCGTTGGGTCGCCTGAGCGATTGAGTCGCCTGGAGGATTTATACGGCTTTGGTCAGGAACCTCATCGTATGTCTCCTCCGGTGGAGGCGGAGGAGCGGTGGGGCGGAGGGTGCGCTCCGCGAATCGGGGAGGGGCCGGGTGGTGCCGGGGCGTCTTCCGGGGGCGGCCGCGCCAGGGGGCGGCTGCGGCGGTCAGCTCGCGGTCACACCCGCCCCCACGTGTTCCGGTCCCGCGCCATCGCGTGCAGGGCCTCCACGTCGGCCGGCTTGAGCACTCCGCCCAGGCGGGCCAGGTCGGTCAGGGCCGAGTCCGCCAGGACGCGGACCCCGCGCGGGGCGGCGGTGACCGACAGTTCCGCCGCGCCCACCGGCACCAGGACCGGGTGGACCTCGGCGGTCAGGGCGTAGGAGGCGCGGTCGGCGTCGGCGCGCAGGCGGCGCAGCAGCGGGAGGGGGTCGCGGCGGCCCAGGGTGATCAGCGGACCGGCGACCGTGACCCGCTGTCTGCGGGCGTACAGGGCATGGACGGCGAACAGGCCGCCGGGGCCGATCACCAGGTGGTGGATGCGGTCGCCGCCGGGGAGCGGGACGGAGTGCAGGGCGTGCCAGCCGGCGCCGTCCAGGCGGTCCAGGACCTCCCCCACCGCCTGTTCCGCCTCCAGGGCCCGGCGGCGCGGGTCGGGGCGGAGACGGTGGGCCGGGCCGGGGTCGCGGTCCAGGGCGATCAGGAGGGCCTCGCCGGGGCGGTTGGGCGCCAGGTCGTCGTCCGGGTGGAGGGAGAGCCGGGCGAGCTCGGCGGGGGTCGGCACGGGGGGCGGGCCCACGGTCACCCGGCCCGTGATGAAGGGGCCCAGGGCTTCCAGTACGTCGTCCGCGCGGTCCTCGCTGAGCAGGCTCACCCGGGCCGCCTCACGGTCGTACCAGGCGACGTTCCTGCCGTCCGGGAGGCAGACGTAGAGCCGTTCCCGACCGTGCCGCCAGGTCGGTACGACGCGCAGTCGGCTCATACGCCATCACCTCATGACCATGGGAACAGGCGGGGCGCTCCGGGGCAAGAAGCCAGTCGCCTTCGAGGGTGGCGGGGCGGGAGGGCGGGCGGGTGTCGTCGTGGACGACCCGCGGGGCCGGCCGGCCCACCCGGTGCGCAAAAAGACTTCCCCCGAACGGGATGCACGCGGTCATCGGTCATCGGTCATCGCCGGTCACGGGCGGTCCCTTCACGGCCCCGGGCGGCCCCTTCCCCGCGCCGGTCACGCGCCCGGTCCCCGGAGCCCGGCCCCGCCCCGCCGATGCCGATGTCCCGGACACGGAGCACGCTCGGCCCACCCGAAGCACGCAAGGCAGATCATTTGGGTAGGTTCCGGGCATGAGCAAGGCCGGAATCACCCTGGCGACGGCGGACCCGCCCGCGCCCGCCGCGCGCCCTCCCCGGCGCCGTGGCGTCGAACTCGCCCTCATCGTCCTGGCCGTCCTGCTGTCCGTGTACGGCTACTGCGCCGTCGGTCTCGCCAGGACCGGCTCCGTGCCGCCCGGCGCGGCCGGGTACGGCGCCGGGCTCGGTGTCCTCGCGCTCCTGGCGCACCTCGCGGTACGCCTGCGGGCCCCGTACGCCGACCCCCTCCTCCTGCCGATCGGGGTGCTGCTCAACGGGCTCGGCCTGGTGCTGATCTACCGGCTCGACCTGGAGACGCCGGGCGACCGGGCGGCCCCGGCCCAGCTGGTCTGGTCGACGCTGGGCGTGGCCCTGTTCATCCTGGTCGTGCTGCTGCTGCGCGACCACCGGGTGCTCCAGCGCTACGCGTACGTCTGTGTCGCCGCCGCCCTCGTCCTGCTCACGCTGCCGATCCTCTTCCCGGCGGTGAACGGCGCCCGCATCTGGATCCGGGTCGCCGGGTTCTCCATCCAGCCGGGCGAGTTCGCGAAGGTGCTGCTGGCGGTGTTCTTCGCCGCGTACCTGGCGGCGAACCGCACCGCCCTCGCCTACACGGGCCGCCGCCTGGGGTGGCTCCAGCTCCCCACCGGCCGGGTGCTCGGCCCGATCGTCGCCGTCTGGCTGGTGAGCGTGGGGGTGCTGGTCCTGGAGCGGGACCTCGGCACCTCGCTGCTGTTCTTCGGCCTGTTCGTGGTGCTGCTGTACGTCGCCACCGGCCGCACCGGCTGGATCGCCGTGGGCCTGCTGCTGGCCTCGCTGGGCGCGGTCGCCGTCGGCCGGCTGGAGCCGCACGTGCACGGCAGGATCGAGACCTGGCTGCACCCGTTCGCGTCGATCGAGGCGGGCGAGGGCCCGAACCAGCTCGCGCAGTCCCTGTTCGCCTTCGCCGAGGGCGGGATGCTCGGCACGGGGCTCGGGCTCGGCCACTCCGTCCTCATCGGGTTCGCCGTGAAGTCGGACTTCATCCTGGCCACGGCCGGCGAGGAGCTCGGCCTGGCGGGCCTGTCCGCCGTCTTCCTGCTGTACGGCCTGCTCGTGGAGCGCGGCTACCGGGCGGGCCTGGCGATCCGCGACCCCTTCGGGCAGCTGCTGGCCGTCGGGCTCGCCTCGATCGTGGCGCTGCAGGTGTTCGTGATCGCGGGCGGGGTGAGCGGCCTGATCCCGCTGACCGGCATGGCGATGCCGTTCCTGGCGCAGGGCGGCTCGTCGGTGGTGACCAACTGGGCGATCGTGGCGCTGCTGGTGCGCGTGAGCGGCTCGGCCCGGCGGCAGTACGACGGGCGGGTCGCCCCATGAGCCGCGGGCGGGACGGGCGCCCGCGCGGACGCGGGGAGGCCCGTTGACCCGCCACATCCGGCACGCCGCCGTCTTCTGCGCCCTGCTGCTGGTGGCGCTGCTGTGCAACGCCGCGCGCGTCCAGGTCCTCCAGGCCCGGTCCTACGAGGGCAACGCGGCCAACCGCCGCCCGGACATCGCCCGGTACGGGCAGCCGCGCGGCGACATCCTGGTCGGCGGCCGGCCCGTCACCGGCTCACGCGACACCGGTGAGCAGCTCCGCTACGAACGCACCTACCGCGACGGCCCGTTGTACGCGCCGGTCACCGGCTTCGCCTCGCAGCTGTACGGCACGGCGCTCCTGGAGCACGCCGCGGACGGCCTGCTGTCCGGCACGGACGCGCTGCTGACGCCGTTCCCGCTGTGGAACGACTTCACGCGCTCCCGGAGCCGGGGCGGGAACGTCGTCACCACGATCCATCCGGCCGCGCAGCGGGCGGCGTTCGAGGGGCTCAGCGGCCGCAAGGGCGCGGTGGCGGCGCTGGAGCCGTCGACCGGCCGGATCCTGGCGCTGGTGTCGGTCCCGTCGTACGACCCGCAGGAGCTGTCCGGCAACGGGCCGGACGTGGCGCGGGCCTGGGCGCGGCTGAACGCCGATCCGGACCGGCCGATGCTCAACCGGGCGGTGGCGCGGACGTATCCGCCGGGTTCGACGTTCAAGGTGGTCACCGCGGCGGCGGCGCTGGACGCGGGCGTGGTCACGGACCTGGACGCGCCGACCGACTCCCCCGACCGGTACACCCTGCCCGGGACGACGACGAGTCTGACGAACGGGTCCCGGGGCTGCGCGGACGCCTCCGTGCGCGACGCGTTCGCCTTCTCCTGCAACACGGTGTTCGCCAAGCTGGGCGTGGAGACGGGTGCGGCGGACATGGCGGCCACCGCGCACGCCTTCGGCTTCAACGACGGGGACCTGCGCGTCCCGTTCCCGGTGGCGCGGTCCACCTTCGACACCTCGGTGGACCGGGCGCAGCTCGCGCTGTCCTCGATCGGGCAGTACAACACGCGGGCCACGCCGTTGCAGATGGCGATGGTCGCGGCGGCCGTCGCCAACGGCGGGCAGGTGCGGCAGCCGTACCTGGTGGAGCGGACGACGCGGGCGGGCGGCGGCACCCTGTCGGCCGCCGCGCCGGGTCCGGCACGGCAGGCGATGCACCCGTCGACCGCCGTGCAGCTGCGCGCGCTGATGCGGGACGTGGTGGAGCGGGGCACCGGCACACGCGCCGCGATCCGCGGCGCCGTCGTCGGCGGCAAGACCGGCACCGCCCAGCACGGCCTCGGCAACTCCGGTACGCCGTACGCCTGGTTCGTCTCCTGGGCGCGGGCCCACGGCGACCTGGAGCCGAAGGTGGCGGTCGCGGTGGTGGTGGAGGACGCGGAGGCGCACCGGGGCGAGATCAGCGGCGGCGGGGACGCGGCGCCGGTCGCGCGGGCGGTGATGGAGGCGGTTCTCAGGTCCTGAGAGGGGGGTATCGCGGAGCGCGGGGTCCGGCCTACCGTCCGGTCATGACTGCAGCCGCCGCGTACGAACTCGCCCAGGTCAACCTCGCCCGCCTCAAGGCCCCCTTGGACTCACCGCAGTTGAAGGACTTCGTCGACGCCCTCGACCCGGTGAACGCGGACGCGGACGCCGCCGACGGGTTCGTCTGGCGGCTGCAGGGCGACTCCGGCAACGCGACGGACGTCCCGGTCTTCGGCGACTCCTGGCTGATCGTCAACATGTCGGTCTGGCGGGACACCGGCGCCCTGACGGCGTACATGTACCAGGGCCGTCACCGGGAGATGCTGGCCCGGCGGCGGGAGTGGTTCGAGAAGCTGCGGGAGGCGATGACGGCCCTGTGGTGGGTCCCGGCCGGGCACCGCCCGACGGTGGCGGAGGCGGAGGCGCGGCTGCTCCACCTGCGCGCGCACGGCCCGACGCCGTACGCGTTCACGCTGCGCACGTCGTTCCCGCCCCAGGGGGCGCGGCCGCTCCTGGGCGAGGTGCCGGAGGGACTGGGCTGCTCGGCCTAGCGGCGGGGGCGCCCGGCCCCGTCGCGGGAGGTGCCGGTGGCCGGGCCGGGGCCGCCGTCCGACGGCCCGGTGGTCAGCCGGCCGGGTCCCGGCCCTCCTCGATCGTCTCCCGCACCTCCGCCACCCGCTCCCCCTCCTCCGCCGCGAAGCGCTGCGCGTCCAGCCTCTCGGCGATCTCCTCGTCCTGGTTCATCAGCAGGTCGAGGTCGCAGTCGCCCAGCTCCAGGACGCCCATGTCGACGTAGGCCTGCTGCAGGCGCCTGCCCCACAGGCCGATGTCGCGTACGCAGGGCACGATGCGGCTGAAGAGCAGTCTGCGGAACAGGGCCAGGAACTGCGACTGCTCGCTGCAGGACTCCGCCTCGGCCTTCGGGATGCCGAAGTTCTCCAGCACCTCCACGCCGCGCAGCCGGTCCCGCATGAGGTGGCAGCCTTCGATGACGAACTCCTCGCGCTCGCGCAGCTCGGCGTCGGTCAGCTGCCTGTAGTAGTCGCGCAGCGCCATGCGCCCGAAGGCGACGTGCCGGGCCTCGTCCTGCATGACGTACGCCAGGATCTGCTTCGGCAGGGGCTTGTCGGTCGTGTCCCTGATCATGCCGAAGGCGGCCAGGGCCAGGCCCTCGATCAGCACCTGCATGCCGAGGTAGGGCATGTCCCAGCGCGAGTCGCGCAGGGTGTCGCCCAGCAGGGACTGGAGGCTGTCGTTGATCGGGTACAGCAGCCCGATCTTCTCGTGCAGGAAGCGGCCGTAGATCTCGGCGTGCCGGGCCTCGTCCATGGCCTGGGTCGCCGAGTAGAACTTCGCGTCCAGGTCGGGGGCCGATTCCACGATGCGCGCGGCGCAGATCATCGCGCCCTGCTCGCCGTGCAGGAACTGGCTGAACTGCCAGGAGGCGTAGTGCCGGCGCAGTTCGCCCTTGTCCTTCTCGCTCAGCCTGGCCCAGTGCCGGGTGCCGTACAGGCTCATCGCCTCGTCGGGGGTGCCGAGCGGATCGTACGGATCGACCTCCAGGTCCCAGTCGATCCGCTTCTGCCCGTCCCACTGCTTGTCCTTGCCCTTCTGGTAGAGGGCCAGGAGGCGGTCGCGGCCGTCGTCGTACTCCCAGCTGAAGCGGGCCGCGGCGGTGGCGGGCACCTGCCACCGGGTGTCGTCCGGGCCGTCGGCGTACAGGTCGGAGGTCGGCATGTCCCGCAGGCTCCCAAGCCGTGGACTCCGGGTCAACAAGTCGCGCGCGGGGGATTGACGAGCTTGCTGACAGGCAGTCTCATAAGGGCAAGGTGACGTGAGCACAACGAGGTGGGACAGCGATGACGACCCTGACGGAAGCCGACGCGCTCGACGGCCTGCGCGACGCGCTCGGCCTGCTCAAGGACCGTGAGCAGGTGGCCCGGCGGCTGCTCGACTCCTCCGCCAAGCACTCCTTCGACCCGGACGAGGAGCTGGACTGGGACGCGCCCTTCGAGGAGGGCAAGTGGTTCTGGCCGCCGGAACTGGTGTCGCTGTACGGCACGCCGATGTGGAAGCGGATGGGCGAGGAGCAGCGGATCCTGCTCTCCCGGCACGAGGCCGCGGCGCTCGCCTCGCTCGGCATCTGGTTCGAGATCATCCTGATGCAGCTGCTGGTGCGGCACATCTACGACAAGCCGGCGACGAGCGCGCACGTGCGGTACGCGCTGACGGAGATCGAGGACGAGTGCCGGCACTCGAAGATGTTCGCGCGGCTGATCGAGCGCGGCGGGACCCCGTGGTACCCCGTCAGCCGGGTGCACCAGCAACTGGGGCGCCTGTTCAAGACCGTCTCCACCACGCCCGGGTCCTTCACGGCGACCCTGCTCGGCGAGGAGGTCCTGGACTGGATGCAGCGGCTGACCTTCCCGGACGAGCGGGTGCAGCCGCTGATCCGGGGCGTCACGCGCATCCACGTCGTGGAGGAGGCGCGGCACGTCCGCTACGCGCGCGAGGAACTGCGGCGCCAGATGGTCACCGCCCCGAAGTGGTCGCAGGAGTTCACGCGGATCACCTCCGGGGAGTTCGCTCGGGTGTTCTCCGTGGCGTTCGTGAACCCGGAGGTGTACACGAACGTGGGGCTGGACAAGCGGGAGGCGCTCGCGCAGGTGCGGGCCAGCGGGCACCGGCGGGAGGTCATGCAGAACGGGGCGAAGCGGCTGACCGACTTCCTGGACGACATCGGGGTGCTGCGGGGGGTCGGGCGGCGGCTGTGGAAGTCGTCGGGGCTGCTGGCGTAGGGGCGCGAGGGCAGGAGGCGCGGGAGCAGGCGCTCGCCGGTCCGGGCGGTCCGCCGCCCGCCCACGCCGAACCACCGGAGGCCCCCGCCCGCGGCTGCGCGGGCCCGCGCGCCCGCATTACGCTGCCGGGCATGACACCCGCCGCCGCCACCCCCGCCTACCGGCGCCTCAGTGTCGAGGAGCGTCGCAGTCAGTTGCTCGCCGCCGCGCTGTCGCTCTTCGCGCACCGCGCGCCCGAGGACGTCTCCCTGGACGACGTGGCGGAGGCGGCCGGGGTGTCACGTCCCCTGGTGTACCGGTACTTCCCGGGCGGCAAGCAGCAGCTGTACGAGGCCGCGCTCAGGTCCGCCGCCGAGGAGCTGCGGCACTGCTTCGACGAACCGCGCGAGGGCCCGCCGCTCCCCCGCCTGTCCCGGGCCCTGGACCGCTACCTCGCCTTCGTCGACCAGCACGACACCGGTTTCAGCGCCCTGCTCCAGGGCGGCAGCGTCGTGGAGACCTCGCGGACGACGGCCATCGTCGACGGCGTGCGCCGGGCCGCCGCCGAGCACATCCTCAGCCATCTGGGGGTCGCCGAGCCCGGCCCCCGGCTGCGGATGACCGTCCGCATGTGGATCACCGCCGTGGAGGCCGCCTCCCTCATCTGGCTCGACGAGGACAAGCAGCCGCCCGCCGAGGAGCTGCGGGACTGGCTCGTCGAGCAGTTCGTCGCCGTCCTGTCGGTGACGGGGCGGCGTGACCCGCAGACCGGGGAGCTGGTCCGGGCGCTGGCCGCCGATGGCTGACACTGGTGCCGTGAAGAGCGCAGACACCCCCTTCGAGGGCGGGCCCATGGACGGACGGGTGCTGCCCGTGCTGCTGGGCATCACCGGGCACCCGCCCAAGACCTACCGCATCCCCGTCCCGGCCCCGGACGGCGGGCCGTCCACCGTGCTCGTCTACCGGCGCGTCCCCCGGGCGCAGGGCAGGCTCGGGCTGACGCAGGGGTGGAAGTACGTCCACGACTCCGAGGGCGAGGCGGGCGGCCGCCCGAGGTGGCCGTGGTCCGGGCCCGGCCGCCGGCCGGACGCCACGCCGGGCGGCAAGCCGGACGACACCGACGGGTGACGCCGTTGCGCCGACCGCGCACACCCGGCGCGCGGACGGCGCCCGCCCGTCCCATGCTCACGGTGCGAAGCGGCCGACGAGGCCGCCGCGAAGAGCGGCCGAACGCCGCGCATACGCACCGGAGGTGATGATGTGTCAGGAAGGTCGGGAAGGCTGGTCCGTCTGGTCTGCACGGCGGCGCTGACGGCCGGAGCCGTCCTCGCTCCCGTGCCCGCCACCGCCGCGCCCGGCCCCCAGGGCCGCAAGCCGTCCCAGCAGCCGCAGGAGCCCCAGGAGCCCCCAAAATCCCCGGTCCGCTCCGTGACCGGCCTGCTGACGGACCTTCAGCGGCTGTACCGGGAGGCGGAGAAGGCGGCCGAGGCGTACAACGCCACCGACGAGGAGCTGAGGAAGCAGCGCGCCGAGGTCGAGCGGCTGGACCGGGCCCTGGTCCGCGCCCGGCTCTCCCTGCGCGACAGCCGGGGCGCCGCGGGCCGGCTGGCCCGGCAGCAGTACCAGAGCCGCACGGACCTCTCCCCGTACGTACGGCTGCTGCTCGCGCGCGATCCGCAGCGCGCGCTCGACCAGGGTCATGTGATCGGGCAGGTGGCGCGGCACCGGGCCGCGACGGTGGAGCGGCTGGCCGCCGGCGAACGCAGGGCCGACGCGCTGGCCCGCAGGGCGCGCAAGGCCCTGGACGGCCGGCTCGTCCTGGCCGAACGGCGCAGGAAGGAGCGGAACGCCGTACGGAAGCGGCTGCGCGACGTCGAGGAACTGCTCGCCTCGCTCAGCAACGGGCAGCTCGCCGCGCTCGCCGCGCTCGAGAAGAACGGCGCCGAGCGGGCCCAGGAGGAGTTCATGGCCTCCGGTGCCGGTGGCGCGCCCGGCAGCGCGCGCACTCCGTCCCGGAAGGGCGCCCTGGCCGTGCGCTACGCCGTGGCGCAGCTCGGCAAACCGTACGAGTGGGGGGCGGAGGGGCCGGAGTCGTACGACTGCTCGGGGCTGACCTCCCAGGCGTGGGCGTACGCCGGGACGCCCATCCCCCGGACCAGCCAGGAGCAGTGGAAGCGGCTGGAGCGGATCCCGCTGAGCGAGCTCAGGCCCGGTGACCTGGTGGTCTACTTCCCCGGGGCCACGCACGTGGCGATGTACCTGGGCGACGGGACGGTCGTGCAGGCGCCCCGGCCCGGCGCGCGGGTGAAGGTGTCGCCGATCGCGGCCAACCCGGTGCTGGGCGCCGTGCGCCCCGACCCCGGCGGGCGGCCCCTGCGGCGGTACGTGCCGCCGACGCTGCCCGAGGGCGCGACCGACGGGCCGGACGAGGGGCACGCGTCGGTCACGGCGCCGGACGGCTCTGCCGGCTGAGCGCCGCGGCCGGGCCGGGACCGCTCGGCGCCGGGGCGGTCCCGTCACGCGCCGGGTGTCCGCGGCGCTCCGCCCGGCCGGACGCCGGCCGGGCAGGTCCCGGCCGGCACGGCCGCACCGTCCTCGGCGAGGCGGAGGGCGGTCAGGCGCCCGCCGCCCCCGAGACCTCCATCAGGTAGGCCTCGGTCTTCTTCGGGTCGTAGAAGAAGTTCTCGAAGTCGGCCGGGTTGTTGAAGCCGTTGGCGAAGCGGTCGGCGACCGGCTGGATCTCGCCGGCCGCGCCGATCAGGTTCAGGACGTGCTCCGGCGGCGGGGCGAGCATGGTGTTGGTCCACTTGGTGACGTGCTGGGCCGTGTCCCAGTAGCGGTCGAAGGTGGCCCTCATCCACTCCTCGTCGAAGGGCTTGTCGCCGCGTTCGAGGATCGAGGCGAGGTAGGCGGCGGCGCACTTGGAGGCCGAGTTGGAGCCCTGGCCGGTGATCGGGTCGTTGGCCACGACCACGTCGGCCACGCCCAGGACCAGGCCGCCGCCGGGCAGGCGGCCGACCGGGTTGCGGACGGTGGGGGCGTAGCGGCCGGCGAGGGTGCCGCCCGCGTCGGTCAGCTCGACCTTGGTGGCCCGCGCGTACTCCCAGGGGACGTACCGCTCCATGAGTTCCAGGGTCAGGGAGAGGTGCTCCGCGGGGTCCTTGACGCCGTTGAAGACGTCCAGCGGGCCGCCGGGTATGCCCTCCCAGAACAGGATGTCGGCACGGCCGGAGGTGGTCAGGCACGGCATGACGAACAGCTCGCCGACCCCGGGGACGAGGTTGCAGCGGACCGCCTCCGTGTCCGGGTGCTCCGGGCGCGGGCCGAGGCCGTGCACGTACGACACCGCCAGCGCGCGCTGCGGCTCGCTGTACGGGGAGCGCTCGGGGTCGCGGGCGAACATCTGCACCAGCTCGCCCTTGCCCGCCGAGACCAGCACCAGGTCGTAGGTGCGGGAGAAGTAGTCGAGGTCGCCGACGGCGGCGCCGTGGATGACCAGCTGGCCGCCGCGCTGCGCGAACGTCTCCATCCAGCCGGCCATCTTCACCCGCTGGTCGATGGACTGGGCGTACCCGTCCAGCTTGCCCACCCAGTCGATCGCACGGGCCGCGGGGCCCTCGGCCCAGGAGCCGGGGGCGGCGACCGAGACGCCGAGTCCTTCGATCTTCGGGGCCTGGGACTCCCAGAAGTTCAGCTGGAGATCGCGCTCGTGCTGGAGTGCCGTGTGGAACATGCACTGCGTCGACATGACCCGGCCGGTGCGGATCTCGTCCGCCGTCCGGTTGGACATCAGGGTGACCTCGTACCCGTGCGACTGGAGGCCGAGGGCGAGCTGGAGGCCGGACTGGCCGGCTCCGACGACGAGTATCTTCCGCATGCGGGGTGACTCCTAGGTGGACTACGACTTGGCCTACTCGGGGGTTTCCTCGAGTGCGTGGGCCACGAGCGCCAGAAGGGTCTCGATGACCGAAATCCGACGCCGCGCGTCCATGATCATGACAGGTATGTGCGCGGGGATGGTAAGGGCCTCCCGCACGTCCTCCGGTTCGTACAGCGTGCTGCCGTCGAAGTGGTTGACCGCGACGACGTACGGCAGCCCGCAGCTCTCGAAGTAGTCCAGCGCCGGGAAGCAGTCCTTCAGGCGGCGGGTGTCGGCCATGACGACGGCGCCGATCGCGCCGCGCACCAGGTCGTCCCACATGAACCAGAACCGCTGCTGGCCCGGTGTGCCGAACAGGTACAGCACCAGGTCGTCGTCGAGGGTGATGCGGCCGAAGTCCATGGCCACCGTGGTGGTCAGCTTCTCCGGCGTGGCGGTGAGGTCGTCGTGCTCCTCGCTCGCCTCGGTCATCAGCGCCTCGGTCTGCAGGGGCATGATCTCCGAGACGGAGCCGACCAGTGTGGTCTTGCCGACGCCGAAGCCGCCCGCCACCACGATCTTCGTCGCGATCGGGGCACGGGTGGTGTCCGTCTGCCAGGGCCGCAAAGTCTCGTCGGGCTCGACGAGCGGGGTTACACCAGAGACACCGTGAGCGGCGTCAGAGACGACGGAGTCCACTCAGCACCCTTTCCAGCAGAGCCCGGTCCGGGCGGCCCGCGCCGTGGCCGGTTCCCGTTCCGTACACACGGATCTTTCCCTGGTCCGCGAGGTCGCTGAGGAGCACGCGGACCACACCGAGCGGCATCTTCAGCAGCGCGGCGATCTCGGCCACCGTACGCATACGGCGGCACAGTTCGACGATGGCCCGCATCTCCGGCATGATCGCCGACCTCAGCGAGCCGTTCGTCAGCTCCTTGCGCTCCTGCGGGGCGTCCAGCGCGGCCGTGCTCGCCACGAACGTCTCGACGAGCAGGACGTGGCCGAAGCGGGTACGGCCGCCGGTGAGCGAATACGGGCGGACCCGGGCGGGTTTGCGGTCGCCGCCCCGGACCGGGAGCTGATGTTTCCTCGTACTGCTCATCGGGCGCTCCCTGTCGACTCGGCCTCGAGGGACTTGCGTAGCTCGGTGCGGAGTTCGGGGGTCAGGACATGTCCGGCGCGGCCGACGAACAGCGCCATGTGGTAGGCCACCACGCTCATGTCGCAGTCCGCGGAGCCGTGCACGCCGAGCAGCGAGCCGTCGCTGATCGACATCACGAACAGACTGCCCTCGTCCATCGCGACCATCGTGTGCTTGACCGCGCCGTAGTCCATCAGCTTGGCGGCGCCCACGGTGAGGCTGCCGATGCCGGAGACGATGGTGGCCAGGTCGGCGGAGGAGCCGCGCGGTCCGGTGCGCTGGGCTCCGCGGGTCTGCCGGGCCTCCTCGATCCGTCCGGCGTCGGAGGACAGGAGCAGCAGTCCGTCGGAGGAGACCACCGCGACCGAGAGGATGCCGGGCACCTCCTCGACGAGGTTGCTCAGCAGCCACTGCAGATTGCGGGCCTCACTGCTCAGTCCGAAGGTACTGGGCGCGGTCAACTGCTTGCCTCCTCGACTGTGCCCCCCGTGGCTTCTTCGGATTCTGCGGTTCCTGCGTACGGCGACTTGTTCTGGCCGGTTTTCTCGGCGATCTCCGCCTCCACGTCGCGGTAACCCGCCTGTGCCCCCTGGCGGAAGCCGCCCAGACGCCGGCGCAGGGCCTCGGCGTCGACGGAGCCGGACCGCCGGCGCGGGGTCTGTGCGGGTGCAGTGATCTTGGGTGTGCGCTTGGGGAGGCCCTTGTCGGTGACGAGTTCCTCCTCGTCGGGGGTGCGTTCGTGTTCCGCCTCGGCTTCGCCTCCGGCCGGGCCGTTCCCGCCCGCGCCGTCCGTACGGTTCCCGTGGGCGGGTGCGGGCGCTCCCCGCGGGGTGCCCTCGTCCGCGGCGGCCGGCCGGTCCCCGTCGTCCGTCCGGTCCGCCTGCCCCTGCTGCTGTGCGGGGATCAGCAGTTCCATCGTGGTCTCGGCGGAGGTCTCCGGCGCGTGCTCCGCGGCGGACTTCTCCGTGCCGCCGTCCCTCGCCGCCTCCGCGGCCTTCTCCCGTACCGTCCTCTCCGCCAGCGCCACCAGCGGGTCCGCGTCCTGCGTACGGCCGTGCAGGACGTTGGAGTTGGCCTCGGCGTCGGCGCCGGGCAGGGAGAAGGCCTGGGTGGTGCCCGCGACGGGGCCGGAGCTCGCGACGGCGGCCGGCGGGGCCGCGGCGAGCAGCGTCTTCGGCAGCACCACCACGGCGGCGACACCGCCCTGCTTCTGCTCGCGCAACTGCACCCGCACACCGTGCCGGTGCGCGAGGCGGGCCACCACGTACAGGCCGAGGCCGAGACCGTCCTCGCCCTCCTGGTCGTAGGGGGACTCGGGGTCGAAGTCGGCGAGGCGGGCGTTGAGGCGCTCCAGCCGGTCCTCGGCCATGCCGATGCCCTCGTCCTGGACGGAGAGCATCACCTCGCCGTTCTCCAGCAGCCAGCCGGAGACCTCGACGGGCAGCTCGGGCGGGGAGAACGAGGTGGCGTTCTCCATGAGTTCGGCCAGCAGGTGGGAGAGGTCGTCCGCGGCGAACCCGGCGATGTGCGCGTGCGGCGGCAGCGCGGCGATGCGCACCCGCTCGTAGCGCTCGATCTCGCTGACCGCGGCCCGGACGACGTCGACGAGCGGCACGGGGTGGGCGGTGTGCTGGACGTGCTCGGTGCCGGCGAGGACGAGGAGGTTCTCGCTGTGCCGGCGCATGACCGTGGCGAAGTGGTCCAGCTTGAAGAGGGTGGCGAGGCGCTCCGGGTCCTGCTCGCGCTCCTCCAGGCCCTCGATGACGGACAGTTGCCGCTCCACCAGGCCGAGGGTGCGCAGCGCCAGGTTGACGAAGGTGCCGCCGATGGCGGTGCGCAGCCGCTCCATCTGGGCGGTGACCTCGGTGAGTTCGGCGCGCAGCTCCTCGCGGGCGTCGGCCATCCTCTGGCGCTGGCCGACGAGGTGCTTGCGGTCGGACTCCAGGGTGGTGACGCGCTCGGCGAGGGCGGCGGCGTGCGCGTGCAGGGCGTTGACGGAGCGGACGACCTGGGCGAACTCGTCGTTGCGGCCGGTGAAGGTGACGGGTTCCTCGGCGGCCGGGTTCTCCGCCTCGGCGAGACGGGCGGAGCCACGGCGCAGCACGGACAGCGGGCGCGTGAGGGTGCGGGCCATGGCGGTGGCGACGCCGACGGCGATCAGCATCAGGGCGCCGAGGACCGCGATGCGGATCTCCAGCGCGGTGACGTCGTCGTCGCGCAGCGCCTCCAGGTCCTTGGTGCGCCGGTCGTAGAGGGCGGACTCGGCGCCCCGCATCAGGTCGACGCGGGCGGAGAGGGCGGCCTCCAGCTTCTTGGCGTCGGTGCCGAGTTCGCTGTCGGAGAGGGCCGGCTGGTCGGTGAGGGCGGCGAGGTACTTCTCGGCGGAGTTGACCTCGGGGCCGGTGACGGTGGAGTCGTAGGAGGCCCGGGCGGACTTGGGCGCGGTGGCGCGGAAGTCGGCGAGGGCCGCGTCGGAGCGCAGCCGGGCCTGCTGGGCGGCAGCGGTCAGCGCGTCGCGCCGCTCGGCGTCGGCGTCCGAGGAGCCGGAGGCCGTGGTGGGCAGGCCGGTGACCGGGTCGATGACGGTCCGGGTGCTGCGCGGCACGCTGAGGGCCGCGAGCAGCAGGCCGCGGGCGGCGGCGGCCTGCTGGACGGCGGAGTCCAGCTCGGCGAGGGCGTGGGCACCGGCGCCGGCGCGCGGCGGGAGCTGTCCGGCCAGCCGCTCGGCGAGGCGGTGCAGCTCGGTGATGGCGGCGGAGTACGCCTGGTGCGCCTCCAGGGCGCCGCTCTTGCCGGTGAGCGCCGCTCGCCGTACGGCCGCGATGTCGTCGAGGTCGGAGCGCAGCGAGGCGGGCGTGTCGGTGTCGGAGCGCAGTTCCTCGACCTGCCGGTCGACGCGGGCGCTGCGCTGCTCGGAGGGCGCCTTGGACTTGGGGCGGCCGGCGGCGATGTAGGAGGTGACCTCGTCGCGTTCGTCGGCGAGGGAGTGGGCGAGGACCAGGGCGTCCTGGGTCCGCCCGGCGAGTGTCACCAGGTTCTGGGTGTCGTGGAGTTGCCCGGAGGCGGCCAGGACGGACGGGGTGCCGGCACCGGCGATCGCGGCGGCCACCACGGCCACGGCGACGATGAGCCGGTTGCGCACGTGGGTCGGGCGGCCCTTGCCGGTGAGGGGCGTGTGCTCGGCATCCTCCGTGGGGGCCGTCTGCTTGCCTGTGCGACGAGGCCGCGTCTTCTGCACCGGTGCTCGCATTCCTGACTCGTGTACCCATGGGCCCGGGTGACGCTCCGTCAACCGGCGCGTACTCCGGGTGCTGTTCCCGACCCTCCCAGTGCCGGTGGGCAGTGGACGCGCATCACCTGACCCGCCACCCGAAGGAGTGAACCCCGGAGGGGAGTTGGCGGGCAAGTTCCCCTGGCGCGTGCGCCCGCCTCGCGCGGCACGCCGGTTGGACGTCCGGGGCGGCCGGTGGCAGTATTCGCCACCACACCTTCCCAGAGCACGACTTTACCTCCCAAAACCGGCGCCCGACCTGCGCACGCGCACCCTTCCGGCCACACATGCCGGTCTTTTGCGGACGGTGTGAAGGGCTCGTGCAGACTGGCCGAATGCGTACGGAGCTTGTTTCGGTGCCCGGCACCCCGGACCGCCCCAACGAGGACTTCGCGAGCGTCGGAGTACCCGCTTCCGGACAGGGCGGTTCGCTGGTCGTCCTGGACGGGGTGACGCCGCCGAGGGGCGGGACGGGCTGTCTGCATTCCGTCCCCTGGTTCACCGCGCGCCTCGGCGGGGCCCTGACCGAACTGACCGTTTCACTCCCGGATGTTCCCCTGACCGACGTCCTGTCCCGCGCTCTCGTGCATACCGCCGAGGCACATGCCTCAACCTGTGACCTTTCTCACCCCCGGACGCCCCAGGCGACGGTGGTCGTGGCCCGCTGGTCGCCGGTCGCGGTCGAGTACCTGGTCCTGTCGGACTCGGTCCTGCTGCTCGAGTCCACCGACGGCTCGGTCACCGCCGTCCTGGACGACCGCCTGGCCCGCCTGCCCCGCGCCGCCCTGGCCACGGACGCCCTGGTGGACGCGACGGTCCGCAACAAGGAGGGCGGCTTCTTCACGGCGGCGGCGGATCCGGCGGTGGCCGGCCGGGCGGTGACGGGGGTGCTGCCACGGGACGAGGTGCGCGCCCTGGCGGCCCTCACGGACGGGGCGGCGCGCTGGGTGGAGACGTTCCGCGAGGGCGACTGGGGCGACTGCCTCACCCTGGTGCGCAAGGAGGGCGGGCAGGCGCTGGTGGACCGGGTGCGGGCCCGGGAACGGGCGGACGGGGACCGGGTGTTCCTGGGGCGGGGCAAGCGGCACGACGACGCGACGGTGGTGTACGCGGAGCTGTGAGGGCCGGGTGACGGGCGCGGGCGGCCCCGCCTGAGGGCCGGGTGACGGGCGCGGGCGGCCCCGCCTGAGGGCCGGGTGACGGGCGCGGGCGGCCCCGCCTGAGGGCCGGGTGACGGGCGCGGGTGGCCCCGCCGGGCCGTGGGCGGCCCGGAAAGGGCCTGCGCAGCCCCGGGGCGCGAGCCCGGCAGCCCGGAAAGAGCCTGCGAAGTCCCGGGGCGCGAGCCCGGCAGCCCCGGAAAGGGCCCGCGGAGTCCCGGGGTGCGAGCCGGAGGGAACCTGCGGAGTCCCGGGGCGCGAGCCGGAGGGTCCGGGGCCGGAAGACCGCGCGGGCGGGCCGGGGCCCCGCGCGGCTACTTCTCCATCCCCCGGTTCAGCTGGTGCAGCAGCCGGGCCAGCTCGGTGACCTCGTGGGGGTCCCAGTCGGCGAGGCGGCGGGCGTAACGGGCGCGGCGGGCCTCACGGACCCGGCTCACCCGGTCGTGGCCCTCCTGGGTGAGGGTGACCAGCCAGGCGCGGCCGTCGGCGGGGTCCGGCTCGCGGACGACCAGGCCGAGCTCCTCCAGGGCGCGCAGCTGACGGGACATCGTGGCCTTGCCGACGCCGATGTAGGCGGCGAGCTCGGTGGCCCGCTGCGGGCCGTGCTCGTCGAGGCGCACGAGGAGCCCGTACGCGGACGGCTCCAGGTCCGGGTGGACCTCACGGGCCATCTCCCCCTGGTTGGCCCGGGCGCGTCGCAGCAGCACCGTCAACTCGCGTTCCAGGGCCAGGAATCCGGGCTGCTCCATTCCGCTCGCGGACATCCCGGACCCGGTTCTCCGCCCGTCGCCGTTCGCGTCTTCGTGCACGTCAGTCCCTGCCTCGTGTTTTCCGGCCGTGAAATTTCCCGCCCGTCGCCGCCATCGCCGCAGCTCCGCCAGTATTTCGCAGGCGTAGACCAACGGCAGCCCCACGGTCCCCCTCCCGGGCGCGGTCCACGTGCGCGGCCCCTCCACCGGGAAAGAGATTGCCATGCACACGACATACACGGGGCCGCGTGCCGTCCGGTCCGGTCGCCGGCGGCCACGGCGGGTCCGCCGGGCCGGCGGCCGCCGCGTGCGGTGAAGGCCCGGGCCTCCCTCACGAGGACCCGGGCCTTCCCTCATCCGGTGGCGTCCGTCACGCCGCCACCGGAACCTCCGGCGCCGCGCCGTTCGTCGCCGGCGACAGCGCCAGCTCCAGCACCTGGCGGACGTCGGTGACGGTGTGGACGTCGAGCTTGTCCAGCACCTCGGCCGGGACGTCGTCCAGATCGGGCTCGTTCCGCTTGGGGATGATCACGGTGGTGACGCCCGCCCGGTGCGCGGCGAGCAGCTTCTGCTTCACGCCGCCGATGGGCAGCACCCGCCCGGTCAGCGAGACCTCGCCGGTCATCGCCACGTCGGTGCGGACCAGGCGGCCGGAGAGCAGCGAGGCGAGGGCCGTGGTCATCGTGATGCCTGCGCTCGGGCCGTCCTTGGGGACCGCGCCCGCCGGGAAGTGGATGTGCACGCCCCGGTCCTTCAGGTCGCCCACCGGCAGTTCGAGCTCGGCGCCGTGGGAGCGCAGGAAGCTGAGGGCGATCTGCGCGGACTCCTTCATCACGTCGCCCAGCTGACCGGTCAGGGTCAGGCCCGCCGCGCCCGTCTCCGGGTCGGCCAGCGACGCCTCGACGTACAGCACGTCGCCGCCCGCTCCCGTCACCGCCAGGCCGGTCGCCACGCCCGGCACCGAGGTGCGCCGCTCGGCCGGGTCCTGCGCGGACTCGGGCACGTGGTGCGGCCGGCCGATCAGGTCGCGCAGGTCGCCCTCCGTGACGGTGAACGGCAGCTTCCGCTCCCCCAGTTCGTGCTGGGCGGCCACCTTGCGCAGCAGCCGCGCGATGGAACGCTCCAGGGTGCGCACGCCCGCCTCGCGCGTGTACTCGCCGGCCAGCTTGCGCAGCGCGCCCTCCTCGACGGTCACCTCGTCTGCGCCGAGCCCGGCGCGCTCCAGCTGGCGCGGGAGCAGGTGGTCCCGGGCGATGACGATCTTCTCGTCCTCGGTGTACCCGTCCAGGCGGACGATCTCCATGCGGTCGGCCAGGGCCTCCGGGATGGCCTCCAGGACGTTGGCGGTGGCGAGGAAGACCACGTCCGACAGATCGAGTTCGACCTCCAGGTAGTGGTCGCGGAAGGTGTGGTTCTGCGCCGGGTCCAGGACCTCCAGCAGGGCCGCGGCCGGGTCGCCCCGGAAGTCGGAGCCCACCTTGTCGATCTCGTCGAGCAGCACGACCGGGTTCATCGACCCGGCCTCCTTGACGGCCCGGACGATCCGGCCGGGCAGCGCGCCGACGTACGTGCGCCGGTGCCCGCGGATCTCGGCCTCGTCGCGGACGCCGCCGAGGGCGACCCGGACGAACTTGCGGCCCATCGCGTGGGCGACGGACTCGCCGAGCGAGGTCTTGCCGACGCCGGGCGGCCCGACGAGCGCGAGCACGGCACCGCCGCGCCGCCCGCCGACCACGCCCAGCCCCCGCTCGGCGCGCCGCTTGCGCACCGCCAGGTACTCGGTGATCCGCTCCTTGACGTCCTCCAGGCCCGCGTGCTCGGCGTCGAGGACGGCCTTGGCGCCCTGGATGTCGTAGGCGTCCTCGGTGCGCTCGTTCCACGGCATCTCCAGCACCGTGTCGAGCCAGGTGCGGATCCACGAGCCCTCGGGCGACTGGTCCGAGGCCCGCTCCAGCTTGTCGACCTCCTTGAGGGCCGCCTCGCGGACCTTCTCGGGCAGGTCGGCGGCCTCCACACGGGCGCGGTAGTCGTCGGACTCCTCGCCCTCCTTCTCGCCGTTGAGCTCGCGCAGCTCCTTGCGGACGGCTTCGAGCTGCCGGCGCAGCAGGAACTCGCGCTGCTGCCGGTCGACGCCCTCCTGGACGTCCTTGGCGATGGACTCGGCGACGTCCTGCTCGGCGAGGTGGTCGCGCAGCTGCTGGGTGGCGAGCTTCAGGCGGGCGACCGGGTCGGCGGTCTCCAGCAGCCGGACCTTCTGCTCGGTCGTCAGGAAGGGCGAGTAGCCGGAGTTGTCGGCGAGCGCGGAGACGTCGTCGATGGCCTGGACGCGGTCGACGACCTGCCAGGCGCCGCGCTTGCGCAGCCAGGCGGTGGCGAGGGCCTTGTACTCCTTGACCAGCTCGGTCACGTGGCCGGGCAGCGGGTCCGGCACGCGCTCGTCGACCGTCGTGGCCTCGACCCACAGCGCCGCACCCGGCCCGGTGGTCCCGGCACCGATCCGCACGCGGCCGCGGCCGCGGATCAGGGCGCCCGGGTCGCCGTCGGCCAGCCTGCCGACCTGCTCGACCGTGCCGAGGACGCCGGTGCCGGCGTACGTCCCGTCGACGCGTGGCACCAGGAGGACCCTGGGCTTTCCGGGCTGTGACTTGGCGGCGGCCTGCGCGGCCTCCACCGCGGCGCGCACCTCGGAGTCGCTCAGGTCCAGCGGGACCACCATCCCGGGCAGCACGACCTCGTCGTCGAGCGGCAGCACGGGCAGGGTGAGCGGTGTGTCGGCCGAGGACTCAGTAGCCATGATCTCCCCTTCGGCAGTCAAGTTGAGTTATGCCGACTCAATGCTCGTGAGCGGTCGAATGTTCCCCGGGGTTGTTCGCTCTGAGCGATCAAGGGTGTCGAGAGGGGCGATCCACCGCATACCGTCACCCGGTAATAACCGAAGGCCAGCCTGGACCATTACGGGGGCACTGTGGACGGAATCGTACGGGCCTGGGTGGACGGATGGGTCGTCTCGCGCGGGGCGGCGCCCCCCGTTGAGGAGCCGTGGGGCTGCACGATCGACGTCGGCGTCGAGCACCACGTCACCCGGCACGTGTTCGGCGCGCTCCGCGAGGAGACCGAGGAGGCCGACGGGGCGGCCGTGCGGAAGGTCGCGGGCGCGGTGACCGGCACCGGGGTGTGGCTGAAGGTGTTCCGGGAGCCCGGGGTGGTCGGCGGATGGCTCGGCGCGGGGTGGTGGGTCGACCCGGAACCCGGGTACCTCATGACCGCGCCGCTCACACCGGCGGCCGGCGGGCCGGCCCTCCCCGACGGCTACCGGCTGCGCACCTGGTCGCGCGGCGGCGTCATCCGCGCGATGGTGGCCGCGCCCGACGGCTCCTGGGCCGCGCGCGGCCAGATCGCGCCGACCGGCGCGACCGCCGTCGCCGACCAGATCGAGACCTCCCCGGCCCACCGGCGCCGCGGGCTCGGCAGCGCCGTCGTGCGGACGCTGCAGCGGGCGGCGGCCGGCCGGGGCGCGGAGACCGGCGTACTGGCGGGGACCCCGGCGGGGCGGGCGCTGTACGAGTCGCTGGGGTGGACGGTGGCGGCACCGCTGACCAGCGCGAAGTTCATGGGCCCGGGGGGCGGGGCCGACGCCGGCTGACGTGCCGGGGCGGGCGGCGCGGCGCCGCCGGACGTCCCGTCCGGGAGGGCGCGGACCGGAGGACCCGCCGGTCGCCGGCCGGGCCGCAGCGCCCCACGGCGGCGGCGAAGCGGTCACGGCCCGGCGTCCCCGACGGCACGGCGGGCCCCGTCCTTCCCCGCACGGAAATCCCGGGGATCCGGCCCCCGCGCCACCGCGTGGGCGGCTGGGAAAATCCCGTGAGGGTTCTTCGGAGAACCTGTCAGGATGAGCGGATGTCCTCCTCGTACGACATCCCCGAAGTCCTGGACCGTCGCGAGGGCCCGCACGGCGAGGTCGTGCTGCGGCGGCACGGCGGCCTGCTGCAGATCATCGCCAACGGCTGCTTCCTGATGGACACCTCCGACGGCCGCTCGGAGCGGCGGCTCGTCGACGCGGCGCTCGGCGCCCTCGACGGGCGGCCGGACCCCCACCTCCTCCTCGGCGGCCTCGGCGTCGGCTTCTCGCTCGCACACGCCGCCGCGAACCCCCGCTGGGGGCGGATCACCGTCGTGGAACGCGAGCGGGCCGTCATCGACTGGCACCGCGACGGCCCGCTGGCCGCGTTCTCCGCGGCCGCCCTCGCCGATCCGCGCGCGGACGTCCTGGAAGCGGATCTCCTGGCGTACGTCAATGAGACGTCCGCCACATTCGACGCGCTGTGCCTGGACATCGACAACGGGCCCGGCTGGACCGTCACCGAGGACAACGCGGGCCTGTACTCCCCGGCCGGACTCGCAGGCTGTGCACGGGTGTTGAGGCCGCGGGGGGTGCTGGCGGTCTGGTCGGCGCAGCCCTCTGCGGAATTCGAAGAAACCTTGTGGAATGCCGGGTTCCAGCAGGTGCGTACCGAAGAGATCCCCGTTGCCCGGGGCGTGCCCGACGTCGTGCATCTCTGCGTCAGACCTGGATAGCAAAGGGAAGCGGACTCCCCGTACGCTGCTGCCCTGACGCCGATCATTCAAGCGTCAATCGCAACCATGCGCAGACCGAGGAACCACCCCACGGGTTCCGGAAAGCACACTTCAGGGGCGGGCGATGGAGCAGACACACACCTCCCACAACGGCACGGCGACGGCTACCCCGGGCGCACAGCGCCGGGTCCTGGTGGTCGAGGACGACGCGACGATCGTGGACGCCATCGCGACCCGCCTGCGCGCCGAGGGATTCCTGGTGCAAACGGCCGGCGACGGCCCGGCCGCCGTCGACACGGCGGAGGCCTGGCAGCCCGACCTGCTGATCCTCGACATCATGCTGCCCGGCTTCGACGGCCTGGAGGTCTGCCGGCGCGTGCAGGCCCAGCGGCCCGTTCCGGTGCTGATGCTCACCGCGCGCGACGACGAGACCGACATGCTGGTCGGGCTCGGTGTCGGCGCCGACGACTACATGACGAAGCCGTTCTCGATGCGGGAGTTGGCGGCCCGCGTGCACGTGCTGCTGCGCCGCGTGGAACGGGCGGCCCTCGCCGCCGCGACGCCGCGCAGCGGCATCCTGCGCCTCGGCGAGCTGGAGATCGACCACGCCCAGCGCCGGGTGCGGGTCAAGAGCGAGGACGTCCACCTGACGCCCACCGAGTTCGACCTGCTGGTGTGCCTGGCGAACACCCCGCGCGCGGTGCTCTCGCGCGAACAGCTGCTGGCGGAGGTGTGGGACTGGGCGGACGCCTCCGGCACCCGCACCGTGGACAGCCACATCAAGGCGCTGCGCCGGAAGATCGGCGCCGAGCGGATCCGCACCGTGCACGGGGTCGGCTACGCCCTGGAGACGCCGGCGCCATGAGCCGCGGGCCGGCCGCACGGAGAGGCCCCGGGGAGCCGGATCCCTGGGGCGGCGTACGCCCGTTCTCGATCAAGACGAAGCTGGGCGCTCTGGTCGTCACCTCGGTGCTGATCACCACGGGTCTGTCGGTGATCGCGGTGCACACCAAGACGGAGCTGCGCTTCATCACGGTCTTCTCGATGATCGCCACGCTGCTGATCACACAGTTCGTGGCGCACTCGCTGACCGCGCCGCTCGACGAGATGAACGCCGTGGCCCGCTCGATCTCGCAGGGCGACTACACCCGCCGGGTGCGTGAGAACCGCCGTGACGAGCTGGGCGACCTGGCCCAGACGATCAACGTCATGGCCGACGAGCTGGAGGCCCAGGACCGCCAGCGCAAGGAGCTGGTGGCCAACGTCTCGCACGAGCTGCGCACGCCGATCGCGGGCCTGCGCGCGGTGCTGGAGAACATCGTCGACGGGTTCACGGAGGCCGACCCGGAGACGATGCGCACGGCCCTGAAGCAGACCGAGCGCCTCGGCCGGCTGGTGGAGACGCTGCTGGACCTGTCCCGCCTGGACAACGGCGTGGTCCCGCTGAAGAAGCGGCGGTTCGAGGTGTGGCCCTACCTGTCCGGTGTGCTGAAGGAGGCCAACATGGTGGCCTCGGTGCGGGCCGGCATCGCCACGGGCTCGGGCAGCCACACCCGTACGGACGTCCACCTGCACCTGGACGTCTCGCCGCCGGAACTGACCGCGCACGCCGACCCGGAGCGCATCCACCAGGTCGTCGCCAACCTCATCGACAACGCGGTCAAGCACAGCCCGCCGCACGGCCGTGTGACGGTCAAG
Organism: Streptomyces sp. NPDC052701; assembly: GCF_040678355.1. Lineage (NCBI taxonomy): Bacteria > Bacillati > Actinomycetota > Actinomycetes > Kitasatosporales > Streptomycetaceae > Streptomyces > Streptomyces sp. NPDC052701. Next base: position 117,969 of record NZ_JBFATO010000007.1, read on the forward strand.
GCGCGGCGCGGGCCGCAGCCGGAGTCGCTGGAGCTGGAGGTGCTGGACGAGGGTCCCGGCATCCCCAAGTCCGAGTGGCACAGGGTCTTCGAACGGTTCAACCGCGGCAGCGCCGGCCGGTCGCAGGGACCGGGCAGCGACGGCGGCACGGGTCTCGGCCTGGCGATCGCCCGCTGGGCGGTGGATCTGCACGGCGGCCGGATCAGAGTGGCCGAATCCGAGCGGGGTTGCCGGATCCTTGTCACCCTTCCGGGAGTTCCCTCCGTGCCGAGTTGACGTAAAGTTCGAAGCGGAGCCACAAGATCCACCGGCATCCGCGCTGACGGACACGTGTGATCAGGCACAGGCCCGCGCCTCCTGCGCGCCGGGCCGGGCTCTCTCCTTCCCACCTGAGGCGGAACCACGCTTGTTTCCCGCCATTTCAAGCCCCGAAACACGCTCCGAGATGTGACTTACGCGACGATGAACGGGCCCGGCCTGACCTTCGCGCTCCGGGAGGCGTAGCCTTTATTTCCGCTGTCCATCACCTTGTGAAGCGGAAGAGGGCGGTTGCCGCCGTGTCGCCACAGTCCCCCAGTAACTCGAGCATCTCGACCGACACCGACCAAGCCGGGAAGAACCCCGCGGCCGCGTTCGGTCCCAACGAGTGGCTCGTCGACGAGATCTATCAGCAGTACCTCCAGGACCCCAATTCGGTAGACCGCGCCTGGTGGGACTTCTTCGCCGACTACAAGCCGGGGGCGGCCGCCGCCCCGGCTCCGGCGGGTACCGCGGCCGCGGGGGCCGCGGGGACCACCAGCACGGCTCGGCAGGCCGCTCCGGCCGCCCCGGCGCAGCCCGCGCCCGCGGCTCCCGCCCCGGCGGCTCCGAAGCCCGCGGCCGCCGCCCCGGCCAAGCCCGCCGCCGAGGCCCCGGCGCCCGCGAAGGCCGCCGCGCCCGCTCCGGCCGCGAAGCCGAAGGCCGAGCCCGCCGCCGAGGCCCCCGCCGGCCCGGAGAACGTGACGCTGCGCGGCCCCGCCGCCGCCGTCGCGAAGAACATGGACGCCTCCCTGGAACTGCCCACGGCCACGTCCGTGCGCGCGGTCCCGGTGAAGCTGCTGTTCGACAACCGCATCGTCATCAACAACCACCTCAAGCGGGCCCGCGGCGGGAAGATCTCCTTCACGCACATCATCGGCTACGCGATGGTCCAGGCCATCAAGGCGATGCCGTCGATGAACTGGCACTACGCGAAGGTGGACGGCAAGCCCACCCTGGTCAAGCCGGACCACGTCAACCTGGGCCTGGCCATCGACCTGGTCAAGCCGAACGGTGACCGCCAGCTCGTCGTCGCGGCGATCAAGAAGGCCGAGACGCTGAACTTCTTCGAGTTCTGGCAGGCCTACGAGGACATCGTCCGCCGCGCCCGCGACGGCAAGCTGACGATGGACGACTTCACCGGCGTCACGGTCTCCCTGACCAACCCCGGCGGCCTCGGCACGGTCCACTCGGTGCCGCGCCTGATGCCCGGCCAGTCGGTGATCATGGGCGTCGGCTCCATGGACTACCCGGCGGAGTTCCAGGGCACCAGCCAGGACACCCTGAACAAGCTCGGCATCTCCAAGGTCATGACGCTCACGTCGACCTACGACCACCGGGTGATCCAGGGCGCCGCCTCCGGCGAGTTCCTCCGCCAGGTCGCCAACCTGCTCCTGGGCGAGAACGGCTTCTACGACGACATCTTCGAGGCGCTGCGCATCCCCTACGAGCCGGTCCGCTGGCTCAAGGACATCGACACCAGCCACGACGACGACGTCACCAAGGCCGCCCGCGTCTTCGAGCTGATCCACTCCTACCGGGTCCGCGGCCACGTCATGGCCGACACCGACCCGCTGGAGTACCGCCAGCGCAAGCACCCCGACCTGGACATCACCGAGCACGGCCTCACCCTGTGGGACCTGGAGCGGGAGTTCGCCGTCGGCGGCTTCGCCGGCAAGTCGATGATGAAGCTGCGCGACATCCTCGGCGTGCTGCGCGACTCGTACTGCCGCACCACCGGCATCGAGTTCATGCACATCCAGGACCCCAAGCAGCGCAAGTGGATCCAGGACCGCGTGGAGCGCCCGCACTCCAAGCCGGAGCGCGAGGAGCAGCTGCGCATCCTGCGCCGCCTGAACGCGGCGGAGGCCTTCGAAACCTTCCTGCAGACGAAGTACGTCGGCCAGAAGCGCTTCTCCCTGGAGGGCGGCGAGTCCGTCATCCCGCTGCTCGACGCGGTGCTGGACTCGGCGGCCGAGTCGCGCCTGGACGAGGTCGTCATCGGCATGGCCCACCGCGGCCGCCTGAACGTGCTGGCCAACATCGTCGGCAAGTCGTACGCGCAGATCTTCCGCGAGTTCGAGGGCAACCTCGACCCGAAGTCGATGCACGGCTCCGGCGACGTGAAGTACCACCTGGGCGCCGAGGGCACCTTCACCGGCCTGGACGGCGAGCAGATCAAGGTTTCGCTCGCCGCGAACCCCTCGCACCTGGAGGCGGTGGACCCGGTCCTGGAGGGCATCGCCCGCGCCAAGCAGGACATCATCAACAAGGGCGGCACGGACTTCACCGTCCTGCCGATCGCGATCCACGGCGACGCGGCCTTCGCGGGCCAGGGCGTGGTGGCCGAGACCCTGAACATGTCGCAGCTGCGCGGCTACCGCACCGGCGGCACGGTCCACGTCGTCATCAACAACCAGGTCGGTTTCACCGCGGCCCCCGAGTCCTCGCGTTCCTCCATGTACGCGACGGACGTGGCCCGCATGATCGAGGCCCCGATCTTCCACGTCAACGGCGACGACCCGGAGGCTTGCGTCCGCGTGGCGCGCCTGGCCTTCGAGTTCCGCCAGGCCTTCAACAAGGACGTGGTGATCGACCTCATCTGCTACCGCCGCCGCGGTCACAACGAGTCGGACAACCCGGCCTTCACCCAGCCGCTGATGTACGACCTGATCGACAAGAAGCGCTCGGTGCGCAAGCTCTACACCGAGTCCCTGATCGGTCGCGGCGACATCACCCTGGAAGAGGCCGAGCAGGCGCTGCAGGACTACCAGGGCCAGCTGGAGAAGGTCTTCACCGAGGTCCGCGAGGCCACCTCGCAGCCGACGGTCGTGGAGACCTCCGACCCGCAGGCCGAGTTCCCGGTCGCCGTGAACACCGCGGTGACCACGGAGGTCGTCAAGCGGATCGCCGAGTCCCAGGTCAACATCCCCGACCACATCACCGTCCACCCGCGTCTGCTGCCGCAGCTGCAGCGCCGGGCGGCGATGGTCGAGGACGGCACCATCGACTGGGGCATGGGCGAGACCCTCGCCTTCGGCTCGCTGCTGCTGGAGGGCGTCCCGGTCCGCCTGGCGGGCCAGGACTCCCAGCGCGGCACCTTCGGCCAGCGCCACGCGGTCATCATCGACCGCAACACGGGCGAGGAGTACACGCCGCTGCAGTACCTCTCCGAGGACCAGGCGCGCCTGAACGTCTACAACTCCCTGCTGTCCGAGTACGCGGCGATGGGCTTCGAGTACGGCTACTCGCTGGCCCGCCCCGACGCGCTCGTGCTGTGGGAGGCCCAGTTCGGCGACTTCGTCAACGGCGCGCAGACGGTCGTGGACGAGTTCATCTCCTCGGCGGAGCAGAAGTGGGGCCAGACCTCCGGCGTCACGCTGCTCCTCCCGCACGGCTACGAGGGCCAGGGCCCGGACCACTCCTCGGCCCGCCCCGAGCGCTTCCTGCAGCTGTGCGCCCAGAACAACATGACGGTCGCCATGCCGACGCTGCCGTCGAACTACTTCCACCTCCTGCGGTGGCAGGTGCACAACCCGCACCACAAGCCGCTGGTCGTCTTCACCCCGAAGTCGATGCTGCGCCTGAAGGCCGCGGCCTCGAAGGCGGAGGAGTTCACCACGGGCCAGTTCCGCCCGGTCATCGGCGACACGTCGGCCGACCCGGCCGCGGTGCGCAAGGTCGTCTTCTGCGCCGGCAAGGTCTACTACGACCTGGAGGCCGAGCGCCAGAAGCGCGGCGTGACGGACACGGCGATCATCCGCATCGAGCGCCTGTACCCGCTGCCGGGCACCGAGCTCCAGGCGGAGATCAAGAAGTACCCGAACGCCGAGAAGTACCTGTGGGCCCAGGAAGAGCCGGCCAACCAGGGCGCCTGGCCGTTCATCGCCCTGAACCTGATCGACCACCTGGACCTGGCGGTCGGCGCGGACATCCCGCCCGGCGAGCGCCTGCGCCGCATCTCGCGCCCGCACAGCTCGTCCCCGGCCGTCGGTTCCGCCAAGCGGCACCAGGCGGAGCAGGAGCAGCTGGTGCGCGAGGTGTTCGAGGCGTAGCCGCCTGCCCTCGCGGGTCGTACGCGGCCGGGCCGCACCCCCGTTCGGGGTGCGGCCCGGCCGCGTTCGCGCACTTATCCTTGACCGCATGTACTTCACGGACCGTGGCATCGAGGAACTGGAGAAGCGGCGCGGCGAGGAGGAGATCACCTTCGAGTGGCTCGCCGAACAGCTGCGGACGTTCGTGGATCTGAACCCGGACTTCGAGGTGCCGGTGGAGCGGCTGGCGACCTGGCTGGCGCGCCTGGACGACGAGGACGACGCGTAGGGATCCGAGGGCGGGCCCGGGGGCGGGGGGGCCGGGGGCGGAGGGTCGTGCCGAAGGGGCGCCCGCGGGCGCCCCTTCGGCGTGTCGCCCGCACGGGGGTCGCCTCAGTCGCGGGGGTGCGCCAGGTCGTACACCAGCCCCAGCACGCCCTGCGCCAGCAGCAGCGCCCCCGCGGCGAACCAGCCGCCGCTGCGCCGCCGTACGCCCCGGACCAGGAGGGGAACGCCGGCCGCCACCTGGGCGAGGGCGAGGACACGGACCGCGGGGCCGCCGGCCCAGGGCAGCCAGGGGCCGAACCGGCTGCCGCCGGTCGCGTGATGGCGCGGGCGGGTCGCCTCCCGCCCTCCGGGCGGGCCGACCGGGACGGTGCCGGGGTGGCGCCGTGCCGCCTCGCCGAGCCGGTCCGCGGGTTCCCCGGGCGCGAGTCCGCCGGGCAGGCGGACGCCCACGCGGGTGAGGACCGCCAGCAGGGCGCGCATGCGGGCGCGGGCGTCGGAGGCGGGGTCCGGCCGCGTCAGGGGGCCGAGGGCCCGCAGGTCCAGTACGGGGTCGAGGCCGAGGCGGGCGGCGAAGGTGCGCATCGCCTCGTCCTCGCCGGCCGGGGTGCCTCCCGCGAGCCAGTCGTAGCCGACCGGGCGGCGGAAGCCGGACGCGAGGACGTAGCCGGCGCGGTCGGCGTCCCACCACAGGGCGAGCACGGGCCAGGGGCCGGCGACGGCCAGGGCCGTGGCCCAGCCGGTGACCACGCGGTCGACCGGCTCGCCGCCGCGCAGCCAGGGCCCGCCCTCGGGGACGAGGACGCTCCACTCCTCACCGGCCCGGGCGAGCAGCATGCGCTCGCGCAGCAGGGGGGCGACGGGGGCGACGGACCCGGGTCCCGTCCGGCACAGCAGGAGGGCACCGGGGGCGGAACCGGCCCGGCGGCCGGACGTGGGCTCATCCGTCGGCATGGTCACAGGCTAGGGCGCTTTGCCGCTTTTTTCCCGACAGGCGGTCACTGGAACGAGTGTCTTGACTTTCGATGGGCGCGATATATCGTGAATAACGTAAGACGCGATATGGCGTGTCGAGGAGGTCTGTCCATGTCCCCCCGTGCAGAGTGGTCCGTCGCCGAGCCGGCGAAGCTCGCCTTCGACGAGCCGGTCGGCGAGCTCCACGTGCGCATCGTCAACGGAACGGTGAACGTCGTGGGGACGGAGGAGGGTTCCGCCCGCCTGGAGGTCACCGAGATCGAGGGCCCTCCCCTGGTGGTCACCCTGCGGGGCGGCACGCTGACGGTGGCCTACGAGGACCTGCCCTGGAAGGGCTTCCTGAACTGGCTCGACCGCAAGGGCTGGCGGCGCAGTGCCGTCGTCTCCCTGGCCGTCCCGGTGCGCACGCGGGTGGAGGTGGGAGTGGTCAGCGCCGCGGCCGTCGTCTCCGGGATCGACGGACGCGCCGAGGTCAAGGGCGTTTCCGGGGACACCACCCTGGTGGGCCTCGGCGGGCCGGTGCGCGCGGACACCGTGTCGGGCGACGTGGAGGCACAGGCGCTCGGCGGCGATCTGCGGTTCCACTCCGTCTCCGGGGACCTGACCGTGGTGGACGGCGCCGGCTCCTCGGTGAAGGCGGACTCCGTGAGCGGCTCGATGATCGTGGATCTCGACCCGGCGGGCGGTCCGACCGATGTGAGCCTGACCAGTGTCTCGGGGGAGATCGCCGTCCGGCTGCCCCATCCGGCGGACGCGCAGGTGGAGGCGAACACCGCCAGCGGCTCGGTCTCCAACGCCTTCGAGGACCTGCGGGTCACCGGCCAGTGGGGCGCCAAACGGATCACCGGCCGGCTCGGCGCGGGCAACGGCAGACTGCGGGCCACCACCGTCTCCGGCTCGATCGCCCTGCTGCGCCGCCCGCCCCGGGAGGACGAGCCGTGGGAGACGGGGCCCGGCAGCGCGGCCTCGCCGGGCGGCGACCCGGCCGGCGGACCGGAGGGCCACTCGGGGGACAATTCCGTTTCCGGCCCGGGCGAGGGTCCCGCCACCAGCGCCCCGGCCGACGGCACGACCGACAAGAAGGTGCTCTGACATGCCTCCCGTCTTCGCCCACGGCCGCCTGCGCCTGTACCTGCTGAAGCTGCTGGACGAGGCCCCGCGCCACGGCTACGAGGTGATCCGCCTCCTCGAGGAGCGCTTCCAGGGGCTGTACGCCCCGTCGGCGGGCACCGTCTACCCGCGGCTGGCCAAGCTGGAGGCCGAGGGCCTGGTCACCCACACCACCGAGGGCGGCCGCAAGGTGTACTCGATCACGGACGCGGGCCGCGCCGAACTGGCCGACCGCAGCGGTGAGCTGGCCGACCTGGAGCTGGAGATCCGGGAGTCGGTCGCCGAGCTCGCGGCCGAGATCCGGGCCGACGTGCGCGGCGCGGCGGGCGACCTGCGCCGGGAGATGCGGGCGGCGGCCGGCGAGGCCCGCCGGAGCGCGGGGACCAGGGTGCGCGGCGAGGAGACGGACCCCTTCGGGGATGTCGCCGACCTCGGCGACAAGGAGGCCTGGCGTGCCGCCAAGGAGGAGATGCGGCGCGTGAAACAGGAGTGGAAGGAGCAGGCCCGGCGCGCCAAGGACGAGAGCCGCCGCGCCCGCGAGGAGGCCCAGCGGGCCCGGCGCCAGGCGAAGGAGGCGCAGGAGCGGGCCCGCGCCCAGGCGCAGGAGGAGGTGCAGCGCATCGCCCGGCAGGTGCAGGAGCAGATGCAGGACCACTTCGCTCGGGGCGACTGGCCGACGGGGCTGCGCGAGGGCCTGGGCGAGTTCCTGAAGGAAGTCGGCGGGTTCGGCAAGGACTTCGGCAAGGACTTCGGCAAGGACTTCGGCTTCGGTCGCACGGGCGGCGACAGGGCGGCAGCGCACCCGGAGTACACGGACACCCCGCAGGACTTCCCCGCCGGTTACGAGCCCGCCTGGGCCCACGAATCCGCCGCGGACTCCACCGGCGACCCGGCCCGCGACCTCGACCGCCTGCTCGACCGCTTCCGGGACGACATCCGTGACGCGGCCCGCGACCACGGCGTCACCGCCGACCAGCTCCGCGAAGCCCGCCGCCATCTGTCGACGGCGGCGGCGCACATCGGGGCCCTGCTGCGCGCGCCGAAGGGCTGAGGCGACCCGCTTCCTCCGCCGGGCGCCGCTGCGGCCGCGCCGCCGGAGGAAGCGGCCCTCCGCGCCGTCCGGCGAGAGGAAGGCGCCTCCGATGCCCACGTCGCCGGCGGCGGATAGCAGGTCGCAGGAGCCGAGGACGGACGGCAGGCCGCAGGAGCCGAGTGGAACCAGCCGCCGTCCCTCACCCGGTGTCTCCTCCTCCTGGAGCCGGCGGGGCACGACACCGCCCACGCCGAGGAACCGCCGGCCCTGCATCCCGTCCTCGCCGCCGGCCGCCCGCCCCCTTCGGTCACCGCCCCGCGCCCGCCCCGTCCACCGCGACGACCACCACGGGCACAGCCTCGGACACGGACGCCGGTACGGTCACGGGACCTCCTTCGAGGACAGCCCGCCGCAGCAAAGGGGCCGTCCCGGAACCCGTCACCGAACCGCGTCCCGCTCAGCTCGCCCTGGCCCGGCCGTCCCCGTACAGCACGCGGGTCAGGGACTCGTACGTCACCCCGTGGTCGGCGAGGACCTCCGCGGCCACGCCGGGCCGGGCGGTCAGGGCCATCAGGAGGTGCTCGTCGCCGATGTGCCGGTCCCGCCGGGCGAGGGCCACGCGCAGGGACCTCTCCAGGATCTCCTTGGCCGCGCGGCTGAAGGTCACCCGGCGCCCCGGCCACCAGCCCTTGCCCTTCCGGTCGCCGGACATGGCCCCGATCCCGTGCACCTCCTCCACCCGGGCGACGATCTCCGACACGTCGATGCCCAGCCCGGCCAGCGCATCGGCCTCGGCCTGGGACAGTCCCGCCCGCCGCCGCGCCTCCCGCAGCGCCCGCCGCACCGACTCCGCCCTCTCGCCGAGTCCGAGGGCCGCCAGCGCGGACGCGCCGCGACTGCCCTGGCGGTCGAGCAGGGCGAGCACCAGGTGCTCGGGGTCGACGCTGCGCGCACCGCCCTCCTCGGCATGCTCGATCGCGCCCTTCACGACCGCACGGGCATCCCTCGTGAACCTCTCGAACATCAACGCCTCCCGTACTTCTTGTGCACGGCCTGCCTGCTCACACCGAGTTCGGTGGCGATCTCCTGCCACGACCAGCCCTGCCGGCGTGCGCTGCGCACCTGCACGGCCTCCAGCTGCTCCAGCAGCCTGCGCAGTGCGGCGACGGCCCGCAGCCCAACCCGGGGATCGCGGTCGCCCGCACGCTCGGCGAGATCCGTTGCTTCGGTCATGACGTCAACCTACGTTGACACCCCTCCCACGTCAACCCCCGTTGACACACCGACGGCCGGCCCGGAGACCCGGACCGGCCGTCGCACGACGCGCACCCCTCAGGGATTGGTGAGCACGATCTTCCCGAATTGATCACCCGACTGGAGCCGCTCGAAGCCCTTACGGGCGCGGTCCATCGGCAGCACCTCGTCGATGACGGGCCGCACACCGGTGGCGGCGCAGAACGCCAGCAGGTCCTCCAGCTCGTCCTTGGTGCCCATCGTCGATCCCACGACCTTGAGCTCCAGGAAGAAGATCCGGGTCAGTTCGGCGTGGGAGGGCCGGTCGCCGCTCGTGGCGCCCGAGATGACCAGGGTGCCGCCGGGCCTGAGCGACTTCACCGAGTGGGACCAGGTGGCCGCCCCGACGGTCTCGATCACGGCGTCGACCCGCTGCGGCAGCCGGACCCCGGGCTCCAGCGCCTCCACGGCGCCCAGCTCCACGGCCCGCTTCCGCTTGGCCTCGTCCCGGCTGGTGGCGAAGACCCGCAGTCCCGCCGCCCTCCCCAGCACGATGGCGGCCGTGGCGACACCACCGCCGGCGCCCTGCACCAGTACGGAGTCGCCGGGCCGGACGCCCGCGTTGGTGAACAGCATCCGGTACGCCGTCAGCCAGGCGGTCGGCAGGCAGGCGGCCTCCTCGAAGGAGAGCTCCCTGGGCTTGGGGAGGATGTTCCACGTGGGTACGGCGACCTGCTCGGCGAAAGTGCCCTGGTAGCGCTCGGTGAGGATGGAACGGGGCTCGTTCGGCCCGACCCCGTGCCCGCTCTGCCCGATGACGGAGTGCAGGACGACCTCGTTGCCGTCCTCGTCGACACCGGCGGCGTCACAGCCGAGGATCATCGGCAGCTTGTCCTCTGCGAGGCCGACGCCGCGCAGGGACCACAGGTCGTGGTGGTTGAGGGAGGCGGCTTTGACCTTGACGGCGCTCCAGCCGGGGCGGGCCCCGGGAGCCGGGCGCTCGCCCGACTCCAGGCCGTTCAGCGGCTGGTCGCGGTCGATCCGGGCGGCGTAGACAGCGAACATGACCTTGACGATAGGGTCCCGGCCCGGCCGACGGAACCACGGGCCCCTGTGAGACACGCCCTCTTGCCAACAGCGGGGTGAGCACCGCCGCACCGAGCGGGCGCGGTACCGGCGCCCGCGGTCGGGGTGTCGCGTGGCCCGGCACCCCGGGGTGCCGGGCCACGCGACACCCCGACCGCGGCACCCCGGCCACAGGCGGAAAAGGCCCCACCCGTTCGGGCGGGGCCATTGGGGTCATGTCACCTCAGCGACGGGCCACGCCCTCGGCCCGGGCGGCGGCGGCCACCGCCGCGGTCACCGCCGGCGCGACCCGCTCGTCGAACGGCGAGGGGATGACGTAGTCGGCCGCGAGGTCGTCCCCGACCACGGCCGCCAGCGCCTCCGCCGCCGCCAGCTTCATGCCCTCGGTGATCCGGGACGCCCGCACCTGCAGCGCCCCGGCGAAGATCCCCGGGAACGCCAGCACGTTGTTGATCTGGTTCGGGAAGTCCGACCGTCCGGTCGCCACGACCGCCGCGTACTTGTGCGCCACGTCGGGGTGCACCTCGGGGTTCGGGTTGGCCATCGCGAAGACGAAGGCACCCTCGGCCATGGAGGCGACCGCGGCCTCCGGCACCGTACCGCCGGAGACCCCGATGAACACGTCGGCTCCCGCCAGAGCCGCCTCCAGCGACCCGGAGAGCCCGGTCTTGTTCGTGAACCCGGCCAGCTCCCGCTTGACCGACGTCAGGTCCTCCCGGTCCGCCGACACGACACCCTTGCGGTCGGCCACCGCGACATCCCCGACCCCGGCTTCCACCAGCATCCTCGCGATGGCGACACCCGCGGCGCCGGCCCCGGAGATCACCGCCCGCAGATCGCCCAGCGCGCGCCCGCTCAGCCGCGCGGCGTTGCGCAGCGCTGCCAGCGTCACGACCGCCGTGCCGTGCTGGTCGTCGTGGAAGACCGGGATGTCCAGCCGTTCCTGCAGCCGGCGCTCGATCTCGAAGCACCGGGGCGCGGAGATGTCCTCCAGGTTCACGCCGCCGAAGGACGGCGCGAGCCGGACGACCGTCTCCACGATGTCGTCGACGTCCGTGCAGTCCAGCGCGATCGGGACCGCGTCGACACCGCCGAACTGCTTGAACAGGATGGCCTTGCCCTCCATCACCGGAAGGGAGGCCTCGGGCCCGATGTCCCCGAGCCCCAGCACCGCCGTACCGTCGGTGACCACGGCCACGACGGACGACTTCCAGGTGTAGTCGTGGACGAGCTCCGGCTTCTCGGCGATCGCGCTGCACACTTTCGCGACGCCGGGTGTGTACGCCAGGGACAGGTCGTCCTTGTCGCGGACGGGCACGGTGGCCTGCACGGCCATCTTGCCCCCGCGATGCAGGGCGAACGCCGGATCGAAGGAATCGAGGGGCTCCGCACCGCTCTCCTGATTCCCGTGGTCCGCGCTTTCGCTGCGAGGATTGACGATCTCCGCTGCCACTTGTCTTTACCCCTTAAGTCTTCAATGGTTGAGGGTGGCCACTCCTGGTTGAGAAGTGGGCGGGCACCGCGCACGGCCCTGGTGGTGCTGCGTACGGGATACGTACGGGCACATACGCGACGGGCGCGCCGCACACGCGCCCTGAGCCCCGGATGAGGGGTGTAAAGCACCTTCTTACCGGACGGACGGCACCGACGACGAGTCCATAACGCGAAGGTCACATGACGGCGCTCCGGCAAAGACGCCATACGAGGACAATCGCCGTCCGACACCGCGACAACCACCCAGGAATCCGCAAACACCACGCCCCAGGCATCCACATCCCGAGATGCGCCGAAGATTCTCCGGCCGGAAGAGAGGATTCCCGCAGAAGGTCCGGCCGTGATGTACCGGAGTGGTGGGGTTCGGGGACCGCCCGTTATCCGATTTTGACATGGCTGGCCCCCTGAATGGCGCAGTCCGAATGGCAAGATGCCGTAATCACACGAGGTCGCGACACTCGAAGACGTGTGTTCTCGTCGACCCACGGCATGTGCCGGTCCCATCGGCCCGTGCCGGCATACCGGCGGCTGTCGAATCCATCGGCGACCGCCCGCCCCATCGGCAACTCCACCCATCCGCCGGAGGAACCCACCATGACCGCAAGCTCCACCCGTCGTACGACCGCCGCGCACTCCCGGCTAGCAGCGGTCGGTGCGATCGCGGTCGCAGGCGCGCTGATGCTCACCGGATGCGGTGACCAGACCAAGGACAACGGCTCGGGCAGCGAGACCGCGAAGACCACGGCGGCCCCGCTCGCCGACAAGCTGCCGCAGTCGATCCGCGACAAGGGCGTCGTCAAGGTCGGTTCCGACATCGCGTACGCCCCGGTCGAGTTCAAGGACGAATCCGGCAAGACGGTCGGCATCGACCCGGACCTCGCGGCCGCCATGGGCAAGCAGCTCGGCGTCGAGTTCCAGTTCGAGAACGGCACCTTCGACGCCCTGCTCACGGGTCTGCGGTCCAAGCGGTACGACATCGCCATGTCCGCCATGACCGACAACCCGGAGCGTCAGCAGGGCATCGACCCCGACACCGGCAAGAAGGTCGGCGAGGGCGTCGACTTCGTCGACTACTTCACCGCCGGTGTCTCGATCTACACCAAGAAGGGCGACGACCAGGGCATCAAGACCTGGTCCGACCTGTGCGGCAAGAAGATCGTGCTGCAGCGCGGCACGGTCTCCGAGGACCTCGCCAAGGCCGAGTCGAAGAAGTGTCCGGCCGGCAAGAAGATCTCCATCGAGGCCTTCGACAACGACCAGCAGGCCCAGACCCGCCTGCGCGGGGGCGGCGCGGACGCCGGCTCCTCGGACTTCCCGGTGGCCGCGTACGCGGTGAAGACCTCCGGCGGCGGCAAGGACTTCCAGCTGGTCGGCGAGCAGGTCGAGGCCGCGCCGTACGGCATCGCGGTCGCCAAGGACCAGACGCAGCTGCGGGACGCCCTCAAGGCCGCGCTGGACGCCATCATCGCCAACGGCGAGTACGAGAAGATCCTTCAGAAGTGGGGCGTCACGGACGGCGCCGTGAAGGAAGCCACCATCAACGGCGGCAAGTGACCGCGGCCCAGCGGCACTGAAAGGCAACACCCGTGACTGTTGACATCGACAAGACGACGGGCCCGGCCGACACGCCCCCGGCCGGACCGGAGGCCATCAAGGCCATCCCGGTCCGGCACTACGGGCGGTACGTCTCCGCCGTCGTCGCCCTCGCCCTGCTGGGCGGGATCATCTACGCGTTCGCCCAGGGCAGGATCAACTGGGACGCGATCCCCGACTACTTCTTCGACGACCGGGTCCTGCAGGGCGTGGGCCGGACGCTGCTGATCACCATCCTGTCGATGGCGATCGGCATCGTCGGCGGCATCGTCCTCGCCGTGATGCGCCTGTCGAAGAACCCGGTGACCTCCTGGATCGCCTGGTTCTACATCTGGTTCTTCCGCGGCACGCCGGTCCTGGTGCAGCTGGTGGTCTGGTTCAACCTGGGCCTGGTCTTCGAGTACATCAACCTCGGGCCGTTCTACAAGGACGAGTGGTCGGACTTCATGACCCCGTTCCTGACGGCACTGCTGGGCCTCGGCCTCAACGAGGCCGCGTACATGGCGGAGATCTGCCGTGCCGGTCTGCTCTCGGTCGACGAGGGCCAGACGGAGGCGGCGCACGCGCTGGGCATGAGCCACTCCAGGACGCTGCGCCGGATCGTCATCCCGCAGGCGATGCGCGTGATCGTGCCGCCGACGGGCAACGAGGTCATCAACATGCTGAAGACGACCTCGCTGGTGTCGGTCGTCCAGTACTCCGAGCTGTTCCGCGTCGCCCAGGACATCGGCCAGACCTCCGGCGCCCCCGCCGAGATGCTGTTCCTGGCGGCCGCCTGGTACCTGCTGCTGACCTCGGTCTTCAGCGTGGGCCAGTTCTACCTGGAGCGGTACTACGCGCGTGGCTCCTCGCGCCAGCTGCCGCCGACGCCGTGGCAGAAGGTGAAGGCCAACATGCTGTCGCTGGGCCGCCCGAAGGGGGGCATGGCATGACCGAGAAGATCGCCAGGACGGACACCCCCGTCCGGGACACGGCCGTCCCCATGGTCAAGGCCGAGGGCGTCCACAAGTCGTTCGGTGCGGTCGAGGTCCTCAAGGGCATCGACCTGGAGGTCAAGCAGGGTGAGGTCTTCTGCCTCATCGGCCCCTCCGGCTCCGGCAAGTCGACCTTCCTGCGGTGCATCAACCACCTGGAGAAGATCAACGCCGGCCGCCTGTACGTCGACGGCGAGCTCGTCGGCTACCGGCAGAAGGGCGACAAGCTGTACGAGCTCAAGGACAGCGAGGTCGCCCTCAAGCGCCGGGACATCGGCATGGTCTTCCAGCGCTTCAACCTGTTCCCGCACATGACGGCCGTGGAGAACATCATCGAGGCGCCGGTGCAGGTCAAGGGCGTCAGCAGGGCCCAGGCCAGGGAGCGCGCGATGCAGCTGCTGGAGCGCGTGGGCCTCGGCGACAAGGCCGGCAACTACCCCTCGCAGCTCTCCGGCGGCCAGCAGCAGCGCGTGGCCATCGCCCGGGCGCTGGCGATGGAGCCCAAGCTGATGCTCTTCGACGAGCCGACCTCGGCGCTCGACCCGGAGCTGGTCGGCGACGTCCTCGACGTCATGCGCGACCTGGCCGAGTCCGGCATGACGATGATCGTCGTCACCCATGAGATGGGCTTCGCCCGCGAGGTGGGCGACAGCCTGGTCTTCATGGACGGCGGTGTGGTGGTGGAGTCCGGCCATCCGCGCGAGGTCCTGACGAACCCGCAGCACGAGCGGACGAAGTCGTTCCTGTCCAAGGTGCTCTGACGGTCCGCGGGCGCACGCCCGGCGAGGGGCGGTACGGGATCTCCCGTACCGCCCCTCGCCTCTTGGGTGGCTCCCGGGGCCGCCCGGGCTACTTCAGCGCCAGCAGCAGCGTGTCGGACGGCGAGCACCACACGGGCCGCACCTCGCCGAAGCCCCGCTCCCGCAGCACGCGCGTGTGCCAGGCCACCGACGGGGTGTCGCCCTCCGCGTGCTCGCCGTAGATCTCGAAGCGGCGGGCGGTCGGCCCGGCGAGGACGGGGTCCTCGGCGGCGAGCCGCCACCACTCGGTCCAGTCCAGGGCGCCCTCCCGCTTGGCCTGTTCCATGCGGGCGTGCCGCTGGGCCCGCTCGGCCGC
Organism: Streptomyces sp. NPDC052701; assembly: GCF_040678355.1. Taxonomy (NCBI): domain Bacteria; kingdom Bacillati; phylum Actinomycetota; class Actinomycetes; order Kitasatosporales; family Streptomycetaceae; genus Streptomyces; species Streptomyces sp. NPDC052701. Next base: position 133,199 of record NZ_JBFATO010000007.1, read on the forward strand.
GTTGATCCGGGGCGTCGTCTCGTCGATCATGTGGTCCGCGTTCATGAAGACACCGCCGTCGCGGAGGAGCTCCGCGATCCGGCCGTAGAGGACCGCGAGGGGTTCACGGTGCAGCCAGTGCAGGGCGGTGGCGGTCAGGACGGCGTCGTAGGAGTCGTGCGGCAGCTTCGCCGTCCAGTGCGGGTCCTTGAGGTCGGCGGTCACCAGACGGACCCGTTCGTCGCCCGCGAAGGTGCCCTCGGCGATGGCGAGGAGGGCGGGGTCCAGGTCCACACCGGTGCTGGTGGCCTCGGGGAACCGCTTCAGCAGCCGGGCGGTGATGCTGCCCGTGCCGCACGCGAGGTCGAGCACGCGCGGGGCGGGGCCGACGAGGGCCTCCACCATGTCGAGCATGATCCGGAACCGCTCCTCGCGGTCGGGCATGTACCACTCCTGCTGGCGGTCCCAGCTGTCCTGCCAGGCGTGCCAGTCGGCGGCGGTCGTGGTGGTGTCCGCGTCCGTCATCGAGTCCCTCCGTCACCCACACCTACGTAATACCCTGGAAGTACGACCGGCTATTACCCGACCGCACCACGACCATAGAGCCCCTCCGTAAGGACTACAAGTGGAACTGGCCTATTACTCGGATTATGCCGTACGCCTCGTCAACACCGAGGAACCGGTCCGGGGCAAGGACGTCCTGACCTCGATCGAGGCCGTCCGCGACCTCTTCGGGGGCAACCAGTCGGCGGCCCGGCGCGCCACCGAGGCGGACGTGACCCGGTTCCGTTCGGTCCGGGCCCGGCTGCGCGCGGTCTTCGAGGCGGCCGACTCGGGCGACGAGACGCTCGCGGTGGACCTGCTGAACTCGCTGCTGCTGGAGTTCCCGGTGAGCCCGCAGATCTCCGGCCACGACTTCCGCGACGACGACGGCCGTCCGCTGTGGCACATGCACCTGGCGGACCACCCGTCCAACGCGACCGCCGGCTACGCGGCGATCGCCGCGATGGGCCTCGCCTTCCACCTCACCGAGTACGGCGTGGACCGCCTCGGCCTGTGCGAGGCGGCCCCCTGCCGCAACGCCTACCTGGACACCTCCACCAACCGCTCCCGGCGCTACTGCTCGGACCGCTGCGCGACCCGCGCCAACGTGGCGGCCTACCGGGCCCGCAAGCGCCTGGAGGCGGCCCGGCCCGGCCTGCCGGAGAAGACGGGCCTGGCCGCCGACAGCGCCCAGCCCAGCAGCGCCAGCGGCGAACGCCGGCCGGGCCTGCGCGGCCGGTAGCGGAAACGGACCCGGGCGAGGACCAGGTCGTCGGGCACGACCCCGTAGTCGGTGCTGTCGCCGCCGGCGTACGCGTTGTCGCCGAGCACCCACCAGCCGCCCGCGCGCCGCTCGACGGCCCGCTTGACGACGAGCAGGTCCTGCTGGAAGGGATGGCGCAGGACGACGACGTCACCGGGTCTGACGCGGGCCCCGTAGTGCACCAGGAGCCGGTCCCCGTGGTGAAGCGTGGGCACCATGGACGGCCCGGTCACCTCGGCCACCCCGAAGGGCAGGACCGCCCTCCCCCGCTCGGACTCCTGCGACGGCTCCGGCCTCACCCGGCACCTCCCCGCTTGTTTCCTCCACCGGTCCCAGTCTCACCCCGGACTTTCGTCCTAAGCCCAAGGGGGCACTCGCGAAAACCGGCCTCCCAGGGAGTAATGTCCCCCCTGAGAAGACGATCACGAGGAAGGATTGCTTCATGCTTTCCCGCCTGTTTGCCCCCAAGGTGAAGGTCAGCGCGCACTGCGACCTGCCCTGCGGCGTGTACGACCCGGCCCAGGCCCGCATCGAGGCGGAGTCGGTGAAGGCCATCCAGGAGAAGATGGCCGGCAACGACGACCCGCACTTCCAGACGCGTGCCGCGGTCATCAAGGAGCAGCGCGCGGAGCTCGCGAAGCACCACGTCTCCGTGCTGTGGAGCGACTACTTCAAGCCGCCGCACTTCGAGAAGTACCCGGAGCTGCACCAGCTGGTCAACGACACCCTGAAGGCCCTGTCCGCCGCCAAGGCCTCGACCGACCCGGCCACCGGCCAGAAGGCGCTGGACTACATCGCCCAGATCGACAAGATCTTCTGGGAGACCAAGAAGGCCTGATCACCGGCCTGTTCGAAGCGACCGGCGATCGGTGCACCATCGCAGGTCAACGGGCTTCCCGAGGGGGCCCGGCCCTTACCGGCCGGGCCCCTTCGGCGTCCTGCGGCGCCCGGCGGGACCCGTCGGCCCCGCTTCCGCCGCTCCACCGTTCCGTCGTTCCGTCGTTCCGTCATGCCGTGGTCGGTGGAACTGCGCACGATCACGTGCACCCCGTGCGCCACCGCGGCCGCGCACACCAGGGGGCACGGCCCCGCCTGGGCGATGCCGGCGGCGGACGTGCCACCGTCCTCCTCCCGGGCCTTCCCGCCGCGGGCGAGGCCGAGGGCGCCGGGGCGAGGCCGACGAGGGCGAGGACGAGGACCACGACGACGGTGCCGCCGAGGCTCACCGCGGCGGCCCGGCCGGGTGCGGTCCGGTCCAGCCGCACCGGAAACGGACCCCCTGTTCAGACGGCCGTGCCGACCTCGGCCGGCGGCGCGGAGCGGAAGGTGACCTCGGGGGCGTCGTTGACGTTGCGGGCGTCCACCGGGCTGCGGCGGGCCAGGGCCACGATGCCCGCGGCGAGGGCCGCGCCGACCAGCGCGACGGCCGCCGTACCGAGGTCACCGCCGTGCCGGACCGCGCTCGCGGCCAGGCCGCCGACGAGTGCGGCGGCGGGCAGCGTGACCAGCCAGGCGATCACCATGCGGCCCGCCACGTTCCAGCGGACCTCCGCCAGACGCCGCCCCAGTCCCGCGCCGAGGATGCTGCCCGAGGCGACCTGCGTGGTGGACAGGGCGAAGCCGAGGTGGGCGGAGACGAGGATGACGGTCGTGGTGGCCGTCTCGGCGGCGAAGCCCTGGGGGGAGCGGATCTCGGTGAGGCCCTTGCCCAGGGTGCGGATGATCCGCCAGCCGCCGAGGTAGGTGCCGAGGCCGATGACGAGCCCCGCGGAGGCGATGACCCACACCGGCGGCTCGGCGTCCGCGCCCAGCGCGCCCGCGGAGACCAGGGTCAGGGTGATGACGCCCATGGTCTTCTGCGCGTCGTTGGTGCCGTGCGCGAGGGAGACCAGGGAGGCCGAGGCGATCTGGCCCACCCGGAAGCCGTCCGCCACGGACTTCTCGCGGGCCCGCTCGGTGAGCCGGTACGCCAGGTGGGTCGCGGCCAGCGCGGCGATCCCCGCCACGACCGGCGAGGCCACCGCCGGGACCAGCACCTTCGCGACCACCTCGCCGCCGTGCACGGCGTGGCCGCCCGCCCCGGCCCACACGGCCCCGATCAGCCCGCCGAACAGGGCGTGCGAGGAGCTCGACGGCAGGCCGAGCAGCCAGGTCAGCAGGTTCCACAGGATCGCCCCGACCAGCCCCGCGAAGATCATCCCCGGGGTGACGAGGGAGTCGTCGACGATGCCGCCGGAGATCGTCCTGGCGACCTCGGTGGACAGGAAGGCGCCGGCGACGTTCAGGACGGCACTCACCAGGACCGCTGTGCGGGGGGCGAGGGCGCCGGTGGCGATGGAGGTCGCCATGGCGTTCGCCGTGTCGTGGAAGCCGTTGGTGAAGTCGAAGGCGAGCGCTGTGACGATGACGACCGCCACGAGGAACGTGATGTGGTCCATTGACGCATGCAAGCAACTGGCGGCCGACGCGGGGCGAACCCGGGGCACGGGCCGTCCCAGGTTCACACAGGAGGCTGGCGGGAACGGCGCGATGCTGACGTCATGCAACCCGGGCGCCGCGGCTCCGGCGGCTGGAGCCCGCGTGGGACGACCGGGTGTGCCCCGACGCCGGGCCGCGTCGTGCGATGCCGAAGCGCCCCCCAAAATGCCCTGGCGGCCGGTCGGGAGCCGCTGCCCGGAGTCGGACGGGCCGCCGTCGCCCCGACGAGCGGGGGTGGTCACGGGATCGTCGCGTACGCGCACAGGACGGCGGTCCCGTCCGCCGGGCATCGCGTGGCGCGGTCGCCCTGGTCACTGCGGTCGCCGCGGTCCGGAGGGTCGGGCGCCGGGTCCCCGGACTCGGCCGGCTGCCAGGTGTACGGTCCCCCGGGCTCGGCGGAGTCCTGCAGCCATACCGTGAGCCCGCCCCCGACGACCACCGCGGCCGCCCACACGCCCGCGGCCCACCGCCACACCGCGCGGTGCCCGCGCCCCGCCTCGCCCACGTCGACGCCTCCCCGTCCGGAAGTGACCCGGGGATCACGCTACGGCCCGGCCGGCCGCGTCCGTCGGTTCCCGGCCACCCGGGGCGGGCGGCTCTCACGGGGGCGGTGGGAGCCGGCCCGGGTTTCCCGGCACGGGAGGTTCAGGGATTCCGCGCCGCGGTCCGTCCGGGCTCCTTCTCCGCCTCGGCGGCCCGGCCGGCACCGGCGGCCCCGGCGCCTTCGGCGCTCCTGGCGACCGCGTCGGCGTGCGTCGCGCACTCGGGGTTGCGGCACGGGCCGGGCACCCACACCGGAACCCACGCGCCCAGCGTCTTGTGGCGCCGGACGACCGTCTCCACTGGCTGTCCGCAGTCGGGACAGACGTGTTGTTCGCTGCCCATGTCCCCAGCGTAGGCCCGGCGCGGGCTCAGCGCTTCCTGGCGTACGTGCGCACCACCGCGCCGTTGCCGAAGGCCCGCACCGACTCCAGCGCGAACGGGGTGATCGCGAAGCCGGAGCCGAACATCGGCATGCCCGAGCCGTACACGAGGGGGTAGCTCTTGATGACGAGCTCGTCGATCTCGTCGATCAGCTCGCCCGCGAGCTGCGAGCCGCCGCACAGGTAGATGTCGAGCCCGCTGTCCTCCGCCTTCAGTTCGCGGACCTTGCCGAGCAGGTCGTCGGCGATGATCTCGACGTTCGGGTCGGGCGACTCCTTCAGGCTGCGCGAGGCGACGTACTCGCGCAGGTGGGCGTAGGGGCTGGTGATGCCTTCCTTCAGCGCGAGCTCGTAGCTGCCGCGGCCCTGGATGATCGTGTCGAACCGCTTGTTCGGCACGTCGTCGATGCCCAGAGCCCGGCGGCCCGGGGTCGCGATGGTCTCCGGGTGCTCCTCCTTGAGGAACCCGAGGAACTCCTCGTCGAGCAAGGAAATCATGGACGACGCGTCGCCGTCCGGGTCCCCGATGAAGCCGTCGATGGAGCAGGCGATGAAGTACGTGAGCTTTCGCAAGGCGGTCTCTTTTCGTAGGCTGTCGACGCAACAACTCCACTTGTAGTACTTCACATGTAGTGGCTGCAAGGGATTTCCCGTGATCGCGGAAAGTGGGAGAAGGGATTCCACATGGCCGGCAACCCCGAGCGCCGGGCCGCGCTCGTCGACGCCGGCGTCGAGGTGCTCGCCCGCGAGGGGGCGCGCGGGCTGACGTTCCGCGCGGTGGACGCCGCAGCCGGGGTGCCCGTGGGCACCGCCTCCAACTACTTCACCGGGCGCGACGACCTGCTGCGCCAGATCGACGCACGGGTGCACGCGCGGCTCGCGCCCGACCCCCAAGTGATCGCCGGACTGATGGCGCGCCCGAAGGACCGCTCCCTGGTCACCGCCTTCATGCACGACCTGACGGCCCGCGCGACCCGCGACCGCGCGGGCTGCCTGGCCCTGCTGGAACTGCGCCTGGAGGCCACCCGGCGCCCCGGACTGCGCGCCTCCTGCGCCGATTCGGTCCGTGCCGGCCTGCAGGAGGGCATGGAGTTCCACCGGGCGGCCGGGCTGCCCGGTGGCGACGAGACCGTCGCCGTGCTCCACCTCGCGATGCTCGGGCTGCTCCTGGAGCACCTGACGCTGCCGGGCGTCCTGGAGGGTGTCCTGCCCGGCGTGGACGTGCCGGGCGGGCTGGTCGAACGGATCGCGGAGACGATCGTGCCGGAGGGTTAGGGCCGGTCGTCGAACTCCCGCCTGCCCCGCGACGCCCTGCACGCCCTCTCGCCGCACCGGGCGCAGACCCGAATCCCGTATGCGGGCCCGCGCCGGCACGCCGGGAGCACGCACCCGACGCCGCGGGGCCCGCCCTCCGGGCGGACGACGGGAGTTCGACGACAGGCCCTAGCCGTGCTGTCCGCAGACCTCGTGCCGCCGGGGCTCGCGCCACATCGGCCACATCCGCGGGCCGTCCGGGAGGTCGAGGGGTCGGCCGGCGGGCTCGAAGCCGAGCCTCTCGTACAACCGCCGGCTGCGGGCGCTGCTCGCCTCCAGATAGGCGGGGAGCCCCTCGCGGTCGCAGCGGTCGAGGACCGGCTCGATCAGGGCGGTGCCCAGGCCCTCGCCCTGGCGGCCGGGGGTCACGCCGATCATCCACAGGTACTCGTGGGCGCGTCCCGAGGGGTGGATCCCGGCCGTCAGGCTGCTGATCAGCTCCACGCGCTCGTTGTCCGGGTCGACGGCCTCGCGCATCCGGGCGGGGCCGTCGTCGGCGCCGTCACCGGCGTCCCCGCCGTGCTCGTCCGCCGGCACCGGCAGCCACAGCGCGCAGGCCGCGCCGTCCTCGGTCACGTCGATGCGCCCGTCGGCGAGCACGATGTCGGTGAAGGCGGCCATGAGCTTCGGATGTGCCGCACGGCGGTGTTCCTCACCGGGGAAGACCCAGCGGCTCACCGGGTCGTCGCGGAAGGCCTCGTCCAGGAGCCCGACGACCAGCTCCCGGTCGCCCTCCCCCGCCGTCCGGATCGCCACGCCCATGTCCCCGCCCTTCGTCCGCCTCAACCGGCCCTGCCGCCATGGCCGTTGAAGCCTATCCGGTGGCCGTCGCCGAAGCCCGGCGGGACCTCGCCGGAACGACGGGAGGGCGGGTCCCGCACACCGTGGGGCAGTGCGGGACCCGCCGGGCCGGCGGCCGCGCGGGGTCAGAACCGCACGGTTCCGGTGACCCCGGGGGCCGGACGGCGCTCAGGTGCTGCGCCGCGTCACGAACTCGGCCAGGGCCAGCAGGCCGCCCGCCGCCTCCGGGTCGGGCACCGCGCGGGCCAGTTCCTGCATCGCCCGGGCCATCCGGTCGGCCGCCTGGTCCTGCGCCCAGTCGCGGCCGCCCGCCCGTTCCACGGTCCGGGCGATGTGCTCCAGGTCCCCCTGCCCGCCGGGCGCTTCGTACAGGGCGGCGAGTTCGGCGGCGGCCGGGGTGCCGGAGGTGAGGGCGGCGACCACCGGCAGGGACTTCTTGCGGGCGGCCAGGTCCGCGCGGGCCGGTTTGCCGGTGCGGTGCGGGTCCCCCCATATGCCGATGACGTCGTCGATGAGCTGGAAGGCGAGCCCGGCCTCCCGGCCGAACGCGTCCAGCGCCGTCACGTCCGTCCGCCCGGCACCCGCGTACAGCGCGCCGATCGCGCAGGCGCAGCCCAGCAACGCGCCCGTCTTGGCCTCGGCCATGGCGAGCGTCTCGTCGAGGCCGACCTCGCCGGGGCGGCACCGTTCCATGGCCGTGTCCGCGTGCTGTCCGGCGCACAGCTCGACGACGCAGTCCGCGAGCCGGGCGGCGGCGGCCGGGGCGGCCGGGTGGGCGTCCTCGGCGAGCAGCCGCAGGGCCAGCGCCTGCAGGGCGTCTCCGGCGAGGATCGCGTCGGCGTCGCCGAACACGGTCCACGCGGTGGGCCGGTGCCGCCGGGTGGTGTCCCGGTCCATCACGTCGTCGTGCAGCAGCGTGAAGTTGTGGATCAGCTCCACCGCCGCGGCCGCCCGTACGGCTTCCTCCCGGGCCTTCGGGCCACCGAGGGCGGCGGCCGAGGCGAGGACGAGCGCGGGGCGGATCGCCTTGCCCGAGCCCCCCGTCGCCGGTGTGCCGTCCGCGTGGGCCCAGCCGAAGTGGTGGAGCGCCACCCGGCGCATGGGGCCGGGCAGCGTCCCGAGCGCGGACCGCAGCACCGGGTCCACCGCCGTCCGGGCCCGCGCCAGGAGCGCCTCCGCCTCGTGCCCGTCGGCCGCCTCCGGCCGCTCGTCCCGCTGCCTGCCGATGGCCCCCCGCCCCTTTGACGCCCCGGCCGGCCCGAGGGTCCCGGCGCCGTGCTGCCCGGTCTCCGTCATGAATTCCGTCGTGACCTCCGTCAGGGACTCACCCATGGGACCACCTCGCACAAGGAGCGGACGGTGGCGCTTGCCCTGCCGCCGGGCGCGTACTCCCGGGATCTACCCGCGCCGACGCGCGGGGATGCGGCGTACCGGTGGGGAGCGTCACCGCCAGCGGCCGATCTCGACGTTCTCCAGGACACCGAGCGCGTCCGGCACCAGGACCGCTGCCGAGTAGTACGTCGTGACCAGGTACTTGATGATGGCCTGTTCGTTGATGCCCATGAAGCGCACCGACAAGCTCGGCTCGATCTCGTCGGGGATGCCCGAGGCCCGCAGGCCGATGACGCCCTGGTCCTCCTCGCCGGTACGCATGGCGATGATCGAGGAGGTGCGGGCGGCGGTCACCGGGATCTTGTTGCAGGGGAAGATCGGCACGCCGCGCCAGGTGGGGATGCGGTTGCCGCCGAGGTCGATGGTCTCGGGGACGAGCCCGCGCCTGTTGAGCTCGCGGCCGAACGCGGCGATCGCGCGGGGGTGGGCGAGGAACAGCTTGGTGCCGCGCCGCCTGCTGAGCAGCTCGTCCATGTCGTCGGGGCTCGGCACGCCGTCGTGCGGCTGGATCCGCTGGTCGTACTCGCAGTTGTGGAGCAGACCGAAGTCCCGGTTGTTGACGAGCTCGTGCTCCTGGCGCTCCTTGAGCGCCTCGACCGTCAGCCGGATCTGCTGCTCGGTCTGGTTCATGGGCTGGTTGTAGAGGTCGGCCACGCGCGTGTGGATGCGCAGCACGGTCTGGGCGACGCTCAGTTCGTACTCGCGGGGCCTGGCCTCGTAGTCGACGAAGGTGTGCGGGATGTCGGGCTCACCGGAGTGGCCGGAGGCGAGGTCGATCTCCTTCTCGCCGTACTTGTTGGTGGGCTGCTCGGGGAGCCGGCGGCGCTGCTCGAGCTGTTCGCGCAGGGAGTCGGAGCGCTCCGCGACCTGCTCGACGTGCTCGCGGGACAGCACGAGCACCGTGCAGGCGGTGAGCGCGCGGGCCGTGTACTCCCAGATGGCGTCCTCGTCCAGCAGCGCCCGGTCGCCGAAGTAGGCGCCGTCGGCGAGGATCCCGAGGGACTCGTCGTCCCCGTAGGGGCCCGTGCCGAGCTTCTCCACCCTGCCGTGCGCGAGCAGGTACACCTCGTCGTTCTGGCTGCCGAAGGAGGCGATCAGCTCTCCCGGGGCGAACCAGCGCTGCTCGCAGCGCCGGGCGAGTTCCGAGAGCGTCTCTTCGTCCTCGTAGGACCGCAGCGCCGGCAGTTCGCCCAGTTCGGCGGGGATGACCTCGACACGGTCGCCGGTCTTGACGAACGTCAGCCGGCCGTCGCCGACGGCGTACGTCAGCCGCCGGTTCACCCGGTACGCGCCGCCCTGGATGTCCACCCAGGGCAGCATGCGCAGCAGCCAGCGCGAGCTGATCTCCTGCATCTGCGGCACGGACTTGGTCGTGGTGGCCAGGTTCCGCGCCGCCGCCGTGTCGAGACTCTGCTGCGGCCTGGTCTCCTCGGTGCGGACCTCTTCGCCTACCGACATAAAGAATTGCCCTCCCGGTCATGCCCCACGCCATCCGCGTCGGGCATCGATGTGCACGCACCACCCTTCCTCACACAGCGTGCTCGTGCTATTACCCGAAAGAGCGGGAATGGATCTTCGCAGGGCTGGGCACACAGGGGTCCCGCCCCACCGCCTTCGCCCCCTCCCGCGGCCGGCCCGCCGCTCGTCCCGGGTGACAATGGCGGGGTGACCAGCCCCGATTCCCCCGGCCTCGCCGCGCTGCGGCCCCGGCTGCCCTCGCCGGTGCAGGAGGTCGTGGACGATCGTTTCGCCCGGCGCGGGGTCCGGCTGCTGCTGAAGCGGGACGACCTGATCCACCCGGAGCTGATCGGCAACAAGTGGCGCAAGCTGGCGCCGAACCTCACGGCCGCGGCCGGCCGGACCGTCGTCACCTTCGGCGGCGCGTACTCCAACCACCTGCGGGCCACGGCCGCCGCCGGCCGGCTCCTGGGCCTGCCCACGGTCGGCGTGGTGCGCGGCCAGGAGCTGGCCGGCCGCCCCCTCAACCCGTCCCTCGCCCGGTGCGCGGCCGACGGCATGCGCCTGCACTTCGTCGACCGGGCGGCCTACCGGCGCAAGACGGACCCCGAGGTGCTCCGCGCGATCCTGCGCGCGGCCGGTGCCGAGGACGCGTACGTCGTCCCCGAGGGCGGCAGCAACCCCCGTGCCGTGCGCGGCTGCCAGGCGCTCGGCGCGGAACTGGCCGGACGGGCCGACGTGGCCGCCGTCGCCTGCGGCACCGGGGGCACGCTCGCCGGTCTGGCCGCGGGACTCCCGCCCGGCCGGCGCGCCCTGGGCATCGAGGTGCTCAGGGGCGGCTTCCTCACCGCCGAGGTCCGCGCCCTGCAGGAGCGGACGTACGGCGGCCCCCGCGGCACCTGGTCCCTCGACGGCCGCTTCCACTTCGGCGGCTACGCCCGCACCACCCCCGAACTCGACGCCTTCGCCGCCGACTTCGAGCACCGCCACGGTGTGCCCGTCGAGCGTCTCTATGTCGCCAAGCTGCTGTACGGGCTCGTGGCCCTGGTGGAGGAGGGCGCGTTCCCGCGCGGGACGACGGTCGCGGCGGTGGTCACCGGCCGCCCCTTCCCCTGACGGGCGCTACGCCGTCTCCCGGTAGGCCGCCGCCTCCTCCAGGTCCAGCCTGCGCAGCAGGGTGCGCAACATCTCGTCGTCGATGTAGCGGCCGTCCCGGAGCTTGACGAAGACCGTGCGCTCGGCGCTGATCATCTCGCGCGACAGGCGCCGGTAGGTGTCGTCGACGGTCTCGCCGGTGATGGGGTTGACCTGGCCGAGCCGTTCCCAGACGGCGTTGCGGCGGCGTTCCAGGACGGTGCGCAGACGGTCGGCGAGCGGTGCCGGCAGGGCGTTGCGCTCGTCGGAGAGGAGCTCCTCCAGGCGCTGCTCGGCGGCCCGGGAGGCCTGTGCCTGGGCGTTGGCCTCCGCGAGGGTCTCGCTCTGCGTGTCGCGCGTGGGGAACTTCAGCAGCCGGATCAGCGGGGGCAGGGTCACGCCCTGCACGACGAGCGTCCCGATGACCGTCGTGAAGGTCAGGAAGAGGAGCAGGTTCCGCTGCGGAAACGCTCCCTCGCCGCCGTGCAGGGTGAGCGGGATCGAGAAGGCGATGGCCAGCGAGACCACACCGCGCATACCGGCCCAGCCGATGACGAAGGGCCCCTTCCAGGTCGGGTCCTCCTCCCGCGCCCTGATCCTGGCCGACAGCACGCGCGGCAGGTAGGTGGCCGGGTAGACCCACACGAACCGGGCCGCGACGACCACGAGGAAGACGATGATCGCGTACCGGGCGGCGACCGCGCCCTCGTACTCCCCGAGCCCTCTGAGGACCACCGGCAGCTGCAGCCCGATCAGCGCGAACACGGCCGACTCCAGGACGAAGGCGACCATCTTCCAGACGGCCTCCTCCTGCAGACGGGTGGCGAAGTCGACCTCCCAGGCGCGGTGTCCCAGGTAGAGCGCGACGACCACGACGGCGAGGACCCCGGAGGCGTGCACCTGCTCGGCGACGGCGTACGCCGCGAACGGGATCAGCAGGGAGAGCGTGTTCTGCAGCAGCGCCTCCTCCACGCGCGTGCGCAGCCAGTGCAGCGGCGCCATGAGCACCAGCCCGATCCCGACCCCGCCGATGGCCGCCACCAGGAACTCGCCGATGCCCCCGGCCCAGGTGGCGCCCTCGCCGACCGCGGCCGCCAGCGCCACCTTGTAGGCGGTGATCGCGGTGGCGTCGTTGAACAGGGACTCGCCCTGCAGGATCGTGGTGATCCGCGAGGGCAGCCCGACGCGGCGCGCCACCGCGGTCGCCGCGACCGCGTCCGGCGGCGCCACCACCGCGCCGAACACCAGCGCCGCCGTCAGCGGCAGGTCCGGCACGATCATGTACAGCGCCCAGCCGACGACGAAGGTCGCGAACAGCACGTATCCCACCGACAGCAGCGCGACGGGCCGCAGTTGCGCGCGCAGGTCGAGGTAGGAGCTGTCGGTGGCCGCCGTGTGCAGCAGCGGGGGCAGCAGCAGCGGCAGGACGATGTGGGGGTCGAGGGTGTAGTCGGGCACTCCGGGGACGTAGCTGACCGCCAGGCCGGCCGCGACCAGCAGCAGCGGCGCCGGCACGGGGGTGCGCCGCCCGGCCGCCGCTATCGCGGCGCTGCCCGCCACCAGCAACAGCAGTGGCATCACGTCCATCGTCCTCGCCCGCCCTCACGTTTTCCGCGCGGTCGTCCGCGCGACCGTCGTAACCTGGCCATCATGAAACAGTGCACGCACGCCGACGCGCTGCCGCACCCGGAGCCCGCGCCGCTCGGCCCGACCTGCCCGGAGTGCCTGCGGGACGGTACGGACCCGGTGCAGCTGCGGCTGTGCCTCACCTGCGGTCACGTCGGCTGTTGCGACTCCTCGCCGGGGCGGCACGCCACGGAGCACCACAAGGAGTCCGGCCACCCGGTGATGCGGACTTTCGAGCCCGGCGAGGCCTGGCGCTGGTGCTTCGTCGACCACGTCCTGGTGTGAGGACGTGCGACCCTGGTTCCGGACGGTTCGACCGTCTGACGTCTGGGTACGTCAACCCGGCGCCCGCTCTTCCCATTTGGGCCCGCAGACCCCTAGACACGGAGCGTGTCCACAGCTTTACTGTGAGTGACGGCAAGGGGCCGGGGTCCCGGGGACAGGAATGTCGAGAGCGCGGTAGCGTCACCGCTGAACCACTATCGCGTTACCCGGGGGACGATCCTCGGCTCTTTAACGCTTGTACCACCATGGAGGTGAGGGTGTCCCAGATCGCAGGCGAGCCCGCGACCCAGGACTTCGTGGAAGTCCGGCTGCCGGCCGCGGGTGCCTACCTGTCGGTGCTGCGTACGGCCACGGCCGGCCTCGCGGCCCGTTTGGACTTCACCCTCGACGAGATCGAGGACCTGCGCATCGCGGTGGACGAGGCCTGCGCGATCCTGCTCCAGCAGGCCGTGCCCGGCTCGGTGCTCAGTTGTGTGTTCCGGCTCGTCGACGACTCGCTCGAGGTCACGGTCTCGGCACCGACCACGGATGGCCATGCCCCCTCGCGGGACACCTTCGCCTGGACCGTCCTGTCCGCCCTCGCGGGCAAGGTCTCCTCCGCCGTGGACAAGGACAAAACCGTTTCGATCAGCCTCTACAAACAGCGCGGCGCGGGACCCGGGCCGGCGTGAGGAACGGGGACGGGCCGGTGCGGGACGAAGAGCGCGGCACACGGGAGCTGCCGGCCGACGACGGCACCCCCAGCTCGAGCGGGCTCGAGGGCTTGGGGCGGGGCACGGGCACGGGCACGGCCGGCCCGGAGGCGTCCCGGCACATGGCGGACGGCATCGACGGCATCCCCGAGCAGGCCCGGCCGCACCCGGAGGACGACCTCACGCAGGCCGTCCCGGGCGGCGGGCGGCAGAACCGGGACGATGCCGCACGGAGCGCGCCCGCGGACGGACGGACCGGGGCCTCCCCCGTTCCCCCCGTCGAGGGGGTTCCCCCCACTCGCGCACGGTCGAGGGGGACGGGGGAGGCGAGGGCTCGGGGAAGGGCGACGGGCGGGACGATGAGCGAGCACGAGCGATACGCCGACGACGAGGCGCCGGGTGTGCACAGTGCGCCGCAGGGCACGCATCACGGCCCGCAGGACCGCAGCGAAGCGCGTGCCATGTTCCTCAAGCTGCGCACGCTGCAGGACGGCAGCCCCGAGTACGCGGAGCTGCGCAACCAGCTGGTCCGGATGCACCTGCCGCTCGTCGAGCACCTCGCGCGCCGCTTCCGCAACCGCGGCGAGCCGCTGGACGACCTCACGCAGGTCGCCACCATCGGCCTGATCAAGTCGGTCGACCGCTTCGACCCGGACCGCGGCGTGGAGTTCTCCACGTACGCGACCCCGACGGTCGTCGGCGAGATCAAGCGGCACTTCCGCGACAAGGGCTGGGCGGTGCGCGTCCCGCGCCGGCTGCAGGAGCTGCGCCTGTCGCTGACCACGGCCACGGCGGAGCTCTCGCAGCTGCACGGCCGCTCCCCGACGGTCCACGAGCTCGCCGAGAAGCTGGCGATCTCGGAGGAGGAGGTCCTGGAGGGCCTGGAGTCCGCCAACGCGTACTCCACGCTGTCCCTGGACGTCCCCGACACCGACGACGAGTCCCCGGCGGTCGCCGACACCCTCGGCGCCGAGGACGAGGCGCTGGAGGGTGTGGAGTACCGGGAGTCGCTCAAGCCCCTGCTGGAGGACCTTCCGCCGCGCGAGAAGCGGATCCTGTTGCTGCGGTTCTTCGGCAACATGACCCAGTCGCAGATCGCGCAGGAGGTCGGGATCTCGCAGATGCACGTCTCGCGGCTGCTGGCCAGGACACTGGCCCAGCTGCGGGAGAAGCTGCTGGTCGAGGAGTGATCCCCCCGAAGGTCCGCGAAGGCGCTACTTCCGGGCGTCGCCGGGCCCCCGGATCCCGAGGGCCCGGGTCGTCTCCGGGTTGACCAGCAGAACGAGCGCGGTGACGGCCACGACGGCGATCACGATTCCCGCCGGGACGGCCACGCTGTCGGCCTGCAGCAGGTTGTAGGCCACGGGCAGCGCCAGGATCTGCGTGATGACGGCCGGGCCGCGACTCCAGCTGCGGCGGGCGAGCAGCCCGCGCGCGGCGAGCAGCGGCAGCAGCGCCAGCACGATCACCGTCACCCCGCCGGTCACGGCCTGCTGCCGGTCGTCCGGTTCGCCCGTGAGACCGAGGACGAGCATCCAGGCTCCACCGACCACCAGCGCCAGCCCCTCCAGGGCGGCGAGCGCCGCGGCGTACGTCAGGCGCCGCGGGCGGGGGCCGGCGGTGTCCGGGGCGGTGGGGGTCTGCTCACTGCTCACCCCTGCAGGGTAGCCCTCGCGCCGCGCGCGCCCGTGCCGAGGTTCACGTCCCGCGGTCCGCCCGATCCCCACCTGACCCTGTGCCCGGTACCACCCAGTAGGTACTCTGCAACCCATGCGTGCACTTCTCGTGGTCAATCCGGCGGCAACCACCACAAGTGCGCGTACGCGCGACGTCCTGATCCACGCGCTCGCGAGCGAGATGAAGCTCGAGGCGGTGACCACCGAGTACCGCGGCCACGCGCGCGACCTGGGCCGGCAGGCCGCGGAGAGCGACGACATCGACCTGGTGGTGGCCCTCGGCGGCGACGGCACGGTCAACGAGGTCGTCAACGGCCTGCTGCACGCCGGCCCCGACCCGGACCGCCTGCCCGGTCTCGCAGTGGTCCCCGGCGGGTCCACCAACGTCTTCGCCCGCGCCCTGGGCCTGCCCAACCACGCCGTGGAGGCCACCGGCGCCCTGCTGGACGCCCTGCGCGAGGGCAGCGAACGCACCGTCGGCCTGGGCCTCGCCTCGGGCACGCCCGGCACGGAGGACGAGGCGGTGCCCGCCCGCTGGTTCACCTTCAACGCGGGTCTCGGCTTCGACGCCGGCGTGGTGGGCCGGGTCGAGCAGCACCGCGAGCGCGGCAGGAAATCCACCCACGCTCTCTACGTCCGTCAGGTCGTGCGCCAGCTCTTCGGCGAACCCAACCGCCGGCACGGCACGATCACCCTGGAGCGGGCGGGCGAGGAACCGGTCACCAATCTGGTGCTGTCCATAGTCTCGAACACCTCCCCGTGGACGTTTCTGGGCAATCGCCCGATCTACGCGTCGCCTAAAGCCTCGTTCGATACCGGCCTCGATCTCTTCGGTCTCAGCCGCCTGTCCACGGCCGCGGTTGCCCGGTATGGCACCCAGTTGCTCACTTCGTCCCCCGAGCGCGGACCCCATGGCAAGCACGCCGTCGCACTGCACGACCAGACCGAGTTCACCTTGCATTCGAAGGCCCCGCTCCCCCTCCAGATGGACGGTGACCACCTGGGGCTGCGCACCAGCGTGACGTTCACAGGCGTACGCCGTGCACTGCGTGTGATTGTGTGAGCAGAAGGGACTAAAGTCCTTTCACTCGAACGTTTAGGCCAGGATCCACCCCATGGAAGTACGGCTGTGACCTAGTCGACACCGAAGAATCAAAAAAAACTTTCCTGAAGGGGTTGTATCCGCCGCTGAGGTTTGCGAGTCTCTACGTGGCGATCGGGACGGCCCGCAACACCGGCCTCCACAGGTCACCGGAACCCCTCTACAAACCACAGGACCACGCCGGGGAAGACTCGGCGGTCGGCCCTTCACTTGTTGAGGGATTCGTGAAAGCGTTCACATTCACAAGCACTTGCACGTAATACCAAGGAGAGGTAGCAGCCATGGACTGGCGTCACAACGCCGTTTGCCGCGAGGAAGACCCCGAGCTCTTCTTCCCCATCGGCAACACCGGTCCTGCGCTGCTGCAGATCGAGGAAGCCAAGGCCGTCTGCCGTCGCTGCCCGGTGATCGAGCAGTGTCTGCAGTGGGCGCTCGAGTCCGGCCAGGACTCCGGCGTCTGGGGTGGTCTCAGCGAGGACGAGCGCCGCGCCATGAAGCGTCGCGCCGCCCGCAACCGGGCCCGTCAGGCCTCCGCCTGACATCCCACCCCTGCTGACAGCCTGAGCTTGGCGGCGCGTACAGCGCGTACGCATCTCCCGCCCCCGAGCCGCAGCGCGCAGTTCCCCCGATGCGCTTAGTAGAGCAGCACGAGCATGAGCCTCGGACCGCACGGTCCGAGGCTCTTTGCTGTGTGGGGCGTCCCGGAACGGGCTTACTTCTGTGCCCGCACCGGGACGTCGAGGATCACGCGGGTGCCACCCCCCGGGGCCGGGACCATGTCGAAGGTGCCGCCCAACTCGCCTTCCACCAGGGTCCGTACGATCTGCAGGCCGAGGTTGCCCGCGGTCTGCGGGTCGAAGCCGTCGGGCAGGCCGACGCCGTCGTCCTGGACGGTGACCAGCAGGCGGGCCTCCTTCGTCGTGCCGCCGCGCACCGCCGACACCTCGACCGTGCCGGTGTCGCCCTCGCGGAAGCCGTGCTCCAGGGCGTTCTGCAGGATCTCGGTCAGCACCATCGACAGCGGGGTGGCGACCTCGGCGTCGAGGATGCCGAAGCGGCCGGTGCGCCGGCCGGTGACCTTGCCCGGTGAGATCTCGGCGACCATCGCCAGGACCCGGTCGGCGATCTCGTCGAACTCCACGCGCTCGTCCAGGTTCTGGGAGAGCGTCTCGTGCACGATCGCGATCGACCCGACCCGCCGCACCGCCTCCTCAAGGGCCTCGCGTCCGCGGTCGGACTCGATGCGCCGGGCCTGGAGGCGGAGCAGGGCCGCCACCGTCTGCAGGTTGTTCTTGACGCGGTGGTGGATCTCCCGGATCGTCGCGTCCTTGGTGATCAATTCTCTTTCGCGACGCCGGAGTTCGGTGACGTCGCGGAGCAGGACCAGCGAACCGATGCGGGTGCCCTTGGGCTTGAGGGGGATCGCGCGCAACTGGATGACGCCGTCGTGGGCCTCGATCTCGAACTCGCGCGGGGCCCAGCCGCTGGCGACCTTGGCGAGCGCCTCGTCCACCGGCCCCCGGGTCGGGGCCAGTTCGGCGGTGGTCCGGCCCAGGTGCTGGCCGACGAGGTCGGAGGCGAGACCGAGGCGGTGGTAGGCGGACAGGGCGTTCGGGGAGGCGTACTGGACGAGGCCGTCGGCGTCGAGCCGGATGAGGCCGTCACCGACGCGCGGCGAGGCGTCCATGTCGACCTGCTGGTTCGCGAACGGGAAGGCTCCGGCGGCGATCATCTGCGCGAGGTCGGACGCGCTCTGCAGATAGGTGAGTTCCAGCCGGCTGGGAGTGCGCACGGTGAGCAGGTTGGTGTTGCGCGCGATGACGCCGAGGACGCGCCCCTCGCGCCGTACGGGGATCGACTCGACGCGGACCGGGACCTCCTCGCGCCACTCGGGATCGCCCTCGCGCACGATCCGGCCCTCGTCGAGGGCGGCGTCCAGCATGGGGCGGCGGCCGCGCGGGACGAGGTGGCCGACCATGTCGTCCTGGTACGAGGTCGGGCCGGTGTTGGGGCGCATCTGGGCGACCGAGACGTACCGGGTGCCGTCGCGGGTGGGGACCCACAGGACCAGGTCGGCGAAGGAGAGGTCGGAGAGCAGCTGCCACTCCGATACCAGCAGGTGGAGCCACTCGAGGTCGGTGTCGTCGAGGGCGGTGTGCTGGCGTACGAGCTCGTTCATGGAGGGCACGTCAGCGAGCGTACCCGGGGGTCTGTGCGAGTCCGAAAAGCGCCGGGGTCCGCGGTCGGCGCGCGGTTGCCGTCCGGCCTCCGAAACACCCGCGGGCCGCGGCGCCTGGGAGGGACCCTCAACCCTCCCGGCACCGCAGCCCGGAGCAATATCGGCCGTGGGGTGTGCGGTCCCGGTCGGCCGAAGGATGAGGAGCCGGGGCAGTCAGGGCAGAGAGCTCCGGTTCCTCGATCCGCCTTCCTGTGCGGGGAAGACGGAGATCTGTGCGTGTCCCGCACGCTGCCCTCGTACGCATTGTGGACTAGACCACTAGGGGGTGTCCATGCGTCGGAGCCTGTGCGTTGGTCCCGCGGTTGCGTTGTCACGGTCGCCGCGTCCCCGACGTGCCGGACGCCCGGGCATCCACCACGCAGCCTAACCCGTGCGGCTCGCCGTGCGGGGCCAGACGGCCAGGGCAATTTCCGCGAGCGCCTGGAGTTCCTCCCGGCTCGCCCCGTCCCGCGCCTGCTGGGACATGCCCTGGATCATCGCGCCGGTGTGCCGGGCCAGTGCGGCGGCATCGGTGTCCGCCGGCAGCACGCCCGCGGCGACGTCGGTTCTTATGCGGTTCTCGATCGCGGCGATGTTGGCGTTGCGCCGCTCCCGCAGGGACCGCTCCACCTCGGGGTCGGAGCAGTTCGCGGCGGCGTGGACCACGAGGCAGCCGTGCGGATGACCGGGTTCCGTATAGGCGGTGGCGGCCTCGCGGAGCATCCGCTCGACGGCGGCCCGGGCGGTGGCCTCCTCGTCGAGGGCGCGGGCGGCGAAGGAGCCGTACCGCGTGCCGTACTCGCGCACGGCCTCCTCGAACAGGGACCGCTTGTCGCCGAAGGCCGCGTACAGGCTCGGCGCGCCGATGTCCATGACGCGGGTGAGGTCGGAGACCGACGTGGCCTCGTAGCCGTGCTCCCAGAAGGCCATGAGGGCCTTCTCCAGCGCGGTCGCGCGGTCGAAGGAGCGGGGGCGGCCACGGCCACGGGGGCGTGAGGTGCGCTCACCCTCCTCGCTCCCGGCGGCCCGCGCCGCCCCGGCGACTCCAGACGCCCCTGCCGCCCGGGTCGTCTCGGCCGTCTCGGCCGTCTCGGTCGCCTCGTTGTCCGCGCCCCCTGCGACCTCTGCGGTCCTCGCGGTCTTCGCGGCGTCTTCGGCCTGTCGGCTGCTCACCATGGAGTGCATTTTATAGCGAGCGCTAGAGAAATGTCGGCGGACTGTTGTACGGTCATTTCTGTAGCGACCATTAGAAAAATGTGGAGGGGCGTCGGCATGGGCGTGCTCACGGGCAGGACGGCACTGGTCACCGGGGCGAGCAGGGGGATCGGGCGGGGGATCGCCGAGCGGCTGGGGCGCGACGGCGCACGGGTCGCGGTGCACTACGGCAGGAACGAGGCGGCGGCCAAGGAGACGGTCGCCGCGATCGAGGAGGCGGGCGGCTCGGCGTTCGCGATCGGCGTGGAGCTCGGGACACCCGGGGACGCCGAGGCGCTGTGGGAGCAGTTCGACCGGCACGCGGACGGGCTGGACATCCTGGTGAACAACGCCGGGATCGGGAGCAGCCGCCCGATCGAGGAGATCGACGAGCGGGAGTACGACAGGCTCTTCGCGGTCAACGTGAAGGCGCCGTTCTTCCTCGTCAAGCACGGCCTGACCCGGCTGCGGGACGGGGGCCGGGTCATCAACGTCTCCTCCGGTCTCGCACGGACCGCGGTGATGCCGCACAACATGGCGTACGCGATGACGAAGGGCGCGCTCGACATCCTCTCCCGGGATCTGTCCAAGGTGCTGGGCTCCCGGGGCATCACGGTGAACTCGGTGGCGCCGGGGATCATCGACACGGACAACACGGCCGGGCTGCTGCACGGGACCGAGGACGGCTGGGAGCGGGCCGCCGCGATATCGGCGCTCGGCCGGGTGGGCGAGACCGCCGATGTCGCGGACGTGGTGGCGTTCCTGGCCTCGGACGGGGGCCGGTGGGTGACCGGGAGCTGGGTGGACGCGACGGGGGGCTCGCTGACGTAGGCGGGCTGCCGCCCCGCCGTGCGGAGGGCTTGCGCGAGCGCGGGCGGCCGGGGGCGCCGCTTGCGCGGGGACCGGCCGCCCGTTCGGGCCGGCCCCGGACGGGCCGCGCCGGCCGGCCTTTCCCTGCTCCCCGCCGGCCGGTCCCTCTCCCCCGGGGAGCGCGCCGAACCCGATCGCCCGGCTTCGCCGTTCACCCGGCACATCCCGCTGCCGACACCGCTCCACCACCCGCCGTACGAGCGGCGTCCACCCGCCGTACGGGCGGCGCCGCTCGCCTGGGACGCAGGATCCGGCTCTGTTAGATTGGTCTAAACCACATGGCCCCTTTCCGGGTCCCAGTCCCAGTCGAGCCCTCTTCTCAGATCGGCAGGCCCAGCGTGGAAGTTGTCATCGTTCCGGACGCCAAGGCGGGCGGCGAGCTCGTCGCCGAGGCCATGGCGCAGCTCCTGCGACGCAAGCCCGACGCCCTGCTCGGCGTGGCCACCGGCTCCACGCCGCTGCCCGTGTACGAGGCCCTGGCGGCCAAGGTGCGCTCCGGCGCGGTGGACACCTCGCGGGCACGGATCGCCCAGCTCGACGAGTACGTCGGGCTGCCCGCCGACCACCCGGAGTCGTACCGCTCGGTGCTCCGGCGCGAGGTGCTCCAGCCGCTGGGGATCGGGATGGACGCCTTCATGGGACCCGACGGGACCGCCGAGGACATCACCGGCGCGTGCGAGGCGTACGACCGGGCGCTGGCCGAGGCCGGCGGGGTGGACCTGCAGTTGCTCGGCATCGGGACCGACGGGCACATCGGCTTCAACGAGCCCTGTTCCTCGCTCGCCTCGCGCACCCGGATCAAGACGCTGACCGAGCAGACCCGCATCGACAACGCCCGTTTCTTCGACGGCGACATCGAGCAGGTGCCGCACCACGTCATCACGCAGGGCATCGGCACCATCCTGGAGGCCCGTCACCTGGTGCTGCTCGCCACCGGTGAGGGCAAGGCGGACGCCGTGGCCGCGACGGTGGAGGGACCGGTCGCCGCGGTGTGCCCCGCCTCCGCGCTGCAGCTGCACCCGCACGCCACCGTGGTCGTCGACGAGGCCGCCGCCGCCAAGCTGAAGCTCGCCGACTACTTCCGGCACACCTACGCCAACAAGCCCGAGTGGCAGGGCATCTGATCCGGGGCCGTACGCGGAACGCCGGTGCCGGACAGCCCTCGTGGAGCTGTCCGGCACCGGCGTTCCGGGAAGGCCCGCAGGTCATCCCCCCGCGATGACCTCCGCCGCCGCCCGGCCGCAGACGCGGGCCGCGCCGTGCGTGGCGATGTGCAGGGCGCCGCGGGGCGATGCCTGCGGTACGCCCATCTCCACCACGACGGTGTCGGGCCGCGCCGCCAGCAGGGTGTCCAGGGCCCCCGCCATCCAGGGGTGGCGGTGCTCGTCGCGGACGACGGCCACGACGCGGCGGGAACCGGCCGCGGCCAGTGCCTCGCGTCCCGCGTCCTGCCCGGCGAAGCTGCCCGTCTCCGTGCCGGGCAGGAGGCGGAGGAGCTCCGCGGCCACGCCCCACGGGGTCTCGTCGCCCACGGCGATGTTCGCGACGGGGGTGAAGGCGGCGACGTACGGCGGCTCGGTGAGCGGGGTGAAACCCGCCGCACCGGTCACCTTCAGGGCGCGCCGGGCCGCGCGCAGGCCGACCTCGCTGTCGGCGGCGGCCGGGGAGGCGGCCTGCGCGGCCGTCCAGCGGGCCAGCTTGCGGATGCGCTCCGCCGCGTCGGCCAGGCGTTCCTCGGGCAGCTCGCCCGAGCGCACCGCCGCGACCAGGGCGTCGCGCAGCCGGCGCACCGTCTCCTCGTCGGCGAGGCCGCCGCCCACGCAGATCGCGTCGGCGCCGGCCGCGACGGCGAGGACGCTGCCCCGTTCGATGCCGTAGGTGCCCGCGATGGCCTGCATCTCCATGCCGTCGGTGACGATCAGGCCGTCGTAGCCGAGTTCGCCGCGCAGCAGGTCGGTGAGGATGCGGCGGGAGAGGGTCGCCGGACGGTCGGGATCCAGCGCAGGGACCAGGATGTGGGCGCTCATCACGGCGCGGGTGCCGGCGGCGATGGCCGCGCGGAACGGGACCAGCTCGCGGTCGGCGAGCAGCGAGGCGTCCACGTCGATGCGCGGCAGGGCGAGGTGGGAGTCGACGGCCGTGTCGCCGTGGCCGGGGAAGTGCTTGGTGCAGGCGGCCACGCCCGCCGCCTGCAGGCCGGTGACGTAGGCGGCGGTGTGCCGGGCGGCCAGGTGGGGGTCGGCGCCGAAGGAGCGCACGCCGATCACCGGGTTCGCCGGGTCGGAGTTGACGTCCGCGGAGGGCGCCCAGTTGAAGTTCACGCCGCAGGCGGCGAGGCGGCGGCCGAGTTCGAGGGCGACCTCGCGGGTGAGGTCGACGTCGTCCACCGCGCCCAGCGCGTGGTTGCCCGGGAAGGAGGAACCGGCCCGCACCTCCAGACGGGTCACGTCACCGCCCTCCTCGTCGATGGCGACCAGGACGTCGTCCCGCTCGGCACGCAGCTGGGCGGTGAGCGCGGCCAGCTGGTCCGGCGAGGCGATGTTGCGGCCGAACAGGCCCACCGACGCCAGGCCCTCGCCGAGGCGGCGCAGCAGCCAGTCGGGGGCGGTGGTGCCGGTGAAGCCGGGCTGGAGGACCGTCAGCGCGTCGCGCGTCAGGGTGTCGGTGCCGCTGGCGAATGTCGTCATCGGGTGCGTTATCCCTTCACGGCGCCCGCGGTCAGGCCGCTGACGGCCCTGCGCTGGAGGAAGACGAAGAGGATCAGGATGGGGATCGCGAAGAGGGAGGACGCGGCCATGGTCGCGCCCCAGTCGTTGCCGAACACGGTCTGGAAGCTGGTGAGCCACAGCGGCAGCGTCTGGGCCCCGGCCTCCTTGTTGAGGACCAGGACCAGCGGGAGCTCGTTCCAGGCGGTGATGAAGCCGAACATCGACGTGGACATGAGGCCGGGCGCGAGGAGGGGAAGGATGACCTTGCGGAAGGCCTGGCCGCGGGTGCAGCCGTCGACCATCGCCGCCTCCTCCAGTTCCCGGGGCACGGCGGCGACGAAGCCGCGCAGCGTCAGGATCGTGAAGGGCAGGATCATCATCGTGTAGAAGGCGGTCAGCGGCACCAGGCTGTTCAGCACCGAGGCGTCCCGTACGATCATGTAGATCGCGATGACCATGACTTCCCAGGGCGCCATCTGGGCCAGCATGAAGCCCACGATGAAACCGCGCCGCCCCCTGAACCGCATCCGCGCCAGGGCGAAGGCGCCGGCCAGTGCGATGACCAGCGAGAAGACGACCGCACAGATGGTGACGGTCAACGAGTTGACGACGAACGTCCAGAAGTGGTCGGCGTCGGTCGCGGTCCTGAAGTGTTCGAAGGTGATGTCGGTCGGGAACCAGACCGGGTCCTCGGAGATGATGTCGCCGGTCGGTTTGAAGGCCGTGGCGAACATCCAGTAGACGGGGAAGACGAAGCCGACGAACAGGACGACGGCCGTGGCGTTGGGCCACAGGCGGCCGAAGAATGAGCGCTTCACAGCTCGTCCTCCTCTTGCTTGAGCACGATCCGCAGGTAGTAGGCGG
Source organism: Streptomyces sp. NPDC052701 (assembly GCF_040678355.1). Classification (NCBI taxonomy): domain Bacteria; kingdom Bacillati; phylum Actinomycetota; class Actinomycetes; order Kitasatosporales; family Streptomycetaceae; genus Streptomyces; species Streptomyces sp. NPDC052701. The sequence goes on from NZ_JBFATO010000007.1 coordinate 157,219, forward strand.
TGAGGCCGAGCAGGATCAGGATGGTCAGGACGGCGATGGCCGCGCCCATGCCGTAGTGCTGGTTGCCGACGCCCTCGACGTAGGCGTAGACGGGCAGGATCTCGGTGAGCCGGTCGGGTCCGCCGCCGTTGATGGTGAAGACCTGCACGAACGCCTTGAAGACCCAGATGATCTCCAGGAACGTCGTCGCGTAGAGGAACGGCCGCAGGAAGGGCATGGTCACGGTGGTGAAGCTGCGCCACGCCCCCGCGCCGTCCAGGGCCGCGGCCTCGTACAGCTCGCTCGGGATGGTGGTGGTCGCCGCGTAGAGGTTGATCGCGACGAACGGGATCGACATCCACACGATCAGCAGGGTGACCACGAAGAAGGTCGACATCTGGCTGCCGGTCCAGCTGTAGTCGGCCATCGAGTGCCAGCCGAGCTTGTCGAGCACCCAGTTGACGACACCGAAGCGCTGGGCGAACAGCCACTGGTAGACGGTGCTGGCGGCGACCACCGGCATCGCCCAGGCCAGGACCAGGCCGAGCAGCAGCGTCAGCCGCATCCGCTTGCCGAGGCGGGCGAGCAGCAGGCCGACCAGCGTGCCCAGGACCATGATCAGGACGACGTTGACCGCCGTGAACAGGATCGAGCGCAGGGTGACCCGCCAGAAGTCCTCGCCGGTGAGGACCTCCTTGTAGTTGTCGACACCGTTCCACTCGGTGACGTGCTGGATCAGCTGCGCCATGTTGAGGTTCTGGAACGACAGCAGGACGTCCTTCACCAGCGGCCAGCCGAGCAGCAGCACGGTGGCTGCGCAGGCGGGCAGCAGCAACAGGTACGGGGCGAGCGCGCCGGTGCGCGACGCGGCTCGGGATGTGGGCCGGCCGGTGTCCCCGTCGTCCGCCTTGCGGACGTCCGCCGGGCCGGAGGGCGGCCGTTCGGTCTGCACGGTCATGCTCGCGATCTCTCTTCTCGACCTGCGTACGGTCGCCGGGGCGGGGCCTTGGTCCGACGGCCCCGCCCCGGCCCGAGCTCCCTACTGCTGCTGCGCCAGGCGCTTGTTGAACTCGTCCTCGACCTGCCGGGCGGCCTGGGCCGGGGACTTGCCGTTCAGGACGGCCGTCATGTACGTCTTGATCGGGTTGGGCGCGTTCTCGACGGCGGCCCACTCCGGGATCAGCGGCGTGGTGCCACCGCCCGCGGCGGCCGGCGCGGCGGCCTCGGCGACGGCGTTGCCCTTGAGGTTGCCCTGCAGCGACTCCTTGTTCGGGATGACGCCGTTGAGCTTGGCGAGCTGGCCCTCGAACTTGTCGGAGAGGGCGAGCTTGAGGAACTCCTTGGCCAGCTCCTGCTTCTTGCTGCCCGCGGCGACGGCGAGGTTGGAGCCGCCGACGAAGACGCCCTCGGGCTTGCCGGCCGTGGCACCGGGGATGGTGAAGTAGCCGATCTCCTTCTCGATCTTCGGGTTGGCCTTGACGGCGATGCCGGCTTCCCAGCCCATGCCGATGAACGCGCCGACCTTGCCCTTGCCGAAGACCTCGCCCTGCTGCGGGGTGGCCTCGTCCTTGTCCTTGGGCGCCTCGGAGAGGGCCTGGAACTTCTTGTATGTCTCCATGGCGGCGGCGACCTTCGGGTCGTCGAGGTTGGAGACGTACTTGTCGCCCTGCTTCTTGACCAGTTCACCGCCCTCCCCGATGACCAGGCCGACGAAGTGGTACCAGTTCTGGCCGGGCAGGTAGATCGGCTCGGCGTCGGTCTTCTCGCCGATCGTCTTCAGGTCGGCGTAGAACTCGTCGCGGGTCTTGGGGGTGTCCTTGATGCCGGCGTCGGCCCAGATCTTCTTGTTGTAGAGGACCACGCGGTTGGCGAAGTACCAGGGCACCGCGTACTGCTTGCCCTCGTAGATCGAGGACTCGTTGAGGGACTCGGTCCACTCGGCGCCGATCTCGCTCTTGAGGTCGGCGAGGTCGGCGAGGCCGCCGGTCTTGGCGTAGGCGGGGGTGTGGGTGTTGCCGATCTCGAAGACGTCCGGCGGGTTCTCCTCCGACAGGGCGGTGGTCAGCTTCTGCTGGATGCCGTTCCACTGCTGGACTTCGAACTTGACCTTGGCCTGCGTCTTCTTCTCGAACTCGGCGGCCAGGTCCTTCTGCCACTGGTCCGGGGAGGAGCCGTCCATCACCCACACGGTGAGGGTCTGGCCCTTGTAGCCGTCCGCCCCGGCCTTGCCCTCTCCGTCGTCGCCCCCGCACGCCGCGATGGAGAACATCATGCCCGCGACACCGATCGCGGATATCAGCTTGCGCTTCACGCCACCCTCCTCAGGGATGCCACAAACCCCCCTGCTCCCCGCGGTGTTCCGACGTACCGCCCATGGGGCCGGGACCTGGACCAATGGTGTAGACCAGTACGGGGAGCTTGGCCCAGACCATATGGCCTGTCAAGGGTCTCGTATGGGCTCCCACCAGCCGTTACGGGACCTACATATGCAGGAACCTTTAAGTAAGAAACCCTCGAAAACAGCGACCCTGGGCCCATGCGCTCAGGTAGACCACTCGGGTCTTGTGGACTAGACCAAAAGAGACGCCGACGGTATACAGAGGAGATCACGGAATGTGCGGAGAACCCCTTCTCCACAGCCGTGCCACGATGTGAGCCGTGACCGGCGCGGGCCGGTCCTGTCGGCATAGGGAGCCGGGAAGGCGGAGCATGAGCACCGACGTCAGCAGTGCGGAGAACGAGAACGGGGCGACTGTCCGTACCGCACGCGTGCCCAAGTACTACCGCCTGAAGAAGCACCTGCTCGACATGACGCAGACCCAGGCCCCGGGCACGCCGGTGCCGCCCGAGCGCACCCTGGCCGCCGAGTTCGACACCTCCCGCACGACCGTGCGCCAGGCCCTGCAGGAGCTCGTCGTCGAGGGCCGGCTGGAGCGCATCCAGGGCAAGGGCACCTTCGTCGCCAAGCCCAAGGTCTCCCAGGCGCTGCAACTCACCTCCTACACCGAGGACATGCGCGCCCAGGGGCTGGAACCCACCTCCCAGCTGCTGGACACCGGCTACATCACCGCCGACGACCGGCTCGCCGAACTGCTCGACATCGCGCCCGGCGGGCGCGTGCTGCGCATCGAGCGGCTGCGCATGGCCAACGGCGAGCCGATGGCCATCGAGACGACCCACCTGAGTGCCAAGCGCTTCCCCGCGCTGAGGCGCTCCCTGGTCAAGTACACCTCCCTCTACACCGCGCTCGCCGAGGTCTACGACGTCCACCTCGCGGAGGCCGAGGAGACCATCGAGACCTCCCTGGCCACCCCGCGCGAGGCCGGCCTGCTCGGCACCGACGTGGGCCTGCCGATGCTGATGCTCTCCCGGCACTCGATCGACCGGGAGGGCAAGCCGGTGGAGTGGGTGCGCTCGGTGTACCGCGGGGACCGGTACAAGTTCGTGGCCCGCCTGAAGCGCCCGCAGGAGTAGCGCCCGGGGCGGTGCCGAGTGGCACACGCGGCGGGGGGCGATCCCACGTCCTGCCCCACGGTCCCCTCCGTCGCCGTGTCGAGGGCGGGACGGGAGGACCCTTCGGTGCGCGCCGCTCACGTCGGACGGTCCGGTGCGCACCGCGCAGTCCGGACCGCCGTCGTCCGGTCCCCCGCCGCACTCGTCGACGCGGCGGGCCGGCGTACGGCCGTCACGCCGCGCACCCGCGCCGCGGACACCCGCGGGCCGCGGTGTCCTCCCGGCGGGCGTGCGAGCGGATGCGCACCGGCCGGCGGGAGGCCGTCCGCGGCGGGGTTTTCGCCGCCGCCGCGGACATGAGCGGGATTTTTGGTACCGCTATGCGGACGAGGGGTTCCGTTTCCGCCATCGCCTGACCTAGATTTCCTGCGCATTGCACAGGTGACCAGCGAGGGGACGGAGCCGCCAGATGTCGCAAGCCCCAGAAGTCGGCAGAGGGGCGGTGGTGACGCCGGTGCGCGTCGTCATCGCCCTCTGCCTCATAGCACCGTTCGTGGCCATGCTGTGGGTCGGCTCCTACGCCAGGACCGATCCGGCCTTCATCGGCATCCCGTTCTTCTACTGGTACCAGATGGCCTGGGTGCTGATCTCCACGGTGCTGACCGGCATCGCGTACAAGCTGTGGCAGCGTGACCAGCGCGCCCGCAAGGGAGGTGCCGGCCGATGAAGGACGGCGTGAACGGCGTCGCGCTCGCCGTCTTCATCTTCTTCTTCCTGCTCGTCACCGTCCTGGGCTTCCTGGCCGCGCGCTGGCGCCGGGCCGAGAACGAGCACAGCCTCGACGAATGGGGCCTGGGCGGACGGTCGTTCGGCACCTGGATCACCTGGTTCCTGCTCGGCGGCGACCTGTACACGGCGTACACGTTCGTGGCCGTTCCCGCGGCGATCTACGCGGCGGGCGCGGCCGGGTTCTTCGCCGTGCCGTACACGATCCTGGTGTACCCGCTGATCTTCACGTTCCTGCCGCGCCTGTGGTCGGTGTCCCACAAGCACGGCTACGTGACGACGTCCGACTTCGTGCGCGGCCGGTTCGGCTCGAAGGGACTGTCGCTGGCCGTCGCGCTGACCGGCATCCTGGCGACGATGCCGTACATCGCGCTCCAGCTCGTCGGCATCCAGGCCGTGCTGGACGTGATGGGCGTCGGCGGCGGCGAGGACACCAACTGGTTCATCAAGGACCTGCCGCTGCTGATCGCGTTCGGCGTGCTGGCCGCGTACACGTACTCGTCGGGTCTGCGGGCACCGGCCCTGATCGCCTTCGTCAAGGACACCCTGATCTACCTCGTCATCGCGGTGGCGATCATCTACATCCCGATCAAGCTGGGCGGCTTCGACGACATCTTCGCCGCGGCGGGCGAGGCGTTCGGCCAGACCAACCCGGCGACGGGCGCGCCGCGCGGCGCGCTGGTCCCGGCGGAGGCGGGGCAGTGGACGTACGCCACGCTGGCCCTGGGCTCCGCGCTGGCCCTGTTCATGTACCCGCACTCGATCACGGCGACGCTGTCCTCGCGCAGCCGCGAGGTGATCCGCCGCAACACCACGATCCTGCCGCTGTACTCGCTGATGCTGGGCCTGCTGGCGCTGCTCGGCTTCATGGCGATCGCCGCCGGGGTGAAGGTGCAGAACGGGCAGCTGGCCATCCCTCAGCTGTTCGAGACCATGTTCCCGGACTGGTTCGCGGGCGTGGCCTTCGCGGCGATCGGCATCGGCGCGCTGGTCCCGGCCGCGATCATGTCGATCGCGGCGGCGAACCTGTTCACCCGCAACATCTACAAGGACTTCCTCAAGCCCGACGCGACGCCGGAGCAGGAGACGAAGGTCTCCAAGCTGGTCTCGCTGCTGGTGAAGGTGGGCGCGCTGGCCTTCGTCCTGACCATGGACAAGACGGTCGCCATCAACTTCCAGCTGCTCGGCGGCATCTGGATCCTGCAGACCTTCCCGGCCCTGGTCGGCGGCCTGTTCACCCGCTGGTTCCACCGCTGGGCGCTGCTGGCGGGCTGGGCGGTCGGCATGGTGTACGGCACGGTCGCCGCGTACGGGGTGGCGTCGCCGACGCAGAAGCACTTCGGCGGTTCGGCGAAGGAGATTCCGGGCATCGGGGAGATCGGTTACATCGGTCTGACGGCGTTCGTGCTGAACCTGGTCGTCACCGTGGTCCTGACCTTCGTCCTCAAGGCGCTGAAGGCTCCGGAGGGCGTCGACGAGACCAGGCCGGAGGACTACACGGCCGACGCGGGCGACCCGGGCGTCCAGGTGGAGCTGCCGCCGGCGACGGCGGGCTCGGCCCACTAGCGATCCGTACGACGACGGGCCGCCGGAGGACATCCGGCGGCCCGTCGTCGTTCTCGTCCCCGGCACGCCGCGGGACGCTGCGGGCGGGCGGCGCCGAGGTGCCGATCGCCGACGACGCGACACATGACGACACATGACGACACAACATATGGGGGGTGCCGTCGCGACCCGGCACCAGATGTATGCTCGTGCTCGTTGTCGCCGCAGGGGAATCCGGTGCGAATCCGGAACTGTCCCGCAACGGTGTACTCGCGTGCGTCCGCACGCCTGTCCAGTCCGAGGACCTGCCGACAGCGCACCCGGCCGACCGGTCCGGGTGCCCTGACGTCCGGGCCTCGTGGAATGGGCCGGTGGACGCGACGCCCCGTGCGCTCGTGAGCTGCCCCCTGCCCTCGGCGAGGCCCCGTGCCGAGCGAGGGAGAGCCCCACGTGACCATCGCGCCAGCCGATCCGGCTTCAGCGCCCCCGGTTCCCGACGACGGCCCCGGTGCCGCGCTGCTGCGGACCCTGACCGAGCTGACCGCCGACCTTCCCGACGCCGACCCCGGCCGCGTCGCCGCCGCGGCGCTGCGCGGCCGGTCCGCGCGGGCGGACGAGACGGAGCTGCGCGAGCTGGCCACGGAGGCGGCGGCCGGCCTGATCTCCGAGGACCCCGCCTACTCGAAGCTGGCCGCCCGGCTGCTGACCCTCGGCATCCGCGCGGAGGCCGCCTCGCAGGGCGTCACGTCGTTCTCCGGGTCCGTCGCCGTCGGGCACCGCGAGGGCCTGATCGCCGACCGCACCGCCGCCTTCGTGCGCCTGCACGCCGAGCGGCTGGACGCGCTGGTCGACCGGGCGGCCGACGACCGCTTCGGCTACTTCGGCCTGCGCACCCTGCACAGCCGCTACCTCCTGCGGCATCCGATCACCCGCAAGGTCGTCGAGACGCCCCAGTACTTCCTGCTGCGCGTGGCCGCCGGTCTCGCCGAGGACGACAGCGTGCGGGCCGTCGACGAGGTCGCCGCGCTCTACCGGCTGATGAGCCGCCTCGACTACCTGCCCTCCTCCCCCACCCTCTTCAACTCCGGCACCCGGCACCCCCAGATGTCGTCCTGCTACCTCCTGGACTCCCCGAAGGACGAGCTGGACTCCATCTACGAGCGCTACCACCAGGTCGCCCGGCTCTCCAAGCACGCGGGCGGCATCGGCATCGCCTACTCCCGCGTCCGCTCGCGCGGTTCGCTGATCCGCGGCACCAACGGCCACTCCAACGGCATCGTCCCGTTCCTGAAGACGCTCGACGCCTCGGTCGCCGCCGTGAACCAGGGCGGCCGGCGCAAGGGGGCCGCCGCCGTCTACCTGGAGACCTGGCACTCCGACATCGAGGAGTTCCTGGAGCTGCGCGACAACACCGGCGAGGACGCCCGGCGCACCCACAACCTCAACCTCGCGCACTGGGTCCCGGACGAGTTCATGCGCCGCGTGAACGCCGACGGGCAGTGGTCGCTGTTCTCGCCGTCGGACGTGCCCGAGCTGGTCGACCTGTGGGGCGAGGAGTTCGACGCCGCGTACCGGGCGGCGGAGGCGAAGGGCCTGGCGCGCAAGACGCTGCCCGCCCGTGACCTGTACGGCCGCATGATGCGCACGCTCGCGCAGACCGGCAACGGCTGGATGACGTTCAAGGACGCCGCCAACCGCACCGCCAACCAGACGGCGGAGCCGGGCCGGGTCGTCCACTCCTCCAACCTGTGCACGGAGATCCTCGAGGTCACCGACGACGGGGAGACCGCCGTCTGCAATCTCGGGTCGGTCAACCTCGGTGCCTTCGTGAGCGACGGGGACATCGACTGGGAGCGGCTGGACGACACCGTCCGCACCGCCGTGACCTTCCTCGACCGGGTCGTGGACATCAACTTCTACCCGACCGAGCAGGCGGGCCGCTCCAACGCCCGCTGGCGTCCGGTGGGCCTCGGCGTGATGGGCCTGCAGGACGTCTTCTTCAAACTGCGGCTCCCCTTCGACTCCCCCGAGGCCCGCGCCCTGTCCACCCGCATCGCCGAGCGGATCATGCTGGCCGCGTACGGGGCCTCCGCCGACCTCGCCGAGCGGAGCGGGCCGTGCCCGGCCTGGGACCGGACCCGCACCGCCCGCGGTGTCCTGCACCCGGACCACTACGACGTCGAACCGGCCTGGCCGGAGCGCTGGGCGGCCCTGCGGGAGCGCATCGCCGCCGTCGGCCTGCGCAACTCCCTGCTGCTGGCGATCGCGCCGACGGCCACCATCGCCTCCATCGCGGGCGTGTACGAGTGCATCGAGCCGCAGGTGTCCAACCTGTTCAAGCGCGAGACGCTGTCCGGCGAGTTCCTCCAGGTCAACTCCTACCTGGTGCAGGACCTCAAGGACCTCGGCGTGTGGGACGCCCGCACCCGTGAGGCGCTGCGCGAGTCGAACGGTTCGGTGCAGGACTTCGCGTGGATCCCCGAGGAGGTGCGGAAGCTGTACCGCACCGCCTGGGAGATCCCGCAGCGCGGCCTGATCGACATGGCCGCCGCCCGCACCCCGTTCCTCGACCAGTCGCAGTCGCTGAACCTGTTCCTGGAGACGCCCACCATCGGCAAGCTCTCGTCGATGTACGCCTACGCCTGGAAGCAGGGCCTGAAGACGACGTACTACCTGCGCTCCCGCCCGGCGACCCGCATCGCCCGGGCGGCCCGCGCCGCCGCCCCCGCGCAGGAGACCGAAGCGGTCGCCTGCTCCCTGGAAAACCCCGAGTCCTGCGAGGCCTGCCAGTGATGACCAGCGACCAGAATCTCCTCGACCCCGGCTTCGAGCTCACCCTCCGCCCGATGCGCTACCCCGACTTCTACGAGCGCTACCGGGACGCCATCAAGAACACCTGGACCGTGGAGGAGGTCGACCTCCACTCGGACGTCGCCGACCTCGCGAAGCTGACCCCGGCCGAGCAGCACCTGATCGGCCGTCTGGTCGCGTTCTTCGCGACGGGCGACTCGATCGTGGCGAACAACCTGGTGCTGACGCTGTACAAGCACATCAACTCCCCCGAGGCGCGCCTGTACCTGAGCAGGCAGCTCTTCGAGGAGGCCGTCCACGTCCAGTTCTACCTGACGCTGCTGGACACCTACCTGCCCGATCCGGACGACCGGGCGGCGGCCTTCGCGGCCGTCGAGAACATCCCCTCCATCCGCGAGAAGGCCGGCTTCTGCTTCAAGTGGATGGACTCGGTGGAGCAGATCGACCGGCTGGAGACCAAGGCCGACCGCCGCCGCTTCCTGCTGAACCTGATCTGCTTCGCCGCGTGCATCGAGGGCCTGTTCTTCTACGGGGCCTTCGCCTACGTCTACTGGTTCCGCAGCCGGGGCCTGCTGCACGGCCTGGCGACCGGCACCAACTGGGTGTTCCGCGACGAGACGATGCACATGTCGTTCGCCTTCGACGTGGTCGACACCGTCCGCAAGGAGGAGCCGGACCTGTTCGACGAGGCGCTCGGGCAGGAGGTGACGGACATGCTCCGGGAGGCCGTCGAGGCCGAGCTGCAGTTCGCGCGCGACCTGTGCGGCGACGGCCTGCCGGGCATGAACACCGAGTCGATGCGGCAGTACCTGGAGTGCGTCGCCGACCAGCGCCTGACCCGCCTCGGCTTCGCTCCGGTGTACGGCTCCGAGAACCCCTTCTCCTTCATGGAGCTGCAGGGCGTCCAGGAGCTGACCAACTTCTTCGAGCGGCGTCCGTCGGCGTACCAGGTCGCGGTGGAGGGCACCGTCGACCTGGACGAGGACTTCTAGCCGGCGGCTGCTCCGGCGTCACCGGGGTCCGTCCCACGGCCCCCGGGACCCTCCTCCTCGGCCTCCGGCCGTCCGCGGTGCCGCGCTCCCGCGTCGCGGCACCGCGGAGGGGTGGGGTCGCGGACGGGGCCGGACGGTCGTCCCCGCTTTCGCTCACGCCGCGCGGGTGACGTGGCGCGGGGGCGTCTCCCGCGCCACGCGGTCCGGGTGCCGGGCCCGTTCCGTGGCGGTGCGGGCCTGCTGGGCCTCCCTGAGCTGGCGGTCGACGCGCCGGTCGCGCGCGATGCCGATCACCGCCGGGAGGACCAGCAGGACCAGCATTCCGAGAACGGTGAGCAGTGCCATCAGTGCCTCCGTGTACGTCGTGTTCATGGACACCACTGTCGCGCTGTTCACTCCTTACCGACCAGTGGCAGGACTGCCGCACACCCTCGAATTACTGCCATGGACGAGGCACACTGGACGGCATGCTGCAGAACGTGGCCGTCGCCCTGCTCGACGGCGTGAACCCCTTCGAGCTCGGCGTGGTCTGCGAGGTGTTCGGCACCGACCGCAGCGACGACGGTCTGCCCGTCTACGACTTCGCGGTCGCCTCGGCCGAGGGCCCGGCGCTGCGCTCCGCCAACGGTTTCACCCTGCACGTCGAGCACGGCCCTGACCGGCTGGAGACGGCCGACCTGATCGCCGTGCCGGCCGGGCGGGACTACGAGACCCGGGACTTCCCGCCGGAGCTGCTGGACGCCCTGCGGCGGGCGGTCGACCGCGGCACCCGGGTGCTCAGCGTCTGCTCCGGCGTCTTCGTGCTGGCCGCGGCCGGGCTGCTCGACGGCCGGCGCTGCACCGTGCACTGGCGGCACGCGGACGCCCTGGCCCGGCGGTACCCGCGGGCGGACGTCGAGCCGGACGTGCTGTACGTCGACGAGGACCCGGTGATCACCTCGGCCGGCACCGCCGCCGGCATCGACGCCTGTCTGCACCTGGTCCGCAAGGAGCAGGGCCCGGAGGTCGCCAACCGGATCGCCCGGCGGATGGTGGTGCCGCCGCACCGGGACGGCGGGCAGGCCCAGTACATCGAGCGGCCGCTGCCGGCCTCCGAGGGCGACACGATCGGCGAGGTGCTGGCCTGGATGGAGCGGCACCTGGACCGGGAGGTCACCGTCGAGCAGCTCGCCGCCCGTGCCCACATGGCGCCGCGCACCTTCGCCCGCCGCTTCCACCAGGAGACGGGCACCACGCCCTACCGCTGGATCCTGCGCCAGCGGGTGCTGCTGGCCCAGCACCTGCTGGAGGCGACGGACGAGACGGTGGACGCGGTCGCGGGCCGAACGGGGTTCGGCACCGCGGCCGCGCTGCGCCACCACTTCGTACGGGCCCTCGGCACGACCCCGCACGCCTACCGGCGCACCTTCAGGGGGCCGCAGGCCGCCTGAAGGTCACCTCGGCACCGGTGTCAGCAGCAGCCGTTGCGGGCGCAGCGTGATGCCCACGCGCGTGCCGTCGTCGGAGCCGGGCACCTGCTCGAAGCGGTACCTGGCGGCCAGCGCCGCCGTGATCAGCGTCAGCTGCGCCATCGAGAAGTGGTCGCTCGGGCACTTCCGGTTGCCCACGCTGAACGGGTTCATGGCGTGCTTCGGCACGTCCTTGGCGCGCTCCGGCAGCCACCGGTCGGGGTCGAACTCCAGGTGGCGCGCGTACGACCTCGGGTCGCGCTGGACGGCGTACGGGCTGTAGACGATGTCCGCACCGGCCGGGATGCGGTACCCGCCGAGTTCGGTGTCGGTCACCGCCCGCCGCGTCAGGATCCACACGGCGGGGCGCAGACGCATGGACTCGACGACGACATTGTTGGTGTGCGTGAGCTTGCGGACGTCCTCGAATGCCACGGGGCGCCCGCCGGTCACCGCCTGTACTTCGTCGCACACCCGGTCCGCCTGATCCGGGTGTTCGGCGAGCATCTGAAGCAGCCACATGATCGTGGAGGCGACGGTTTCACTGCCGGGGGTGAGTATCGCGACGACCTGGTCGTGGATCTCCTGTTCACCTATGGGGTCGCCATTCTCGTCCTTGGCCTCCAGTAATGCCGTCAGCAAATCGTTCGGCTTTTGACCGGATGCGCGGCGCTCGGCGACGATCTCGTCGACGAGGAGATGCAGATCGGCCAGCGCCCTGTTGAATTCCCGATGGGCCGGAAGGGGCAGCTTGTAGAGCGGCCCGAGCGGCACCACCATCCGCCGGTACATGCCCCGGAAGACGGTGGCGAGCGCGTTGCACAGCCGTTCCGCCCGCTCGTCCATGTAGTCGCCGCGCAGCAGGCAGCGGGCCGCGATGCGCACGGCGACGCGGAACGACTCGGAGGTGCAGTCGATGGTCCGCCCCGGCTGCCAGCGCTCGGTCAGCGCGTGCGCCTCCTCCTCCATGACCGACGCGTAGGCGGGGATGGCGGCGAGGCGGAAGGCGGGCTGGATGGTGCGCCGCTGGCGGCGGTGCCGGGGCCCGTTGGCGGTCGCGACGCCCTCCTTGCCGAGCAGGCCTTCCAGGGACTCCCACAGCGGCCCGGCGATGATGTAGTCGGGGCTCAGGGCGAGGGCGCCGGTGAGGTCCGGTGTGGTGACCGCGTACACGGTCTTGGGTCCCAGCTTGAGCCGTACGACGTCACCGTGGTCCCGGAGCCGGGCCATGAAGGCCAGCGGGTCGCGCACCAGCTTCCAGCCGTGGCCGAGGAGGGGGACGGCACCGCCCGCCACGGGCGGTTCGCGCAGCTCCGCGGACGAGCGGGCTTCCGGTCCGGCCGATTCGAGGGTCATTTCTCACCTGCCGCTTCGTTGTTGACGTACGGGGGCGTGGACCGGTCGTCCCAGTCGTCGACCATGTACCGGCCGGACTCGTGGTGGAACCAGTAGACGGAGCTGAACCAGTTCCGCATGTTGTGGACACACGCGCGCACGGCGGCGCTCAGTTCCTTTCCCCGCACCGTGCCGTCGGCTAATTCTTCGGCGAACCGCAGGGCCTCCTGCTCGGCGGCGAGGAATTCCGTTATGCATTCCTCGACACGGCGCCGGACTTCCGCGATCGCCTCCTCCAGTGTCAGGCCCTCGTGAATGACGAGACTGATGCCGAGATTGTGGACCTCGTCCCCCGCTATTTCCTTGGGAAGCGAGCAGAGGTCGTTGTACCAGGCGGCGAATTCCTGGCTCAGCAGCGCCGCCCGCCGGTACGCCGGGTGTTTCCGCACCGGGTCCGGGAGTTCGCACTCCGCGCTCGGTTCCAGCAGATCGGTCCAGATCCGGTGCGCGAAGGTGAGCCGGCGCAGCGCGAGGTACTCCTCGACGGTCGGGACGATGCCCTCGGTACGGTTGCGGAACTCCCGGTCATAGGCCTCGATCACCGCGTGGAAGTGCCGGGCGAACCGGGCGTTCCACGTCTGCGGCAGGAAGGAGTACAGCCGCAGCACGCTGTCCGCCAGCCCGGCGACCACGGGGTCCTCGTGACGCAGGTGCGCCTCGGGGGAGTCGAGGGCCGCGTGGAGCCGGTCCCGCAGCCGGCGCCAGGCGGCCGTACGGCCGTGGACGATGTCGCGGTCGTGCCGGTCGTCCCAGACGAAGAACCACGCGCTGTAGTCCGCTATCGCCTGCAGGACGTCATCGGGGGCGCCCAGGTAGTAGCCCGCCATGAGGTCCGTGTAGCACAGGCCGTCGGCATGTTCCTCGACCTTGTCCGCGGGCATGAGCCGCTTTTCCAGCAGCCACGCCCGGGTCCTCTCCTGAAGCCTCGGCCAATACGGATGGAGCCGCCGGGGAAACGCCGCCTCGATCACGGGGAGCGAGAGCGACGGTGGAACTGCGATCGCGGTCGGTGTCGATGTGGTGCCGTGTGACAAAGCATGCACGAACTAACCCCTCTCAGCCGCCGGTCGGCGCCGCGCCCCCTCCCCCGTGCCGGGCGTGCGCCGTTGCGTAGCCCGCTCATCCCATTCAGCACTACAACTGACCTTCCTGGGAACGGATTTGCCTTATTCGCCACCCCCGGTGCCGAGAACGTTCCCTCGGGTGACCGGTTCCGGATCACCGGAGGGCCGCGCGCGGTCGGACGCGCGACGGACACACGAACGGCGCCTGTGCGGGGAGGGACTCCCGGGCAGGCGCCGTGCGCAGGGGGTGGTGGGGTCTCAGTCGTTGGGGACCACGGGGTAGCGGGGCTCGTTCTCGGCCATCTGCCGCAGCGCGTCCTTGCGTTCGCGCTTGGAGAGCCGGTCGATGTAGAGGTAGCCGTACAGGTGGTCGGTCTCGTGCTGCAAACACCGTGCGAAGTAGCCGGTGCCGCGCACCTTGACCGGGTTGCCCTTCTCGTCCTGCCCGGTCACCTCGGCGTAGTCGGGCCGGGCGAGCGGCGCGTACGCGGTGGGCACCGACAGGCAGCCCTCGTTGCTGTCGTCCAGCCGGCGCCGCTCGGCGGGCAGTTCGACGAGCCTGGGGTTGCAGACCACGCCGACGTGCCGGACGCCCTCGTCGTCGGGGCAGTCGTAGACGAAGACCTTCAGGTCGACGCCGATCTGGTTGGCGGCCAGGCCCACGCCCTCGGCGGTGCGCTGGCTGGCGAACATGTCCGCGACGAGCTGCTGCAGCTCCTCGCCGAAGTCGGTGACGTCCTTGCACTCCCGGTGCAGCACCGGGTTCCCGACCACGGTGATCGGCCGCGAGGTGCCGCGCTCCCGCCAGGCCGTCTCGCGCTCCTCGCAGTCCTCCGTGTCGATGACGTACCCCTCGTCGTCGACGGGGAGCACGCCCGCGTGCTGCTGATCGGTGTCCTGCTGAGCCATGACCGACGTATGCCTTCCTAGAAAACAGGGGGGTGTGGTGCTGGTACAGGGTACGGCGAACGCGTCCCGCGAGGGGCGCGGAACCGTGTCCGGCATGCGGCTCTGCCGCACGGGCGCGACCCGCCACGACGGGCCCGCGTCCGGGCGACGGCCTCAGCACACCTCTTCGAGGTCCCGCCAGTCCCGCGAATCCGGACTGTCGGCGACCCACCCGTCCAGCAGCCCCCGCACCAGCGAAGCCGGCGCGGCCAGGCCGCACTCCCGCTCCGGCACCCACAGCTGCCCGTCGGTGCGGTGCCCCAGCGGCCCGGGGTGCCCCGGCTCACTGTGGTCGTGCGGGTCCAGGTGCTCCCCGTCGCCCTCGTCCGACGGCATCCGCGACTCCGAGCACGTGCGGCACAGCAGCCGCACCGACGACGACCAGTCCTCCGCGGCGAACCCGGCGTCGGCGGCCAGCTGCTCCAGCGCGTCCCGGTCGGTCTCGGTCGCGGCCTCCAGCAGCACCACCCAGGTGGGCACAGGCGAGGGCGCCCACAGCTCGATCTCGTCGAAGACGGGGTAGGTGTGCCCGGCGGCCGTGGTCCGCTCGCCGTGCGGGACGCCGTCGTGCAGGACGACCTCGCCCCAGCGCCGCCCCGAGGAGGGCAGCGGGATCGACAGCACCTCGATGCGGGCCGGGTCCAGCCGCCGCCCCCACACCACCTCGGCCTCCCCCTCCGGGGACAGCCGGACGGCCGCGCTGCCGAGGTCCATGCCGGCCGGCTCGCCGGACTCGGTCGCGCTCCCGGGCACCCGCAGCCCGTACGCCTGCCAGGCGCGCCGGGCCAGCGGCCAGTCCTGCAGGGCGGTGGCGGCGATGCCGACGTTCCACCAGTCGGGCGCCCCGGCGTCCCGGTCGAGCAGGGCCACGGCCCGCAGGCCCGCCGTCCGCGCCTGCTCCCAGTCGTGCCGGAACTTGTGCAGCAGGGCCAGGTTGAACCAGGACTCCGACAGCCAGGGCTCCAGATCGGCGGCCCGCGTCAGCAGCGCCCCCGCGTCCTCGTACCGCCCGTCGCCGATCAGCGTGAACGCGCGGTCGGTGGCCTGCCGCCAGGAGGCGGAGGGCCGGTGCCGTCCCTTGCCGAAGATCCTCACGATTCCCGCCTGCCAGTTCCGTGTGGTGGGCTGGCTGTGCCTTCCGCGCCCCCGGACACCCTCTCCTTCGCATCCAACCACGTGCGGCCGGAAGGGCGCTCATTACCCATGGGTTACCCAGCGGTGGGCAGGGTAAGACACCCCCGGGCCAGCACCCGGGCCAGCGATTCGACCACTTCGGGAGCGTACGTCCCGCCGGTCGCCAGCCGCAGTTCCTCCAGCGCCGTCAGGGGCCCCTCGGGCCCGCCGCCGCGCGCGCTCTCCTCGTACGCGTTCACCGCCCGCACGATCCGCGCGGCGAGCGGCTGCTCCCGGCAGGGATCGGCCTGCCGCTCCACGACCGTCGCCACCCGCGGGTCGACCCCGGTCCGGCGCACGACGGCCCCGCCGAGCAGGGCGATCCGCCGCTGTTCCGTCTCGGGCAGCCCGGCGGTGGCCCCGGCGGGCACCGGGTCGACCAGGCTCAGTTGGCCGATGTCGTGCATGAGGGCCGCGTACTCCAGCACGGTCAGCTCGGGCTCGGTCATGCCGAGGTCCCGCCCGACGGCCCGGCTGAGCGCGGCGACGCGCCGGGCGTGCCCGCAGGGGGTGTACCCGGCAATCTCGGTGGCCCGCGCCAGGGAGGCGATGGTCTGCCGGTAGGTGGCGCGCACGGCGGCGTACCGCCGGAAGGACAGCTGGGCCAGGAGCAGCGGCACGGAGAAGACGGGCAGCGCCCACAGACCCACGACGGCGACCGCGAGCGCCATCACCGCGCCGGTGGCGATGACGGCCGTCCCGATGCCGGGCACCGCCCGCAGCCCGTCCCGCAGCACCGGCCCGAACGGCCACCCGGTGCGCGCGTGGGCCAGCGCGGCGGCGAGCACCGCGTCGCACAGCGCGGTCAGCGACAGCAGCGCGAGCAGCAGCAGCGCGTACGCGGGGCCGATCCAGTCGTCGAACGTGCCCCGGTTGAACAGGGGCTGGAAGCACACGGCCACGAACCCGACGGTGAGCGCGCGGCGTGCCAGGTGGTCGCAGGCGGGTCCGTGCCCGCGCGCGATGTGCGGCACGCTGCCGAGCAGCGAGGCGGTCAGCACCACGGTCACGACCTGGGCGGCGCCGTGGTCCGTGGGCCGCCCGGCGTGCTCCCCGAGCAGCGCGTACGACAGCGCCCCCGCGGCCCCGAGCGGCGCCGCCTCCCTGACCCCCGCGCCGTTCCACCGGATGCCCTCGCCGACGGCCACGAGCACGCCGAAGGCCAGCGCGGCCGGCCGCTCCGCCAGCCCGGTCCACAGGGTGACGCCGAGGCAGACGGCGGCGAGCAGGGCGGCGGATCCGTGGACGAGGGCGAGCAGGACGGGCGGCCGGGGGGAGTTCATCGGTGCGCTCCGGGCCGGCTGGGGACGGGCGGGCCGGGCGGCGGGGCGCCGGGGGCGTGGACGTCGTCGGCCGTCACGGCCGGGCGCCAGCCGTACCGTCCCAGGGCGCGGACCAGCGCCGCGACCATCCGCGGGTCGAACTGGCCCCCCGCACACCGCTGGAGCTCCTCCAGCGCGGCCTCGACGGGCCGGGCCCGGCGGTAGGACCGGGTGGACGTCATCGCGTCGAAGGCGTCGGCGACCGCGACCACCCGCGCCGACTCGGGGATCTGGCCGCCCACGAGTCCGTAGGGGTACCCGGTGCCGTCGAGCCGCTCGTGGTGGTGCAGCACCGCCGCCCGGGCCTCCCCCAGGAAGGAGATGCCCCGCACCATCTCGTGCCCGTACTCGGGGTGCAGCTCGATCACCCGGCGTTCGTCCGGGGTGAGCGGCCCGTCCTTGGTGAGGATCCGGGTGGGCACGCCCAGCTTTCCCACGTCGTGCAGGATCCCGGCGAACCGGATGACCTCGACGCGCTCGTCGTCCATGCCGAGTTCGCGGGCGATCATCATCGACGCGTGCCCGACCCGCTCGCTGTGCCCGCGCGTGTACCCGTCCTTGATGTCGACGGCCTGCACCAGCGCCCGGATCGTCGCCTGGTGGGCGGCCCGTTCCCGGTGGTACTGGGCGAACGCCCACCAGGACACGCGCATCGGCAGCAGCACGAGCAGCGCGGCGACGGGCCCGTACGGGCTGCACCACAGCACGGCCGTCATCAGCCCGGCGAGCCCGTGCACGGCGACGGGGGCGAGCGAGCGCGACAGCAGTCCCCGCCAGGCCCGCCGCACGGGCACCCGCTCGGCCAGCGCCCGGACCCCGCCGTCGAGCAGGGTGAGCACCAGGCAGAACGCCAGCACCGCGGCCCCGGCCGGGCCGAGCGCGTCCGGGAGGTCGCCCGCCGCGACCGCGGCCCGCCCGCCGAGCGCCCGGTGCACCCGGGCGGCGGTCCACACGGCGAGCACCAGCTGAGCGGCGCGCCAGATCCGCCGCAGCAGGACGGGCCGCTGCTCGACGCGCGACAGCAGCGCGCCGGGCAGCGCGACGAGCGCGGCGGCGGGCGCCGGCAGCAGGAAGGCCCCGGCGAGCAGCACCGGGTAGAAGGTGCCCGCCGGGTAGGAGATCGCGGCGAGCCGCGAGCGGGCAAGGCGTTCGCACCCGGCGTACAGGGCGGCGAGCAGCGCGACCGCCCCCCAGGACGTGTGGACCGCCGGCAGCGGCAGCAGGCAGAGCAGGGCCGCCAGGGCGGCGGAGGCGACGTACGCGCGGGCCCGTGCCGGTACCGCCTCCATCAAGCCCCTCCCCGAGCGTGCCCCCGGACTGCGTCTGTCGGATCCGGAGCCTAGGGGTGGCGCGGGGGGTGACGCGGGCCGATAACCCGCGCATTAGCACGTTCGAGTGATGCCTGCCCGGTCGGGGACCGGGCGGCGGACAGCGGCCGGAGTGTCAGGACTCCTGCGGCGTGACGGGCGTCGCGGGGGGCGCGGGCGCGGCGGTGACCTCCTGGTCGGGCACGGCCTGACCGGAGCGGATCAGCTCGATCCGCCCCATGACCTTGGCCCGCAGGTCGCCCGGCACGTCGTCGTGCCCGCAGCACCGCTTGACCAGCTTCTTCACGGCCTGCTCGAGCCCGTACTTCTCCAGGCAGGGCGAGCACTCCTCGAAGTGGTGCTCGAACTTGGTGCACTCGGCATCCGGCATCTCACGGTCGAGGAACTCGTAGAGATGATCGAGGATTTCGCTGCAATCCGTCTCGTGCGGCTCACCGCAGCTCATGACCCCGAGCCTTTCGCTTCGTTCGACTCTCCGGCGCCGGCCGGGACCAGTCCGCGCTCGCGGGCGTAGTCCTCGAGCATGCCGCGCAGTTGACGGCGGCCCCGGTGCAGCCGGGACATCACCGTACCGATGGGTGTCCCCATGATGTCGGCGATCTCCTTGTAGGCAAAGCCCTCCACGTCCGCGAGGTAGACGGCGATGCGGAACTCCTCGGGGATCGCCTGGAGCGCTTCCTTCACGTCCGAGTCGGGCAGGTGGTCGAGCGCCTGCGACTCCGCGGAGCGCAAGCCCGTCGACATGTGCGACTCGGCGCGGGCGAGCTGCCAGTCCTCGATCTCCTCGGCCGCACTGCGCTGCGGTTCGCGCTGCTTCTTGCGGTACGAGTTGATGAAGGTGTTGGTGAGGATCCGGTACAGCCACGCCTTGAGGTTGGTGCCTTCGCGGAACTGGTGGAAGGACGCGTACGCCTTGGCGTACGTCTCCTGCACCAGGTCCTCGGCGTCGGCCGGGTTGCGCGTCATGCGCAGCGCGGCCGAGTACATCTGGTCGAGGAACTCGAGTGCGTCCCGCTCGAAGCGCGCGCTGCGCTCGGCGGTCGTCTCAGCGCCCGTGCCGCCCTGGCCCTCGGGCTGCTCCGCCTGGCCGTTTTCGGTCCCTGCGTCGGTCCCAGTGACCGGACCCACCTCCTCCAGTGATGGCGTGGGACCGTAACCGATCCCACTCGAATCGGAGGATAGACGACCCACGGTCGGGGGCGCCTGCCGGTTCCGTCCGCCCGCCGCTCTCCCGGGGGCGGTCGTCGCCGCGTGCAGCACCGTCCAGTCCAGGTCGGCGCGGCCACGGCTCGGGCAGAAGGTCGAACCCATGCGGCGGACTTCCTCTCCTACGACGGCTCGTGCCGGTTCCCGGCACGTACGTTCGCCACAACAGCGCAGGGTGTCGCGACATTCCCGAAGCTTTACCCGAGTGACCCGGTCCACCTCACGACCGCGCCGGTGATCAGCGCCACGGCCTCGTCCTGGGTGAGCGCGGCACGCTTGGGGACGGCGAAGCCGTGGTCGCCGTGGGGCACCTCGACCAGTTCGTAGGGCCCCTCGGGGAACTCGCCGGGCCTTCCGAACGGGTCGTTGCCGCCCTGCACGACGAGCGTGGGCACCCCGGTCCCGAGCAGTTCCCCGG
Source organism: Streptomyces sp. NPDC052701 (assembly GCF_040678355.1). Classification (NCBI taxonomy): domain Bacteria; kingdom Bacillati; phylum Actinomycetota; class Actinomycetes; order Kitasatosporales; family Streptomycetaceae; genus Streptomyces; species Streptomyces sp. NPDC052701. The sequence continues at coordinate 177,087 of NZ_JBFATO010000007.1, forward strand.
CGCGGGACCTGTCCGGCCTGCCCGGCGGGTGCAGCGGGAAGCCGAGCGCGAGCACGGCGTGCGCGCCGAGCTCGGTGGCGGTACGGCAGGCCACCCGGGCCCCGGCGCTGCGCCCGCCCGAGACCACCGGCAGGCCCGGCGCGGTGAGCGCGGGCCAGATGCCGCGCCAGCCGGCGTCCAGCGTCCTCGGCGCGGGGGCCACCTTCCTGCCGGCCACCCGCCAGGGCTGCTCGACGAGGGCGACGGTCACGCCGTGGGCAGGCAGGACGGCGGCCAGGGCGCGCAGGTCGCGCGCCTCGATGCCGCCGCCGGCGCCGTGGCCCACGGCCAGGACGAGCCGTGCCTTGCCCGTCGCCCGGTGCCAGGTGACGCGGGCGGTTCCCGCGTCCGTCTCGACCGTCTCGCTCGTCACGCCCGCCATGCCCGCCATGCCCGTCACACTCGTCACGTCAGAAGAGTGTGCCCTCCTCCGGGGCCTCCAGTTCCGTCAGCAGCTCCGGCCCGTTGTTGCGCACGTTGCTCACGGCCGTGGAGACGGGGTAGGCCCGCATCAGCCCCGGGGGCGGCGGGGCCAGCAGCTCGCGCAGGTCGTCGGGGTCCGTGCGGGACGGGTCGAGCCAGGCGTCCCAGCGGTCGGGGGTGAGCATCAGCGGCATCCGGGGGTGGATGTCGGCCAGCGAGCCCGGGCCCTCGGCGGGAGCCACGGCCAGCGGGGTGCTCTCGGCCTCGGTGGTGATCACCGAGCAGGTCGCCCACCAGGCCTGCGGATGGTCGTCGGGCAGGGTCCTGTCCCGCCAGAACTCGTAGAGGCCGGCCATCGCGAAGACGGACCCGTCGGCGGGCAGCACGAAGTACGGCTGCTTGCGCGGCCGCTTCCTGCGCCCCTCGACCTCCAGCTCGCGCTCCTGCGCGCCGGTGACCCACTCGTAGTAGCCGTCGGCGGGCAGGATGCAGCGCCGGGCGGCGAAGGCGCGGCGGTACGACGGCTTCTCGTGGACGGTCTCCGCGCGGGCGTTGATCATCCGGGCCGCGCCCTCGGGGGTCTTCGCCCAGGAGGGGACCAGCCCCCACTTCAGCCGGCGCAGCTGCCGGACCGGCCGCGGGTCGTCCGCGCCCTTCACGGGGCGGTCCAGGACGGCGTGGACCTCCTTGGTGGGCGCCACGTTGTAGTCGGGCCCCAGGATCTCCTCCGGTTCCCACTTCTCGATCCCGAAGATGCCCGCGAGATCCTCTGGTCCACGACTGGCTGCATACCGTCCGCACATACGTGCCACACTGCCAGACTCCGCACGACCAGGAGGAGCCCTCAGCGCCCATGGACCACACCGCATCCGCCTCGCTCGCCTCCCTCTGGGACGAGGTCTCGGGGACCCAGCCCGATCCCGACCTGTGGGTGGTGATCGCGACCCTGGCCGCGGCGTTCGCCGTGGTCGTCCCGCACGTCCTGTGGCGTGTCTCCCGCAACGCGATCACCATCGCCCACGAGGGCGGCCACGGGCTCGTCGCGCTGCTCACCGGCCGGACCCTGACCGGCATACGGCTGCACTCGGACACCAGCGGCCTGACCCTCAGCCGCGGCAAGCCCCACGGCCTCGGCATGATCCTCACCGCGGCCGCCGGCTACACCGCTCCCCCGCTGCTCGGCCTGGGCGGCGCCGCGCTGCTGTCCACCGGCCGCATCACGCTGCTGCTGTGGCTGGCCACGCTCCTGCTGGTGGCGATGCTGGTGATGATCCGCAACGCGTACGGCGCGCTGACCGTGTTCCTCGCCGGCGGCACGTTCGTGCTGGTGTCCTGGCTGACCGGGCCGCAGGTGCAGGCGGCGTTCGCGTACGCGGTGGTGTGGTTCCTGCTGCTGGGCGGGGTGCGCCCGGCGTTCGAGCTGCAGGCCAAGCGGGCGCGGGGCGGGGCGGGCGACTCGGACGCCGACCAGTTGTCGCGGTTGACGCACGTCCCCGCGGGGCTGTGGTTCTTCCTGTTCCACGCGGTGTCGTTGTGCTCGCTGCTCGGCGGGGGCCGCTGGCTGCTGGGGGTGTGACCGGCCGGGCCGGAAAGGGGGCGGGCGGTGCCGGCGTGCGCCGCCGCCGCGCGGGCGCGACCAGCCACAACGCACCCGCGCCCGGACGGCGGTCCCGGCAACGGCCTCCTTATAAAGTGGGGCCATGGCCCTGAACCCCGCACACACCGCCCTCTGGCCCGCCCCGCACGCGAGCGGAGCCGTCGACGCGACGGTCCACGTGCCCGGGTCCAAGTCGGTCACCAACCGTGCCCTGGTGCTCGCCGCCCTGGCCTCCGAGCCCGGCTGGCTGCGCCGCCCCCTGCGCTCCCGCGACACGCTGCTGATGGCCGGCGCCCTGCGGGCCATGGGCGTCGAGATCGAGGAGGGGATCGGCCCGGACGGCACCGGCGAGGCGTGGCGGGTGCTGCCCACGGGCCTGCGCGGCCCGGCCGCCGTCGACGTCGGCAACGCGGGCACGGTGATGCGCTTCCTGCCGCCGGTCGCCGCCCTCGCCGACGGCCCCGTCCGCTTCGACGGCGACCCCCGGTCGTACGAGCGCCCCCTGAACGGCGTCATCGACGCGCTGCGCCGGCTCGGCGCCCGGATCGACGACGACGGCCGCGGCGCGCTGCCGATGACCGTGCACGGCGGCGGCGCCCTGGACGGCGGGACGGTGGCGGTCGACGCGTCCTCCTCGTCCCAGTTCGTCAGCGCCCTGCTGCTGTCCGGTCCGCGCTTCAACCAGGGCGTGGAGGTCCGCCACACCGGCGCGACGCTCCCCTCCCTGCCGCACATCCGCATGACCGTCGACATGCTGCGCGCGGTCGGCGCCCAGGTGGACACCCCGGAGTCGGGCGGCGAGCCGAACGTCTGGCGGGTCACCCCCGGCGCCCTGCTCGGCCGGGACCTCACCGTCGAGCCGGACCTGTCCAACGCCCAGCCGTTCCTCGCGGCGGCGCTGGTGACCGGCGGCCGGGTCGTCGTCCCGGACTGGCCGGCCCGCACCACCCAGCCGGGTGACCGGCTGCGCGAGATCTTCACCGAGATGGGCGGTTCCTGCCGGCTCACCGAGTACGGCCTGGAGTTCACCGGTTCCGGGTCCGTCCACGGCATCGACGTGGACCTGAGCGAGGTCGGCGAGCTGACGCCGGGCATCGCGGCGGTGGCGGCCCTGGCCGACTCGCCCTCGACCCTGCGCGGCGTGGCCCACCTGCGCCTGCACGAGACGGACCGCCTGGCCGCGCTCACCAAGGAGATCAACGAGCTCGGCGGCGACGTCACCGAGACCGCCGACGGTCTGCACATCCGCCCCCGCCGCCTGCACGGCGGGATCTTCCACACCTACGAGGACCACCGGATGGCCACCGCCGGCGCGATCATCGGCCTGGTGGTGGAGGGCGTGCAGATCGAGAACGTGGCCACGACGGCGAAGACCCTGCCGGACTTCCCCGAGCTGTGGACCGGGATGCTCGGGGCATAGGGGCGCGAGGGACCATCATGCGCCGCTACGGCAAGCACACCGACGAGGACGACATCCGCACCCGTCCCGGACGCCGGAACACCCGGCCGCGGACGAACATCCGCCCCAAGCACGAGGACGCGGCCGAGGGCATGGTCCTCACCGTCGACCGGGGTCGCCTGACGTGTCTCGTCGGGGACCGGGTGGTGATGGCGATGAAGGCCCGGGAGCTGGGCCGCAAGGCCGCGGTCGTCGGCGACCGGGTGGCGCTCGTGGGCGACCTGTCCGGCACGAAGGACACCCTGGCGCGGATCGTGCGGATCGAGGAGCGCACCTCGGTCCTGCGCCGCACCGCGGACGACGACGACCCCTACGAGCGCGTGGTCGTCGCCAACGCCGACCAGCTGGCCATCGTCACCGCCCTCGCCGACCCCGAGCCGCGTCCCCGCCTGATCGACCGCTGCCTGGTCGCGGCCTACGACGGCGGCCTGGAGCCGCTGCTGGTCCTCACCAAGTCCGACCTCGCGCCGCCCGACCAACTCCTGGAGCTGTACGGGGACCTGGACATCCCGTACGTCGTCACCAGCCGCGAGGAACTGGAGAACGGCGATGCGGCGGACCGCGTGCGCGCGCACCTGAGGGGCAGGATCACGGCGTTCGTCGGTCACTCGGGGGTCGGCAAGACGACACTGGTCAACGCGCTGGTCCCCGAGGACCGGCGCCGCACCACCGGCCACGTCAACGCGGTGACGGGACGCGGCCGCCACACCACGACGTCGGCGCTGGCGCTGCCGCTGGCGGGCGGCGACGACTGGGTCATCGACACCCCGGGCGTGCGGTCCTTCGGCCTCGCCCACGTCGACCCGTCCCGCGTCATCCACGCCTTCCCCGACCTCGCGCCGGGCACGGAGGGCTGTCCCCGCGCGTGCAGTCACGACGAGCCGGACTGCGCGCTGGACGCGTGGGTGGCCGAGGGGCACGCCGATCCGGCACGGCTGTACTCGCTGCGCAGGCTGCTGTCCACGCGGGAGCACGGGGAAGGCGACTGACCCTCGCGTTGTTCGTCATGGCGTGTTTGTCAGGGCGTGCTGACGGTAAGTGCATACTCGCACCGAGCCGGAGCCAGCACGAGCGGAACATGACGAAGCGGTCACAGGCGTGGCACAACGGGAGGACGACACATGGCGTGGCTGCTGGTCATCGTGGCCGGATTGCTCGAGACGGGCTTCGCCGTGTGCCTGAAGCTGTCGCACGGCTTCACCCGGCTGTGGCCGACGATCGCGTTCTGCGCCTTCGCCCTCGGCAGTTTCGGGCTGCTGACCCTGGCGCTGAAGAAGCTCGACGTGGGTCCCGCGTACGCGGTGTGGACCGGCATCGGCGCGGCGGGCACGGCGATCTACGGCATGGTGTTCCTCGGCGACCTGGTGTCGACCCTGAAGATCGTGTCGATCACGCTGGTGATCGTCGGGGTGATCGGGCTGCAGCTGTCGGGATCGGCGCACTGACGCGCCCTCAGGCCGCGTCACCCGGGCTGCCGGTGCAGGACACCGCGCACCAGGCCGGCCACGCCGCCCCCGTCCGGCGGGGCGGCCACGCAGGACAGGGCGAGGCGGACCACCAGTTCGCAGGAGCGGGCCAGGTCGGCGGTGTCCGGCGCGGGCGTGCCGGGGCCGGACAGGACGGCCACGGCGCGGTCGCGGACGAGCGCGACGAAGTCGCCCGGTGAGGGCAGCGGGCCGTCGGCGCGGCGCTGGGCCGGGAGGGCGCAGGAGGGCGGCACGGCCGACAGGGCCGGTGACGGCAGCCGTTCGCTCCAGCAGCCGGTGAGCATGGCGCGCACCAGGGCGTTCTCGCGGGCCGTCGACGCCAGCCACTCGGCGGTCGCCGTGAGCCGCTCGCGGGGGTCGCCGTGCCCGGCGAGGACGCGCTCGACGCCGGCGAGGCACCCGTCCGCCTCCCGGCGGACGAGCGCCCGGGCGAGTCCGTCCTTGCTGCCGAACTCGTTGTACAGCGTCTGCCGGGACACTCCGGCCGCCGCGGCCACGTCCACCATGCGCACGGCGGACCACGGCCGGCGCGCCAGCGCCGTGTAAGCGGCGTCCAGCAGGGACTCCCGCGCTGCAGGCATCATCGCCTCCCTGGTCCCCTCGGGACGAGCGGCACTGCGCCCAGGTTTGACGCGCCCGGAGGGGCTGTCAAGGGTCCTCGGAGGCAGACGGAGGCGCTGCGGGACCGGACGCCCGGGGTGTTCGCGGCGGGCGGTGCGGGCCGCCGGGCGCACGCCCGGCGCGAAGCCGCACGGCCCGCTCCCGCGCACCTCCGCGCGCCCGTCCTCCAGGCCCCCTGTGGCCCCGCCCCGGCCTCGCCCGATACCGTCGTCACATGCCCGACTACCTCGACGACCTGCGCTTCGCCCACGTCCTCGCGGACGCCGCGGACGCCGCGACGACGGACCGGTTCAAGGCCCTCGACCTGAAGGTCGAGACCAAACCGGACATGACGCCGGTGAGCGAAGCGGACAAGGCGGCGGAGGAGCTCATCCGCCGCCACCTGCAGCGCGCCCGCCCCCGTGACGCGATCCTCGGCGAGGAGTACGGCGTCGAGGGCACCGGCCCCCGCCGGTGGGTGATCGACCCGATCGACGGCACCAAGAACTACGTGCGCGGCGTCCCCGTCTGGGCCACCCTCATCGCCCTGATGGAAGCCGGCGAGGGAGGCTACCAGCCCGTCGTCGGCGTCGTCTCCGCCCCCGCCCTCGGCCGCCGCTGGTGGGCCGCGAAGGGCCACGGCGCCTTCACCGGCCGCAGCCTGACGAAGGCGACCCGTCTGCAGGTCTCGCGCGTCTCCGAGCTCGCCGACGCCTCCTTCGCGTACTCCTCGCTCGGCGGCTGGGAGGAGCAGGGCCGCCTGGACGGCTTCCTGGACCTCGGCCGCAAGGTCTGGCGCACGCGCGCCTACGGCGACTTCTGGCCGTACATGATGGTCGCCGAGGGGTCGGTCGACCTGTGCGCCGAGCCGGAGCTGTCCCTGTGGGACATGGCCGCCAACGCCGTCATCGTCACCGAGGCGGGCGGCACCTTCACCGGCCTGGACGGCCGGCCCGGCCCGCACAGCGGCAACGCGGCCGCGTCGAACGGCCTGCTGCACGACGAGTTGCTGGGATACCTCAACGGTCGTTACTGACCGCCCCCTTGTTGACCCTCCCTTTGCCTGTCACTCTGGGAGCCCCGGACTTGTGAACTTGTGAAAAGTCGAACGAACGGCGGGGACACACCAGGAGGTGGCTCCATCCATGCTCGTCCGCGACGCCATGAGCACGATCGTCCTCACCATCGGCCCCACCCACACCCTCCGTCAGGCCGCCGCGCTGATGTCCGCCCGCCGGGTCGGCGCGGCCGTGGTCCACGACCCCGACGCCGGCGGCATCGGCATCCTCACCGAACGCGACGTCCTGAACGCGGTCGGCCGGGGGCAGGACCCCGACACCGAACGCGCCCACGACCACACCACCACCGACGTCGTGTTCGCCGCCCCGGCCTGGACCCTGGAGGAGGCGGCCCGCGCCATGGCGCACGGCGGCTTCCGCCACCTCGTCGTCCTCGACCGCGGCGAGCCCGCCGGCATCGTCTCGGTCCGCGACATCATCCGCTGCTGGGCACCCGCACGGCAGCGGGTACCGGCCTAGGGTCTGTCGCCGACCTCCCGTCGTCCGCCCGGAGGGCGGGCCCCGCGGCGTCGGGTGCGTGCTCCCGGCGTGCCGGGCGCCGGCCCTCGTACGGGATGCAATCAGGTCTGCACCCGGTGCGGCGAGAGGGCGTGCAGGGCGTCGCGGGGCAGGCGGGAGTCCGACGACAGGCCCTGGGAACGCCGAACGGGCCGGGCCCCTCCGGGGGCCCGGCCCGTCGCCGCGACAAGCGGTCCAGTGCTGGTGATCAGCCGCGCAGGGCCTGGACCGCGGCCTCCAGCCGCTTGCCGAAGTCGTCGTCCGCCTGGCGGAAGTTGCCGATCGCGCGGTCGACGATGTCCTCGCGCGAGACCTGCGAGAGGGAGCCCGCCAGGTTGGCGATCAGGCGCTCCTTCTCGTCCTCCGTCATGAGCCGGTACAGGTTGCCCGCCTGGACGAAGTCGTTGTCCTCGGCGTGCACCGGGGCCTCGTGGTTGCCCGTGCCGCCGGTGACCGGAACCGGCTGCCACAGCGGGCGGTTGGTCTGGAACGGGCCGCCGAAGCTGTTCGGCTCGTAGTTCTTCGCTCCGTTGTGGCGGCCGTCGTACAGGAAGCCGTCACGGGAGTTGGTGCGCGCCTCGGTGGCGTGCGGACGGTTCACCGGCAGCTGGTCGGCGTTGATGCCGACGCGGTAGCGGTGGGCGTCGCCGTACGCGAACAGGCGGCCCTGGAGCATCTTGTCCGGGGACGGGCCGATGCCGGGCACGAAGTGCGCCGGGGAGAAGATCGACTGCTCGACCTCGGCGAAGATGTTCTGCGGGTTGCGGTTGAGCTCCAGCTTGCCGATCTCGATGACCGGGTAGTCCGCGTGCGGCCACACCTTGGTCAGGTCGAACGGGTTGAAGCGGTAGGTCGCCGCCTCGGCCGCCGGCATGATCTGCACGCCCACGGTCCAGCTCGGGTACTCGCCGCGCTCGATGGCCTCGCGCAGGTCCCGCTGGTGGGAGTCGGGGTCCTTGCCCGCGAGGATCTCGGCCTCCTCGGCGGTGAGGTTCTTGATCCCCTGGTCGGTCTTGAAGTGGTACTTGACCCAGAAGACCTCGCCGGCCTCGTTGTTCCACTGGAAGGTGTGCGAGCCGAAGCCGTCCATGTGCCGGTACGAGGCGGGGATGCCGCGGTCACCGAACAGCCAGGTCACCTGGTGCGTGGACTCGGGCGACAGGCTCCAGAAGTCCCAGACGTTGTCCGCCTCCTGCGAGCCCGTGTACGGGTCGCGCTTCTGGGTGTGGATGAAGTCCGGGAACTTGATGGCGTCCTTGATGAAGAACACCGGGGTGTTGTTGCCGACGAGGTCGTAGTTGCCCTCCTCGGTGTAGAACTTCACCGCGAAACCGCGCGGGTCGCGGACGGCGTCCGCCGCGCCCAGGTTGCCGGCCACCGTCGAGAAGCGCAGGAAGACCTCGGTCTGCTTGCCGATCTCGGAGAGGAACTTGGCGCGCGTGTACCGGGTGACGTCGGCGGTGACCGTGAAGGTGCCGTAGGCACCCGCGCCACGGGCGTGCACCACGCGCTCCGGGATGCGCTCACGGTTGAAGTGGGCCAGCTTCTCCAGGAGGAGCTGGTCCTGGACGAGCACCGGGCCGCCGATACCCGCGGTCTCGCTGTTCTGGTTGTCGGCTACCGGAGCACCGGCCTCCGTCGTAAGCGGCCCCTGCGTCACGTACGCCTCCTGCGTCACTTCTGTCCATTCCTGTCGCTTGGCTAAAGCCATGCCCGATCCTACAATGGACAATGTCTAAGTCAAGTGAAGTTCCAAATTCACACCGGTTCGGGACCTGGTCCCCCTTGCTGTTAGGCTGGTCTGCATGAGTGACCTTCTGGATCGGCTGCGCGGACGCGGATGGCGGATGACCGCGCAGCGGCGTGTGGTGGCCGAGGTCCTCGACGGCGAACACGTCCACCTGACGGCCGACGAGGTGCACGCCCGGGCCGTCGCGAAGCTGCCGGAGATCTCCCGGGCGACCGTCTACAACACGCTGGGCGAGCTGGTATCGCTCGGCGAGGTGATCGAGGTCAGCACCGACAAGCGCGCCAAGCGGTACGACCCGAACGCCCACCGTCCGCACCACCACCTGGTCTGCGCCCGGTGCGGCGCGATCCGGGACGTGCACCCGCAGGGCAACCCGCTGGCCGACCTCCCCGACTCGGAGCGCTTCGGCTTCACGGTCTCGGACGTCGAGGTGACCTACCGCGGCCTCTGCCCGGACTGCGCGAAGGCGTAGCTCCCCGGTTCTCCCCAAGCCCCGGCACCGAGGCGTGCCGGGGCTTCGCGCTGCGCGCGCCCTCGATCCGCTCCGCGGCCGGCGAGACGTCCCCCAACGCACCGAGGGCCGGAACCCTTTCGGGTTCCGGCCCTCGGCCTTCAGTAGCGGGGACAGGATTTGAACCTGCGACCTCTGGGTTATGAGCCCAGCGAGCTACCGAGCTGCTCCACCCCGCGTCGGTGAATGCAACGTTACGTCAAGGACGCGGACGGAAGCAAATCGCTTGTCGGCGCACCGCCCCCGGCCGGCTCGCCCGTCACGCCGACAGCTCCTGCCGAAGCGCGTCCCGCAGCCGCGCCGCCCGCTCCGCGACAGCCTCCGGACCGATCGCCACCGCGCGGTCGGCCCACCTCTGCCCTTCCGCCAGCTCCCCCCGACGCGCGTAGACCAGGGCCAGCCGGAGCGCCGCCCGACCGTGCCCGGCCTGGGCCGCCCGCTTCCACCAGACCACCGCTTCCGGCTCGCTCCCCTCCCGGGCCAACAACAGTCCCAGGTTGAACGCGCCGTTGCGGGATCCGGCCTCGGCCGCCTCCCGGTACCACCGCGCCGCCTCGACCACGTCGCCCCGCGCCGCGGCGAGCATGCCCACCCGCACCTGCGCCCGCCGATGGCCCTGGGAGGCCGCCCGCTCGTACCACTCCTCGCATTCGCTGCGCCGGTGCACCGGCTCCCCGAGCTCGTGCGCGGGCTCCGGCGGCCGCCGCGCGTCGAGCACGGTCGCCAGCCGGTACGCGGCCTCGGCGCTGCCGCCCCCAGCGGCGCACCTCAGGTACCGCTCCGCCTCCTGCTCGTCCCCGTCCCGCAGCCGCGCGATCCCCACCTGGAGCGCCGCTTCCGTGTGCCCGGCGGCCGCGGCCCGCTCGTACCAGCGCAGGGCGGCGTCCTCCTCGCCCCGCCCGGCGTACAGGATGCCCAGGTTGAACGCGGCGTCCACGCTGCCGGCCTCCGCGGCCTTGGAGAACCACGGCTCCGCGCCCGCCTCGTCCCCGCCCTGCAGCAGCAGGATCGCGAGCGCGTTGGCCGCCTCCCGGTGCCCGGCGTAGGCGGCCCGCCGGTACCACTGCTCGGCCTGCGCGGTGCGGTCCTGCTCGGCGCAGAGCAGGCCCAGGTTGTACGCGCCGTTCACGTCTCCCGCGTCCATGGCGGCCCGGTACCAGCGCTCGGCGGTCTGCGTCTCGCCCCGCTCGGCGTGCAGCGCGCCCAGCGCGTTGGCCGCGTTGCCGTCGCCGTCCTGCGCGGCGCGCAGCCACCACACGGCGGCGTTCTCGGTGTCGCCCGCGTCCCGCAGCAGGAAGCCCAGCGCGCAGGCGGCCCGCGCCTCCCCGTCCTTGGCGGACGTCAGGTACCAGCGCCCGGCCTCCTTGAGCTCGCCGCGCCTCTCCAGGATCGCCCCGAGATACAGCGCGGCCCGCCGGTGTCCGCGCGCGGCGGCCTGCCGGTACCACTGGGCGGCCTCCTCCAGCAGGCGGGCACCGTCGTCGCCGTCGGGTTCCTGCGCGGCCCGCCGGTCCAGTGCCCGTGCCAGGCGGTACGCCGCCTCCCGGTGCCCGCGCTCGGCCGCGGCCCGCATCCACTGCTCGGCGCCGGCGTCCCCGCGGTGCTCCAGCAGCTCGGCGAGCGCGTACGCGCCCAGGACGTGCCCCTGCTCGGCGGACTGGCGCAGCCAGTACTCGGCGGCCGGTTCGTCGCCGCGCTCACGGTGGTGCCGGCCGAGCGCGTGCGCGGCCGCGGCGGATCCGGCGACGGCGGCGATCCGCCACCATCCGGCGGCCTCGTCGGCGTACCCGCGCTGGTGCAGAAGGACCCCGAGGTTGTTGGCGGCGGCGCGGTCGCCCGCGGCGGTGGCGGCACGCAGATGGGGTTCGGCTCCGTCCAGATCGCCCCGGCGCAGCAGCATGGCGCCGAGGACGCTCATCGCCTCGACGTCACCGGCCTCGGCGGCGAGCCGCCGGCGCAGCTCCTCGGCCGCCTCGTCGGCGATCTCCCCGGCTTCGTCCGGGGTGTCCTCCCGGCTGGAAAGCTGCACAAAACGCCCTGTCCCGAACAGAGTTGCCTTGTCCCCCATAACGTCCATCGTCGCACCACCTGCAACCTGGGTACACCTGGTATACCGCAGTCAGTGAGGTCACTTCAGCGTTTTGTCGACATGCCCACAGAGAGACAAGTCAAACACAGATCGGCCCAACTCCCCCCGTCGGCACGGCCGCACACCGCGCCAGCACATGCGTTCACACATCACGAAGGCCCGGATTCCTTGCGGAATCCGGGCCTTCGCTTCTTCAGTAGCGGGGACAGGATTTGAACCTGCGACCTCTGGGTTATGAGCCCAGCGAGCTACCGAGCTGCTCCACCCCGCGTCGTTGTGTCACCACCGTACCACGACGCGGGGAGGGCTTGATCAGCCTGTGCCCTCACGGCCGGCATCGGGGCTCGGGCTCGGGCTCGGGCCGCCGTCGGCGGCCCTGCCGGCCCGGGCCTGCGCCTCCTCCGCCCGCCGCAGGGCGTCCTCGAGGTCCTTCTGCGCCCGGCCGTACGCCTCCCAGTCGTTGTTCTTCAGGGCCTCCTGGCCGGCCTCGAAGGCCTCCTGGGCGTCGCCCAGCGCCTCCTCGACCGTCGGGTTGTCGGACGCCGGCGGCGGTGGCGTGTCCCCGCCCTCGTCCGGCGGTTCGGGCGTCGGCGTCGAACCCTCCGCCCCGAAGACCTTGTCGAGGGCCTCCTCCAGGGTGTTCTCGAAGGCGGTCTCGCCGCCGTAGGTCACCAGCACCTTCCGCAGCAGCGGGTACTTGAGTCCACCGCCGCGTACGTAGACCGGCTCCACGTACAGCAGTCCTCCGTCGAGCGGCACGGTCAGCAGGTTGCCGTACTCGACCTCCGAGTCGCCGCCCCGCAGCAGCCTGATCGACTCGGCGATGTCCTCCTGCGAGTTGAACTGGCTCTGGACCTGTTTGGGTCCGTTGACCGTCGTGTTCGTCGGCAGTTTCAGGATCCTGATCGTGCCGTAGTCGGGCGTGCCCGCCTCGGCGTCGACCGCCATGAACGCGCTGAGGTTGTCCCGGCCGTTGGGCGTGAAGGTCGTCGTCAGCGAGAACGCCTGCGCCTTCTGGTCCGGCATCCTCATGCTCAGGTAGTACGGCGGCACCGCGTCGCCCGTCCGGTTGGTCGGGTCGTCGGGCACCTGCCACACCTCGCTGCCGCTGAGGAACGTCGTCGCGTCCTTCACGTGGTAGCGGGTGAGCAGCTCCCGCTGGACCTTGAACAGGTCCTGCGGATAGCGCAGATGGGCCATCAGCGAGTCGGAGATCTCGCTCTTGGACTCCACCGTGCCCGGGAAGGCCTTCATCCAAGTCTTCAGGACCGGGTCCTCGGTGTCCCACTGGAAGAGCTTGACCTCGCCGCTGTAGGCGTCGACGGTCGCCTTCACCGAGTTGCGGATGTAGTTGACCTGGTTCTGCTGGGCCACCACCGCGCGGTTGTCGTTGGTGGCGGTCAGCGAGTCGGCCGTCGTGTCGCCGAGGGTGGTGCGGGAGGAGTACGGGTATCCGTTCGTGGTCGTGTACGCGTCGACGATCCACTGGATACGGCCGTCCACGACCGCCGGGTAGGCGTCGCCGTCGATGGTCAGCCACGGGGCGACCGCCTCGACGCGCTCCTTGGGCGTGCGGTTGTACAGGATCCGCGAGCCCTCGCCGATCGCGCCGGAGTACAGGATCTGCGGCTCGCCGAAGGCCGCCGCGTACGCGGCCCGGTTCACCGGGCTGGAGAGGTTGACCCCGCTGTCGCCCTTGTAGCTGGTGGTCTTCTCGCCGTTGTCGTCGGAGTAGTCGATCTCCTTCTGGGGACCGCCGACGATCGAGTACGTGGTGGTCTTCTCGCCGTAGTAGACCCGCTGCTCGTACGTCCCGAGGTCGCCCTTGGACGGCAGGTCGGACTCGGTGAAGACCGGGCGGCCCTGGGCGTCGGCGCTGGTGCCCTCGGCGGCGACGACGCCGTAGCCGTGGGTGTAACGGAAGTGGTTGTTGATCCAGTTCTTCTTCGGGATGCCCGCGAGGTTCAGCTCGCGCAGACCGATGACGGTGTCCTGCTCCTTGCCGTCCTCGGCGTAGCGGTCGACGTCCAGGTTGGTCGGGAACGCGTAGTAGTTCCTGATCTGCTGGAGCTGCTGGAACGTCGGCGAGACGATGTTCGGGTCCATGATGCGGATGCTCGCCGTGGCGTCGGCGTCGTCCCGCAGCGTCGCCTTGTCCGCGGTCCTGCTCGTGCCCGAGTAGTCGGTGACCTTGGTGCCGTCGATGCCGTACGCCTCACGCGTCGCCTTCAGGTTCTTCTCGACGTACGGCGCTTCCTTGGCCTGCTCGTTCGGCTGGACCTGGAACTTCTGCACGATCGCCGGGTACAGGCCGCCGATGAGGATCGCCGAGAGCACCATCAGGCCGAAGCCGATCACGGGCAGCTGCCAGGTGCGCCGCCACAGGGTGGCGAAGAACAGCAGCGCGCAGATCACGGCGATGCAGAACAGGATGGTCTTGGCCGGCAGGTAGGCGTTGGCGTCGACGTACCTCAGGCCCGTCCAGTTGTCGGTCGCCTTGAAGTCGCTGGACTTGACGGCGAGTCCGTACCGGTCGAGCCAGTACGCGACCGCCTTCAGGGCGACGAAGATCCCGAGGAGCACCGACAGGTGCCCGGTGGCGGCGGCCGTGGCGCGCGCGCCCGGGCTGGTGACGCGCAGCCCGCCGTACAGGTAGTGGGTGAGCGCGGCGGCGATCACCGACAGGATCGTGGCGGCGAAGCCGAAGCCGAGCAGGAACCGGTACCAGGGCAGGTCGAAGGCGTAGAAGGAGACGTCCAGCCGGAACTGCGGGTCCTTCTCGCCGAAGGACACGCCGTTGACCCACATCAGCCAGGTCCGCCACTGGCCGGAGGCGGAGGCGCCGGCGATCAGGCCCACCAGGGAGGTGACCCCGAGCAGCAGCCACTTCTTGTAGGGCGCGATGCCCATCCGGTAACGGTCGAGGTTCTGCTGCTCCATCGACATGGCGCTCAGCGGCGGCCTGAGCCGGTGCGCCAGCCAGATGTTGAAGCCGACGGCGAGGGCCATCAGCAGGCCGAAGACGAAGAACAGCCCGATCTTCGTCGCCAGGGTGGTGGTGAAGACGGACGAGTACTTCACCGACCGGTACCAGAGCCAGTCCGTCCAGAAGCCCGCGAACATGGTGAACGCCATGCCGAGGACGGCCAGGACGCCCAGCGTCATGAGCAGGGTCCGGACACGCCGGGACGGGCGGCCCACTCTCATCCGTGGCCCCGTCGGGCCTCCGCCGCGGTCCGGCATCTGGAAAGCCAAGGTGCGCACCTCGAAGTCGCTGTTGATTCGTCAGGCCCGCGTGTTCGCGGACCGTCCGTGGTCCCCCCTGATCGTGGGCCCACACCTATGCAACTTACTCACCGTTTACTCGGTTCCCGATTCCGGCCGGGAACGAGGCAGGATTGTGACCATGTCCAACACTCCCATGGCGGCGAACCCGCTCACCCGGGCCGTGCTCGAGATCGACGAGTACGTCTCCGGTCTCGGCTGGGACCAGCCCGCCCGCCTCTTCGCCCTCGTCGACACCGCACGGCTGCGGGCCGAGCAGCCCTCGCTCGCCGACCGGCTCGGTCTGGGCGACGAGCCGGAGACCTCCCACCTCACCCCGATCGAGCAGGACGAGATTCCGGCGGGCAAGCCGCTGGACGAGTTCCTCGGCACGATCGCCTGGCCCGACGCGGTGACCGGCTGCGCCCTCGCCGTGGAGCGGCTGATGCTGCCGCCGTCCGCGGAGGCGCAGGTTCCGCAGGATCTCGACGAGGCCGCGCTGACGAAGTGGGTGGCCGAGCACCCCGACCGCCAGGAGGTGCGCATGACGGTCGCGGTGCTGCGCGACGGCGCCCGCGAGTCGGCCCTGCGGCTGCGCGAGAAGGACTCCCCCACGGAGGTCCTCACCGGCTCCGACCTGGTGCCCGGCCTGGCGGAGGCGCTGGCGGCGACGTTCGAGGAGTAGCCCCGGGGGCTACCCGGCCGTGCACTTCGGCAGGTCGGCGGTGTCGCCGGAGCGGATGTCCCCGAGGGCGCCGAGGGCGTCGTCCATGGTCTTCACCTTGACCAGGGTGAGGCCCTCGGGGGTGTCCCGGGCGGCGGCCGCGCAGTTGTCGGCCGGTGTCAGGAAGTACTCGGCGCCCTTGCCGCGCGCGCCGACCATCTTCATCTCGATGCCGCCGATCGGCCCGACGTTGCCCTCGTCGTCGATCGTGCCGGTGCCGGCGACGAACTTCCCGCCGGTGAGGCTGCCCGGGGTGAGCTTGTCGTAGATGCCGAGCGCGAACATCAGACCGGCGCTCGGCCCGCCCACGTCCGCGAGCTTGATGTCGATGGTGAACGGGAACGTGTGGTCGGTCCCGGCGGAGATCCCGACGATGGCCCGCTTCTCGCCGCCGTCGTCGGACGCCTTCGTCGTGACGGTGACGTCCCGCGTCCCGGTCGCCGCCCGCTTCTCCTTCTCGGCCGCGGCCTGCTCCTTGGCGGGCACGATCGTGAAGACGACGTCCTGGCCGGGCTTGTGCCTGGTCACCAGTTCGGCGACGTCGGCGGGCTCCTTCACCGCCGTGCCGTCGACGGCCTTGATCACGTCGCCCGCGTGCAGCCTGCCCTGCGCCGGGGAGTCCTTGACGACGGTGGAGACGATCACCCAGGACGTCACCGGGATGCCGAGTTCCTTCAGCGCCGCGACCTTGGCGCTCTCCTGGGACTGGCTGAACTCCTCGGCGTTCTCCTGGGTGGACTCCTCCTCGGTCTTGCCGTCCGGGTACAGGGTGTCGTGCGGCACGACCTTGTTGTCGTGCGCGAGCCAGCCGTACACGGCCTCGACGAGGTTCATCCGGTAGTCGGCGCTGGTGACCCGCACGGTGGTCATGTTCAGGTGCCCGGAGGTCGCGTAGGTCTTCCGGCCGGAGATCTGCAGCACCGGCTCGCCGTCGTGGCCGCCGAGCGTGTTCACCGTCGGCCCCGGGGACATCTCCGCGTACGGCACGGGGATGAACACTCCCGCGCACAGGAGCGCGATCAGCATCAGGGTGGAGGCGAGCATCGTCGCAGTGCGGCGTGGCATGCCTCGACAGTACGGGACGCTTCTGTCAGCGCACCGTCAGGGCCGCCCGTCCGAGGCGGCCCCATCGATGTGTACGCCTGTGACCTGCGCTTTCAGTGGACTTCAGCTTCCGGTCCGGGACTTTTCCATGACCTCGCAGAAGCGGGCGTAACCGATGAGCTCGGGGCCGTCGCCGCGGACCTTGCGGGTCCGGTTGGCCCAACTGCCCCACAGCCCCGCGCCGATCGCGGCCATCAGCGGTATCAGCAACCAGGCGAGCGCCGCCATGCCGACCTCCCAACCCCACGTGAGCGTCCGCGACTGACTGATCAGCAGATTAACCATCCGCAGTGACAACGCTCACGCCCGGGGTACGGTTACGCAACCGGAGGGCGGCCCGCGGCCCGGCGGGGCCCAGGGGCTGTCGTCGAACTCCCGCCTGCCCCGCGACGACAGGCCCTAGCAGGCGCCGACCCACTCCTCGGTGCCGTCGGAGAACTTCTGGTGCTTCCAGATGGGCACCTCGTGCTTGAGGTCGTCGATCAGCTTCCGGCAGGCCTCGAAGGCCTCCCCGCGGTGCGGGCACGACACGCCGACGACCACGGCCAGGTCCCCGACCCGGAGGTCCCCCACCCGGTGCACGGCGGCCAGCGCCCGCACCGGATACTCCGCGGCCACCTTCTCGGCGATCCGCCGCATCTCGGCCTCGGCACTGGGATGGCACGAGTACCCGAGCGCGTCGACGTCGGCGCCCCCGTCGTGGTTGCGCACGGTCCCGACGAACAGCGCGGTGCCGCCGGCGGCGTCGTCCCCCACGGCCCGGAAGACCTCCTCCAGGGACAGGGGCGTCTCCCGGACGGCGATCAGCTTGACGGGATCCTGCGCGGCCCGCTCGCCGGGATGGTCGTTCGTGGGTGCCATGGCTCCATCGTGCCCCACGACGGCGACAGCGCGGAACGGTGCTGTCGCCCGGCAGGCGCGCCCGCCGCTCCGCGGGCCCCCGCAGGCGGGCCGCCGGCCGGGCCGGAGACCAGGCGCGGCCCCGCGTCAGACCCGCCGCCGCGCCTTCCGCGCCCGCCGCACGACCGCGGCGGCGCCCAGCAGGGCCACCGTCGCGCCCGCGGCCCCGGCCGCCGTCGCGTCCTTGCGGCCGAGCCGCCGGCCGGCCACCGTGTGCCTGCCGGAGACCTCCTCCAGCAGCTGCGCGAGCACCTCCTCGTTCGTGTACTTCGGCCGCCACCCGGCGTCGTGCAGCCGGCTCCCGCTCACCACCCAGGGGTACATCGTGTAGGCCAGGTCCCCGGCCGGGGACGGCGTCAGCCCGATGCGGTGCAGCCGCGCCGCCGCGCCCAGCGCGACCGCCGACGGCAGCTCCATGCGCCGGATCCCGCTGAGCTCCTCGACCTCCTCCTGCTCCAGCCATCCGTCGCAGCCGACGGCCAGCTCCCCGTCGACCTTCTCCAGCACGGCGTACTCCAGAGCGCTGCACAGGTCCTCGACATGGCAGAACTGCCACGCGGGCCGCGACCCGGCCACGACCAGCAGCCGAGGCGACTCGAAGTACCTGGTCAGCGCGGTGTCCGTGCCCCCGACCAGCACAGCGGGCCGTACGACGGTGACGTTGAGCCCGGGGTGGGCCCGCGGCGCCCTGCGCGCGAGCCGCTCGATCTCCAGGAGGTCGCCGACCCCCGTCGCCTCGGCCGTGGCCCGCAGCTCCGCGTCCTCGGACAGCGGCAGCTCGTTGTCCGGCAGCGCGCCGTAGACCATCGCCGAGGTGCACAGCACGGCCCGGTGCACCCCGGCCGCGGCGGCCGCCGTCAGAACGGTCTGCGTCCCCCGCACGTTGTAGGCCGTCCGGGCGGCCGCGTCCGTCTCCAGGTCGAGGTCCAGCGCCAGGTGCACCACCACGTCGGCCCCGCGCAGTTTGTCCGCGATGGCGGGATCCCGTACGTCCAGGATGTGCCACTGCGCCGCCGCGCACTCGCCGCGCCGCTCGTCGATGGCGATGACCTGCTTGATCTCCTCCGAGGCGGCGAGCCGCTCGGTGAGCAGCGCTCCGACACCGGACGCGGCGCCGGTGACCGCGACGACGGGCCCGCGCGCGGCGGGGCCCACAGGACTGGTTGACTGGTTTCGCGCTGCGCGAACCTGCGGATCTGGGGAACTCACCGGGCGTCTCCAGCGGTTGTCTTCAGTACGCACGCGAGTGACGCGTACGTACCAGGTGGCATCCATCCTGCCGCAGGCCTTCGGCCGGCGAAGCACCGAGGCCCGATCCGTCCCAGGTGTCTACGCTGGGTGGTGTTGTCGGGCAGCCGCGCCGCCGGAACAGAACCGGCGGCCCTACCAGCCGAGGAATCCCGTGAGTGACACCCCATTCGGATTCGGCCTTCCGCCGGAGGAGCCGGACGACGGCGACGAGGGCAAGAAGAAGGACCAGCAGAGCGGTGGTGGTCAGGGACCGGCCAACCCGTTCGGTTTCGGCGGACTGCCCGGAGCCGGGGGCTTTGGCGGTGGCCCCGGTGGCCCCGGTGCGGACAATCCGTTCGCCGCCATGTTCGGTTCCCTGAACCCCACCGACCTGGGTGCCGCGTTCCAGCAGCTGGGCCAGATGCTCTCCTACGAGGGCGGCCCGGTGAACTGGGACATGGCCAAGCAGATCGCCCGCCAGACGGTCGCCCAGGGCACCCCGGACGGCTCCAGGGACGCGAGCGTCGGCCCCGCCGAGCGCAGGGCCGTCGAGGACGCCGTCCGCCTGGCCGACCTGTGGCTCGACGACGTCACGTCGCTGCCGTCCGGCGCCGCCTCCGCGGTGGCCTGGAGCCGCGCGGAGTGGGTCGAGGCGACCCTGCCCGCGTGGCAGGAGCTCGTCGACCCGGTCGCCGAGCGCGTCGGCACCGCCATGGGCGACGTCCTGCCGGAGGAGATGCAGGCCATGGCCGGCCCGCTGATCGGCATGATGCGCTCGATGGGCGGCGCCATGTTCGGCACGCAGATCGGACAGGCCGTCGGCGTGCTCGCCGGCGAGGTCGTCGGCTCCTCCGACATCGGCCTGCCGCTCGGCCCGGCCGGCAAGGCCGCGCTGCTGCCGGTGAACGTGGAGACCTTCGGCAAGGACCTCGGCGTGCCCAA
Organism: Streptomyces sp. NPDC052701; assembly: GCF_040678355.1. Classification (NCBI taxonomy): domain Bacteria; kingdom Bacillati; phylum Actinomycetota; class Actinomycetes; order Kitasatosporales; family Streptomycetaceae; genus Streptomyces; species Streptomyces sp. NPDC052701. Next base: position 196,783 of record NZ_JBFATO010000007.1, read on the forward strand.
GGAGGAGGTGCGGCTGTACCTCGCCCTGCGCGAGGCCGCCCACCAGCGCCTCTTCGCGCACGTGCCGTGGCTGCGCTCGCACCTGTTCGGCGCGGTCGACGGCTACGCGCGCGGGATCAAGGTCGACACGGCCAAGCTGGAGGACGTGGTCGGCCAGTTCGACCCGCAGAACCCCGAGCAGCTTCAGGAGGCCCTCCAGCAGGGCATGTTCCAGCCGGAGGACACGCCGGAGCAGAAGGCCGCCCTGGCCCGTCTGGAGACGGCTCTGGCACTCGTCGAGGGCTGGGTGGACGCGGTGGTGCACGCCGCCGCCAAGCCCCGTCTGTCGTCCGCGGACGCGCTGCGCGAGACGCTGCGCCGCCGCCGCGCCTCGGGCGGTCCCGCCGAGCAGACGTTCGCCACGCTGATCGGCCTGGAACTGCGCCCGCGCCGCCTGCGGGACGCCTCCCGCCTGTGGGCGTCGCTCACGGACGCGCGCGGGGTGGACGGCCGGGACGCCCTGTGGTCCCACCCGGACATGCTGCCGACGGCCACCGACCTGGACGATCCGGACGGCTTCGTGCACCGCGAGCAGATCGACTTCTCCGAGTGGGACAAGATGCTCGGCGAGGCGGCGGACAGGCCGGCCCCCGGGAAGAAGGACGAGGGCGACGGCAAGGGCGACGGCGCCGAGTGAGCCTGTACAACGACGCGGTCCTCGTCCTGAAGGAGTACGAGGACCAGGCCGAGCTGCGCCAGGCCTACCTGGACCACCTGGCGGAGCATCCGGACGGCATGGAGAAGTCCTGCCGGGCGGGTCACCTCACGGCGAGCGCGCTGGTGATCGACCCCGACGGCGGGCGGGTGCTGCTGACCCTGCACAGGAAGCTGCGCAGGTGGCTCCAGATGGGCGGCCACTGCGAGCCGGGCGACGCCTCCCTGGCTGCCGCGGCCCTGCGCGAGGCGACGGAGGAGTCGGGCGTCGGCGGGCTGACGTTGCTGCCCGGCGGCCCGGTGCGACTCGACCGGCACCCGATCCCGCCGCCGTGCCACTGCCACTTCGACGTCCAGTACGCGGCCCTGGCCCCGCCGGGGGCCGTGCACGTGGTTAGCGAGGAGTCCCTCGACGTGCGCTGGTTCGCGTACGAGGAGGTGTCGGACGTGGCCGACGAGTCGGTCGTGCGCCTGGTGGAGGCGACGCGCCGGAGACTCGGAGTCTGAGGCACGAAGTCCGCGGCACGGAGTCCGAGGCACGGGCGGGGGCGAGCGCCTTCGCGGTCACTCCCGCCCGTGCCTGCCGGCGGCCGGTCAGCTCCAGGCGTTTCCCTGGTTCTGGCCCCGGGCGCCCTGCTGCCCCATGCCGTACTGGGCGGCGAGGCCCGAGCCGATCCGGGCGTTCTGCGGCGGCAGCAGCTCGCTGGGCTGGACCAGCGCGAAGCCGGTGCCCATGAAGCTGAGCTCCCAGCCCTCACCGGTGCTGCCGCGGCGCCGCCACACCCCGGAGGAGTGCGTCTGGGCCTGCATCTGCACGCGCAGGCTCGTGGACCAGGCGACGATCGCGTCGGCGTCGCAGTTGACGTACTTGTCGGGCGTCACCTGCATCAGCAGCGGCATGCCCGAGGTCATCAGGGCGACCTTGCCGCGGCCGGTGATGTTGAGCTGGTACTTTCCGGAGCCGGAGATGCCGTACAGGCTGTCGACGGCGATGACCTCGTGGTGCAGGGAGGAGTCCATCGCCAGCACGTAGCTGCTGTCGACGGTGAGACCGTCCTGGTCCACCTCCATGACGTGGATGTGCTGCTTGAGGTTGGCGAGGTAGACGGTGCCCTGTCCGTGACAGCGCATCAGGTCCAGGCCCTCGCCGGTGTGCGCACGCGCGCGTGCCTGGTCGTTGCTCCGGTACTCGGCGTCGAACTCGACCAGGCCCTGGTAGGCGACCATGGTGCCCTTGCGGGCCAGGACGTCGTCGTGGCCCTCCAGGGCGACGCGCAGCATCTGCTTGTTCTGCAGGCTCCAGCGCTCCTGGGTCTGCTGCTCGTTGTAGGCGAAAATCGGGCTCTGCATGGTGTGTTGCTCCCCCTCAGCCCCGGACCCGGAGGCGGTCGGTACTGTCCTCGCTGGGCTGGACGACGACGATGCCCTGGCCGGAGAAGGCCATCTGGTAGGCCTCGCCGCTGCCCCGCCCGATCAGCGACTGCGCCCGGAAGCTGCGCTTGCCCTTCACCTTGAGGTTCGGGGACCAGGCGACCAGCGCGTCCGGGTCGACGTAGGTCTCGTCCTCGCCGCCGCCGCAGTCGACGACGATGGGCTTGCCCCGGGAGGTCAGCGCCACCCAGCCCTGCCCGGAGATCCTGGTGTTCCACAGGCCCTGCCCGGCGAACTTCGCCAGGCCCTTGACCCGCTCGACGCCCCACGTCAGGTGGGCGTCGAAGGCGAGCAGGTTGGTGGCGTTCACGGAGATGCCGTCGCCGTCGAGGTTGATGACGACGACGTTGGCACCGTAGTCGGCGAGGTAGAGCAGGCCGTCGCCGGAGCACTTCATCAGGGGCGCGCCTTCGCCGGTGACCCAGTCCCGGGCGATCTGGCGCACGGCGGGCGGGTTGGGCTCGTACTGGATGAAGCCCTCGTAGGCGACCATCGAGCCCACGCGGGCGAGGAGGTCGTGCCCGCTCTGCAGGGCGACCTTCAGCATGTGGTTGCCGTGGTTCTCCATGCGGGCGGTGACGGGTGCGGGGGCGTGGCCCGCGAGCTGCTGGGTCATGACGGGCTCCCCCTAGACCTCGTACGGCTGGACGACGATGAAGTTGCCGGGGGCTCCCCGGAACTGGAGGTTGACGCTCTCCCCGGTGTCGCCGGGATAGGCGTTGCGGCGCATCCGCACCTGGCTGGAGACGACCACCTGGGCGGCGGCCGACCAGGCGACGACGGCGTTGCAGTCGGCGAACGTGGTGGGCGTGACGGGCAGGACGACGGGCGTGCCGTGCGTCTTGACGACGATCGTGCCGGTGCCCTGGAACTGCATCGTGAACAGCGCGCCGCCGGGGATGCCGTGGCCCTCGATGCGGCGGACCTCGTACTGCAGGCTCTCGTCGAAGGCGAGGACGTTCTCGGCGGAGACGCACACGGCGTCGCCCTGGAGCTCGATCGGGTGCAGCATCGTCGAGTTCTCGGCGAGGAACACCTGGCCCTGGCCCGTACAGCGCATCAGCTGCATCTCCTGGCCGGTGGCGTTGCCCACGATCCGGCCGGCGAAGCCGGCGCCCTTGTAGCTGAAGTCGACCTTGCCCTGGTAGAGCACCATGCTGCCCTGCCGGGCGAGCACCGGCTGGCCGCCGACGCCGAGGTCCACGCGGACCATCTTCTTGTTCTGCTGCGTCCAGCGCTGTCCCGTGGGCGTCTCCTTGAACTGCTGGAGCGCGGCGGCGACCCCGGCGCCCTGCGGGACGGCGCCCTGGGGTGCTCCGTAGGGCGCCTGCCGGCCCGGGTCCTGGCCGAACGGCGGCTGCTGGCCGTACCCCGCAGGCGGGGTGGGGTGCTGGCCGTAGCCGGGAGGCGGGGTGGGCTGCTGGGTGTGACCGGGCGGCGGGGCCGGGTGCTGCCCGTAGCCGGGCGGCGGGGTCGGCTGTCCGTAGCCGGGCGGCGGGGCCGGAGCCTGCGGGGCGGGCGGCTGGGTGTGGCCGGGCGGCGGGGCGGTCTGGCCGTATGGGGGCTGTGGCGCGCCGTAGGGCGCGGGCGGTGCCGGGGGCGGGACGGTCCCGCCGGGCGGGGTGTGCATCGGCGCGACGATGGTCGGCGCGGCGTGCACCCCGGGCGCGGAGGGCGGGGGCGGGGTGGCTCCGGGCGGGGGTGCGAAACCCTGCGCGGCGGGCTGGGGGGCGGGCGCGGGCGCCGGGGCGCCGGGGACGCCGAAGGCGGGCGGCGCGGAGGCCTGGGCGGGCGGGGCGAACCCCGGAACGGCGCCGGACGGGGGCTGCTGCGGGGCGGCGGGCGTCTCCTCCTCGGCGACCTCGCCGCCGAAGTTCTTCAGCAGCGCGTCCAGGCCGCCGTCGAAGCCCTGCCCGACGGCGGCGAAACGCCACACGTCCTTGAGGTAGAAGTCGCCCAGCATCACGGCCCGCTCGGTGGAGAACTCCGAGCCGTCGAAGGGGTACCGGGCCACCTCCTCGCCCCCCGCGACGATGCGGAGGTATCCGGGGGCGATCTGCGACATCTGCCCGGCGCCGTCGATCGTCGCCGTGAAGGACAGCTTGTGGATCTGCGGCGGGATCCTGTCCAGCGTCACCCTGAAGGACTCCGTGTCGCCCGCCTGCGCACCCAGGAGCTGGACGGCCTCCTCGGGGGACTTCGGCTGGTTGTAGAACACGAAGTAGCGGTCGTCCGAGAGCCGTTCGTCGGCGTCCAGACCGAAGCAGCTGATGTCGAAGGTCAGCCCGGGGCCGGAGATCTGTACGCCCACGTACAGATCCGTACCCGCCGTGAGGTCACTGATCCTGGCCTTGTGGCCGCGTTGGAATTCCCTGGCCATGCGTAACGACCGTCCCCCATCCCGATGTGAGTGCGTCGCGCCAGGCTAACGGCAAAGACGGACATCGGAGGAAGTCGGTACAGACCCGGTACACAACCCGCGCAGAGCCGTATCAGCAGCTCGATCACACAAAGCGGTCACTCACCCCGCGTACCGGGAGGGTGCGGCAGCCGCTCGGCGGCCACCACGCCCTCCAGGTAGCCCCTGGCCCGCTCGGTGCGCGGGTAGGCCTCCAGCAGCCGCCAGAAACGGGGTCCGTGTCCGGGGACGAGCAGGTGCGCCAGCTCGTGGACGAGGACGTAGTCGACGACGTACTCGGGCATGCCCTGCAGGCGGTGCGACAGGCGGATGCTGCCCTCCGACGGGGTGCACGAGCCCCAGCGCGTGTTCTGGTTGGTCACCCAGCGGACCGAGACGGGGCGGGCGCGCCCGCCGAAGTACTGGGTGGACAGCCGCCCGGCGCGCTCGGCCAGCTCGGCGTCGCCGAGGGCCCGCCTGCTCTCCTGGGCCGCCAGCTTGTCGAGCATGACGTTCACCCAGCGCTGCTCCTCCGCCTCGGACATCCGGGCGGGGATGAGCACGACGGTGCGATCGCCCTCGCGGTACGCGGAGACCGTCCTGCGTCGACGGGTGCTCCTGCGGACCTCGATCGCGCTCGCCCCCGAGCCGCTAGGCGGCTGGCTCGTCGTACTGCGCTGTGGCTTTCCGGCGCGGTGCAGGGGGTCGGCGGGCACGCCCCGACGTTACCGGGTGCGCCCGGGGAAGTCCCGGCTCCGGGACGCTTCGGTGCCGATCGCCCCACCGCGCGCCGGATTTGTACGACGATTCTCCCCGCTTGTGGACAACTTTCTGCAATCGCTCACGGACCGGGGCATGCTGGCACTCGCCGACGGAACCGCGACCGGGTCCGGCCGGCGGACGGGGACGATCGAGGACTTGCCGAAGACTTGTCGAGCACTTACGGGGGGCCTGCTCATGCATCCGATGGTGAAACCCGCGCTCCGGCGCGGCTGGCGCGACCTCAACACCGTGCAGTTCGGGATGACCCCGGCGCACGCGATGACGCTCGGCCCGATGGACACCGCGACGGGCAGCTTCCTCGACCTGCTCAACGGCACCCGCGGGCTCGGGCTCCTGCGCGAGGAGGGACGCCGCATGGACCTGCCCGACGGCCACGTCGACGCCCTGGTGACCAGGCTGGGGCGGGCCGGGCTCCTCGACGACGCGCTCGGCGGCGGACCGGCCGCCGACGCCCTGCGGAAGAGGAAGGAGGTCCTCGACCGGCTGCGCCCCGATCTGGCCTCACTGTCCCTGACCACGTCCGAGCCGGGTGACGCGATCAGGGTTCTGGCCGCCCGCCGCTCCCTGCGCGTGCAGGTGCGGGGCGCCGGCCGGGTGGGCGCGGTACTGGCCTCACTGCTGTCGGCGGCCGGGGTGGGCGAGGTCGACGTACGCGACGTCGGCCGCGTCGAGCCCTGGGACGTCGCCCCGGGCGGCCTGCCGGCGGAGGCGGCCGGCGAGCGCAGGGACGAAGCGGCCCGCCGCGCGGCCCGCCGCGCCGCTCCCGACCGGCCGCCGCGCCGCGGCCCTCGGGCACGGCGGGACGGGGACGACCCGGGGTTCTCCCTGGTGATCCTCGTCCCGCGCGACGACGTCGCCGTCCACGCGCCCGCCCCGTCCGCCGCGGAGTCCCTCATGGCCTCCGGCACGCCCCACCTCCACGCGGGTGTCGTGGAGGGAACCGGCGTGGTCGGTCCTCTCGTCCTGCCGGGTGAGACGGGCTGCGCGGGCTGCCTGCAGGAGAGCCGCACCGACCGGGACCCGGCCTGGCCGCGCCTGGTCGCCCAGTGGCGCTCCGGAAAGCAGCACCAGGTGCGTCCGTGCGACGTGACACTGGCCACTACGGTGGCCGGACTCGCGGCCGCCCACGCGCTCGCTTTCCTGGACGGCCGGACACCGTCGAGTGCCGGAGCACGCTGGGAAGTCTCCGTTCCCGGCCTCACCTGGCACGCGCGGCCGGTCCGGGCCCATCCCGCGTGCCCGTGCGGAGCCGCGGAGAAAGGTAACGGGGAACGCGCCTCCGAGGACGGGGCGCCGCACGAGACAATGGCTGTGCAACGGCCGTCGGAGCGGTGGTGCCGTCAGGCAGACGCGGAGCGGTCGGCTGGGACTTGGAGGGCGCATGTCTGATCTTCCCCGGAAGGCGGTCACCCGTACCGCCAAGCTCGCCGCGCTCCCGCTCGGCTTCGCCGGCCGGGCGACCTGGGGACTCGGCAAGCGGATCGTCGGCGAGTCAGCGGAGATCGTCGGCCGCGAGCTGCAGCAGCGCACCGCGGAGCAGCTGTTCAAGGTGCTCGGCGAGCTCAAGGGCGGTGCGATGAAGTTCGGTCAGGCCCTGTCCGTCTTCGAGTCGGCGCTGCCCGAGGAGATCGCCGGTCCCTACCGGGCCGCGCTGACGAAGCTCCAGGACGCGGCGCCGCCGATGCCGACGCGCACCGTGCACGCGGTGCTGCGGGAGCGGCTCGGCGCGGACTGGCACGAGCTGTTCCGGGAGTTCGAGGACAAGCCCGCCGCGGCGGCCTCGATCGGTCAGGTGCACCGAGGGGTGTGGCACGACGGCCGCGAGGTGGCGGTCAAGGTGCAGTACCCGGGTGCGGGCGAGGCCCTGCTGTCCGACCTGAACCAGCTGAGCCGCTTCGCCCGCCTGCTGGGCCCGCTGATCCCCGGCATGGACATCAAGCCGCTGATCACAGAGCTCAAGGACCGGGTGTCGGAGGAACTGGACTACGGTCTGGAGGCCCAGGCCCAGCAGGCCCACGCCGAGGAGTTCACCGGCGACCCGGACGTCGTGGTGCCGCACGTGGTCCACCAGTGCGACCAGGTCCTGATCACCGAGTGGATCGACGGCATCCCGCTGTCGGAGATCATCTCGCAGGGCACTCAGGAACAGCGCGACCGGGCCGGCCAGCTCCTGGCCCATTTCCTCTTCTCCGGCCCGGCCCGCACCGGCCTGCTGCACGCCGACCCGCACCCGGGCAACTTCCGGCTCCTGCCCGGCGGCCCGGAGGGCGAGGACGACTGGCGCCTGGGCGTGCTGGACTTCGGCACGGTCGACCGCCTCCCGGGCGGCCTGCCGGCCACCATCGGCGAATCCCTGCGGATGACCCTCGACGGCCAGGCGGAGGCCGTCCACGAGCTGCTCTGCGAGGAGGGCTTCATCAAGGAGTCCATGGAGCTGGACCCGGACGCCGTCCTCGACTACCTGCTGCCGATCATCGAACCGGCGCAGGTCGACGCGTTCACCTTCACCCGCGGCTGGATGCGCAACCAGGCGGCCCGCATCGCCGACCCCCGCTCCCCCGCCTACCAGCTGGGCAAGCAGCTCAACCTGCCCCCGGCCTACCTCCTGATCCACCGGGTGACCCTGAGCACGATCGGTGTCCTGTGCCAGCTCGGCGCGACGGTGCGTCTGCGGGAGGAGCTGGAGGAGTGGCTGCCGGGGTTCGTGCCGGAGGAGAGCGTGGAGGAGGAACCGGCGGCGGAGGCCTAGCGCGACGGCGGCCGGTCGCTCGGCGCACCGCGGAGGACCGTCCGCTCACCTCGTCACCGGGCCGAGCCCGGACGTCCCTCGGTCGCCCTGCGGTTCCGCCGCCGGTCGCCCTGCGGTTCCCCCGCGAGCAGGACGCACGCAGACAGCGGCGGGTGCCGTTCTCCACGCGGGAGGTCCAGGCCGGCCGCGGGCCTTGGGCCCGGGTGCCGCGACGGGCGCCCACCAGGAACTCGGGGTGCGTGGAGGAGGCGCCGTCGTCACCGTCCCCGGGCGGGGCTCGTCATCCGGCGACGACGGCGCCGCGGCCGGCGCTCGGCGGGCACGACGCGCCGCGGGGGCCGGTCCGTTCGGCACGGACCGGCCCCCGCGGGAAAGCTTCGCCTCCCGAGGGGAGGACACCGCTTCGGGTGGGCGGTTACTGCATGACCGCCATGGCGAGCGCCCTGCGGGCGCGCCGCGAGGCGCGCTCCGCCCGGCGCTGCATCCGGCGGGCGGTCACCAGACGCATGGCCCGGCGTTCCCGCTGCGCCTCCTGCAGTCGCTCGTGCATATGCGCACGAGCCAGGGCTTCTGGGATGAGTTGCATCTCTCGGGTCCTGTTCTGGCGCGAGTCGTTCGCGCCGCTGGTAGTGAAGTCTTCGGTCGCGGAGCCTGCGGGCTCATGGATGGACGGCTTCATCGGGGCCTGCTTCTGGGGGTCGTGCGTGAGGGGGCGGTCGATCGTTCCTGCGGTGTTCATGCGGTGACCGGGTTCTTGCGCGGGCGGCCACGCGGCCGCTTCCGGGCGACGACGACACCCTGGACGAACAGCTCGCCACCCCAGACGCCCCAGGGCTCACGCCGCTCCTTGGCGCCGGCGAGGCATGCCTCGATCAGCGGGCAGGTGCGGCAGAGGGACTTGGCGTACTCGACGTCCGCCGGCGACTCGGCGAAGAAGACCTCCGGGTCGTTGGAGCGGCAGGGGACGGGCACGCCCAGGTTCTCGATGGCGTCGTCGAGCGCGGTGAGCGCGGTGAGCGGAGTCAAGGTCGGGTCCTCCGTGGAGCCGGGCTTGGGGATCGTTTCGGAAGGCGGTACGGACGGGGCGTGCGCTTCGAGTTGCACGGGTCGTCTTCCTCGTCTGGTCGTTCCGGCCGGTTGGCCGGGGGGCGGCTTGGTACCGGGTTCTTTTCTTGTCCCGAGGCCCCTTCGTCCTGCCGTCCCCGTTCGGGGAAAACAGAAGGGCCGCGGATCCCGGATGGGGTTCCGCGGCCCTGAAGGCGCCGGCCTGATCGGCGATCAGGCTGGATCACTCCAGGGTTTCGGCCCACGGAAGGCCCACATCAGGTGGTGCTGCGTCGTCTGCTTCCGGAATCCGGCACCGGTCGCCGCAAAGGCATAGGCCTGCGCCTGTGCCTCTACTGCCGCTTCCAGTGCCTTGGTCGGTCGCTCGTTGCGCTCACGGACAGGAAGGCCCGCGGGAGCAGAGGAGAAGGACGCCGGACGCACGGCACGAATGCCGGACAGACCGGTGCCCAGGTTGGAGACGCCGAGCATGCACAGGGAGACGGCCGAGCGATCGGTCATTTTCACGGTGCTGATGGAGCTGGTGTTGATGCTGATCACTGGACTCGCCTCCTCTCGGCGTCTCGGAGGACTGGGTGAACCAGTCCGACGGATATGCAAGTACAACACGGAATCAGGGCCTCCGAGAAGGCCGCTGCTCTCGTGCCTAAGAACCTATGGGGATTGCTGGGGCATGCGCAAACTATTTTTTCGATGAGTTGGGATCAGTCCTCCCCGGCCTCGTCCGCACCGTGCCGGCCTGCGCAGATGGCCAGAACGTCGGCTCCGTAGCGGCGGAGCTTGCGCATGCCGACCCCGGGGATCCGGGCGAGCTCGTGCTCGTCCTCGGGGGCGGTCTCGGCGATCGCCATCAGCGTCTTGTCGGTGAAGACGCAGAAGGCGGGCTGCCCGCTGCTTCCCGCCTGCCGGGCACGCCACTCGCGCAGCCGCTCGTAGAGGCCCTCGTCCATGTCGGAGGGGCAGTCCTCACAGCGCATCAGCTTCATCTCGCCCGCGTCGGTCAGGGTGCGGCCGCACACCCGGCAGCGGGCGGGGATGCGCTGCGTCCGCCGCGGGGCGGACGCCCCGCTTCCGGAGAAACCGCGTTCGATGCCGCCCGAGGCACCGGCGGCGGTGCGCCCCGCGGCGGTGACGGATCCGGGGCGCAGCCCGTCCAGGAAGCGGCTGGGACGGCGGTTCGGACGGCCGCCGGGCGAGCGGGCCAGCGCCCAGGAGAGATGGAGGTGCCGGCGGGCACGGGTGACACCGACGTAGAGCAGACGGCGTTCCTCCTCGATCTGCTCGTCGGTCTTCGCGTAGGTGATCGGCATCATGCCCTCGGCGACCCCGACGAGGAAGACGACGTCCCACTCCAGGCCCTTGGCCGAGTGCAGGGAGGCGAGGGTGACGCCCTGGACGGTCGGGGCGTGCTGGGCACTGGCCCGCTCGTCGAGCTCGGCGACGAGGTCGGCGAGGGTGGCGCCGGGTCGGGCGGCGGCGAAGTCCTGGGCGAGGTTGACCAGGGCGGCCAGGGACTCCCAGCGTTCGCGCACGGCGCCGGAGCCTGCCGGGGGCTTGGGCGTCCAGCCCTCCCCCGACAGCACGGCGCGCACCTGGGAGGGCAGGTCGACGGCGTCGTCGAGGAGGGAGTCGTTGCCGCCGAACCGGGCCGCGCCGCGCAGGGCGATGCCGGCCTTGCGCACCTCGGGGCGGTCGAAGAAGCGCTCGGCGCCGCGCAGCTGGTAGGGGACTCCGGCGTCGGCGAGGGCCTGTTCATAGGTCTCGGACTGGGCGTTCGTACGGAACAGGACGGCGATCTCGCCGGCCGGGACCCCGGCGTCGATGAGCTCGCGGATGCGGCGGGCGGCGCCCTCGGCCTCGGCGGGCTCGTCGGTGTACTCGCTGTAGACGGGCTCGGGGCCCGGGGGCCGCTGGGAGACCAGCTCCAGGCGGTGGTCGGCGGCCCGGCCCCGGGCCTGGGCGAGCAGCCCGTTGGCGAGGTGCACGATCTGGGGGGTGGAGCGGTAGTCGCGGACCAGTTTCACGACGGTGGCGCCGGGGTGGCGGACGCGGAAGTCGAGCAGGTGGTCGGGGGTTGCTCCGGTGAACGAGTAGATCGTCTGGCTGGCGTCACCGACCACGCACAGGTTGTCCCGGTCGCCGAGCCACAGTTCCAGCAGCCGTTGCTGGAGGGGGCTGACGTCCTGGTACTCGTCGACCACGAAGTGCTGGTACTGGGCGCGTACCTGGTCGGCGATGTCCTGCCGGTCCTGCAGGACGGCCACGGTCAGCAGCAGCACGTCCTCGAAGTCGATGACGACGCGCTCGCGCTTGAGGTCCTCGTAGGCGGAGTAGAGCTGGGCGATCTCGGCCGGGTCGCGGGGGGCCTCGCGGCCGGCCTTGGCGGCCGCGAGCGGGTAGTCGGCCGGGACCGTCTGGGTGACCTTGGACCACTCGATCTCGGCGGTGACGTCCCGCAGCTCACCCCGGTCGAGCCGGATGCGGCAGGCCGCGGCCGCGTCGGCGACGAGCTGGATCTTGCGGTCGACGAGCCGGGGCATGGAGCCGCCGATGGCTTTCGGCCAGAAGTACTGGAGCTGGCGCAGGGCCGCCGAGTGGAACGTACGGGCCTGGACGCCGGCGGCACCGAGCTGGCGCAGCCGGCCGCGCATCTCACCGGCGGCGCGGTTGGTGAAGGTGACGGCGAGCACGCTGGAGGGCTGCAGGATCCCGGCGCGCACCCCGTAGGCGATGCGGTGGGTGATCGCCCGGGTCTTGCCCGTGCCGGCTCCCGCCAGCACGCACACCGGGCCGTGCAGGGAGGTGGCCACCTCGCGCTGCTCGGGGTCGAGCCCTTCGAGCACCGCGTCGGCCGAGTCCGGTACCTGCGGGAAGAGCGTGGAGTGCGTTGCTGCTGTCACACAGCCATGCTGCCAGGTCGCCGGAGACGGGTGAGGCGGTTGTCCACAGGGCTGCACCGACAGTCGTACTGATGCGGCAGGCGTCACGCGGCCGGGCGCCGCTCACGGGAATGCCTGCGCTTTCAAGCACGTTTTCCCCTGCGAGCACACTTTCCGAGCCGCCGAAGGAGCACGAGAGACATGCCGGGCACTGTGACGATGTACAGCACGACGTGGTGCGGCTACTGCCGTCGGCTGAAGAGCCAGCTGGACCGCGAGGGCATCGCGTACACCGAGATCAACATCGAGCAGGACCCGGAGTCCGCGGCGTTCGTCGAGAAGGCGAACGGCGGGAACCAGACGGTTCCGACGGTTCAGGTGGTTCCCTCCGGCGGTGGCCCCGAGGTCGTGATGACGAACCCGAGCCTCGCCCAGGTGAAGCAGGCGCTCGGCGTCTGACCCGGGAGCAGGCGCACGGGACCCCGCCCGAGGATCACGGGCGCGGGTCCCGTCGCGGTCCGGCCGTTCAGCAGTACGGCTGCTGGTCGGTCAGTGCCGTCGCCACCCGCATGAAGACGCCGAAGAGCCGGTAGAGCTGCGGAACGGGCCCGGCTACCTCGACGGTGCGCGAGTCCCGCAGACCGACTCCGGGGATCGCCTCGAGCTGACTGGCGACGGTGGCCGACTGCCACCGCACCGCCAGGGTCGCCGCGGCTTCCGAGCCGGGCAGCCGGGGGCGGGAGCCGGCACGGCGCACCCCCTCGGCGGCGGCTTCCTCGATTGCCTTGCGCGCTTCGGTCGCGGGCCTCAGCCGAGCGCTGAAGCGGTCCCTGGCGTACTTGACCGGCGCCGTGACGATCCGGGCGTCCCAGGCCGCCGCCTCGTCGCAGGCCACGTCGTCGCCGGAGAGCATCACCACGGGCACCCCCAGTGCGGCGGCCGTGGCATGCGCGAATCCGGTCTCTCCCATGGGCCGGCCGTCCAGCCACATGTCCTCGATCTCGTGGCCCATGTAGCTGTGGCTGAGGACGCCCAGGGCACCGGCGCGTGAGTGGTAGCCGACGCACAGCACCGCGTCGAAGCCGCCGTCCAGGCCTTCGAGCATGCCCATCCGCTTGGGCTTGCCTCTGACCAGCTCCGCCTCGGGGTGCATCCGATCCGCAAGCAGGTTCCGCATGGAGCTGTGCGCGTCGTTCACCAGAACCCGCGTGGCGCCGGCCACGAGCGCGCCCCGCACCGCCGCGTTCACGTCCTCGGTCATCATGGCCCGGCCGTGCTGGTAGTCCTGCCCGCCGACCTGCACGTCCTGCGCGCCCACCAATCCGGTGACGCCCTCCATGTCGGCGCTGATGTACACCTGCACGCCGCTGCCTCCGCTCCGTCCGCCGACCGCCGGGAACCCGGTGCTCACCGCTCCGCATCATCTCGGCGAGGCCCCCGGAAGTCGAGAAGGCCCCGGGCGACGGCTTTCCCGTTCGGAAAGCCCTGGTTGCTGCCCTCGCTCCTCGCCGGCCGGGAGCATCGAGCGCGGCGAGGACCGCGCGGTGGTGGACGTCGTGGTTCCGGCCCGGTGGGCCGCGCGTGGTGTCAGGCCACGCTCCGCGTCGGCAGGGGCTTGCCGTACCAGAGTTCGATCAGACGGGCCGCGATCGAGATGCCGTACGGCGGGAGGACCTCTCCGGACTCGAAGGCGGCGCGCAGTTCGTCGCGGGAGAACCAGCGGGCCTCGTGGATCTCGTCGCCGTCGACGTCGATCCGGGTCGAGGTGGCGCGGGCCATGAAGCCCAGCATGAGGCTGGAGGGGAAGGGCCAGGGCTGGCTGGCGACGTACTCCACGTGGCCGACGGTGATGCCGACCTCCTCGTGGACCTCGCGGCGCACCGACTGCTCGATGGACTCGCCGGGCTCGACGAAACCGGCGAGGGTCGAGAAGCGGCCCTCGGGCCAGTGGACCTGGCGGCCCAGCAGGATGCGGTCGTCCTCGTCGGTGACGGCCATGATCACGGCCGGGTCGGTGCGCGGGTAGTGCTCGGCGCCGCAGGCGGGGCAGCGGCGGATGTGGCCGGCCGCCGCGATGACGGTGCGCTCGCCGCAGCGGGAGCAGAAGCGGTGGGTGCGCTGCCAGTTCTCCAGGCCGACCGCGTGCACCATCAGGCCCACGTCCCGCGGTGACAGCAGCAGACCGGCCTCGCGCAGGCCCGCCGGGCGCGCGGAGTCGTCCATGCGGCCGGGCAGGGAGTCCTTCTGGAGGGCGAAGTAGCTGACGCCGTCCTCGTCGATGCCCAGGAAGTAGCGGTGCGCCTCGGTGAGCGGTGCCTCGAAGGAGGGGGTCATGACGAGTTCGGTGCGCCCGTCGGGGGTCTCGTCGATGAGGACCTGGCCGCCGGAGACCACGAAGCAGCGCGTCGACGGGTGGCTCCACGCCGCCGCGAGCCAGGCCTCGTCGAGCCGGTGGTGCGCGGCCCGGTCGATGCCGCTCGGGGCGGTCAGCGAGATGGGACGATCTGCGTGGTGATCGGTCCAGGTGGTCACGGGTGCTTCCAACTCCCCCGGTGGAACGGTTGGTTTCGCGGGCGGTTCGGCGGGACGTGCGGCGGGAGGCGGCCGGACTCGGCGGTGCGGGGCGGTTCCTCCAGTGTGCCCCGCGCGGGCCGCCGGTCCGGACGGCGCGGGGCGCTCAGGGCGCGTGGCTCCAGTGCTCGGCGAGGTCGCCCCACAGGTACGCGGTGGTCTCGACGCCCTTGAGGAGCAGGTCGAGCTCGACCTTCTCGTTCGGGGCGTGCCAGCCGTCGGAGGGGACGGAGATGCCGAGGAAGAGCACCGGTGCGCCGAGCACGTCCTGCAGGTCCGCGGCCGGTCCGGAGCCGCCCTCGCGCGTGAAGCGGACCGGCTGCCCGAAGGCGCGGCCCATGGCGCGGACGACGGACTGCAGGGCCGGGTGGTCCAGCGGGGTCAGGCACGGGCGGGTGGCCGCGCCGAACGTGATGTCGCAGCGGATCCCGGGAGGCACCTGCGCCTCGGCCCAGGCGCGGACGGCCTTCTCCACGTGGTCGGGGTCCTGCCCCGCGACGAGCCGGAAGGACAGCTTCACCAGGGCGGAGGAGGGCACGATCGTCTTGCTGCCGGGGCCCTGGTAGCCGCCCTGGATGCCGTTGACCTCGGCGGTGGGGCGGGCCCAGACGCGCTCCAGGGTGGTGTACCCGGCCTCGCCGTGGGTGGCGTGCGACCTGGCCGTGCGCAGCCACCGCCGCTCGTCGAAGGGCAGCTGGGCGAACAGCTCCCGCTCGCGGTCGGTGAGCTCGACGATGCCGTCGTGGAAGCCGGGGATCGCCACGCGCGCGTGCTCGTCGTGCAGGGCGGCGACCAGGCGGGCGACGGCCGTGGCCGGGTTGGGCACCGCGCCGCCGAAGGAGCCGGAGTGGATGTCCTGGTCGGGGCCGTGCAGCCGGATCTCGCACTCGGCGAGGCCGCGCATGCCGGTGCACACGGTGGGGGTGTCCTCGGACCACATGCCGGTGTCGGAGACGATCACGGCGTCGGCCGCGAGTCGGCCGGCGTGCGCCTCGACGAGGGCGCGCAGGTGCGGCGAGCCGGACTCCTCCTCGCCCTCGACGAGCAGCTTCA
The DNA here is from genome assembly GCF_040678355.1 of Streptomyces sp. NPDC052701. Classification (NCBI taxonomy): domain Bacteria; kingdom Bacillati; phylum Actinomycetota; class Actinomycetes; order Kitasatosporales; family Streptomycetaceae; genus Streptomyces; species Streptomyces sp. NPDC052701. The sequence goes on from NZ_JBFATO010000007.1 coordinate 212,405, forward strand.
GGTGCACGGCCGGGGTGGTGCGCCCGGTGGCGGCCAGGTGGGCGCGGACGCCGAGGGTGTGGAAGAACACCTGGCCCTTGTCGTCGGCCGCCCCGCGCGCGTAGAGGCGGTTCTCCCGGACGACGGGCTCGAAGGGGTCGCTGTGCCAGCCGTCCTCGCGGGCGGCGGGCTGCACGTCGTGGTGGCCGTAGACGAGGACCGTGGGCGCCCGGGGGTCGTCGGAGGGCCACTCGGCGAAGACGGCCGGGGCACCCGGCGTCTCCCAGACCTCGACGGCCGGGAAGCCGGTCTCCCTCAGCTTGGCGGCGAGCCAGTCGGCGCTGCGCCGGACGTCGGGGGCGTGTTCGGGCTGGGCCGAGACCGACGGGATGCGCAGCCACTGTGCGAGGTCGTCGAGGAAGGCGGCGCGGTGCTGCTCTATGTACGTGCGGACGGCGCTGACGGCACTGTCAACGGGCTGGCTCATGTCCCCGAGCCTATCGGCCCGCGGTGACGTCCTGATCGTGCGGTTCGTCACCGGAGGGCTCCCCCAGCAGCAGCCTCTCCAGCCCGGCCCGGTCCGGCAGGCCGTCCGGCCGGACGACCTCGCCGCTGCGCACGTACAGGAACGCGGCCGTGACCGACTCCAGGGGCACTCCCTGCTGCTCGGCCCAGGCCAGCCGGTACACCGCGAGCTGGAGCGGGTCGGCGGTGCGGCCGCGGTTCGTCTTCCAGTCGACGATCTCGTACCTGGCCTCCTCGCCGTCGCCCTCCTTGTAGACGGCGTCGATGCGGCCCCGTACGACACGGCCGGCGATCGCGAGCTGGAAGGGGGCCTCCACGCGGTAGGGCGTGCGGTGCGCGTACTCGGTGCGCTCGAAGGCGTCCTTGAGGGCCTCCAGATCACGCTCGTCGGCGATCTCGGCGTCGCCGCCGGGCAGTTCCCCGGGTTCCAGCATGGGCAGGGTCAGCTCTTCGAAGCGGGCCTCGACCCAGGCGTGGAAGCGGGTGCCCCGGCGTGCCGCGGGCTGCGGCGGGCGGGGCATGGGGCGGGCCAGTTCCTGCGCGAAGCCGTCCGGGTCGGCGGCCAGGTGCAGCAGCTGGGAGGCGGTCAGGGAGGTGGGCAGGGGGACCTCGGTGACGCTCTCGCGGGCGCGCAGGAGCTCTCCGGTGAGGGCGTCGAGGTCGCGGTCCCAGGAGGCGACGACGCGGGCCTCCTCGGGGGTGAGGGGGTCCGGTCCCGCGGGGTGGGGGCGCGCCCCCTCGCGCGCGGCGGGGTGTCCGGCCGGGTCCGGGGGCGGCGCCTGGCGGGGAATGGCCGGGCGGTCCGCCGGCCAGGACTCCCATCCGTCCGGGTCCTGCGGGTCCGGCGCGAGGAGGTGCTCGTCCTCTCCGAGGAAGGGGTCGTCCTCCTCGAAGAAGGGGGCGGCCTCCTCGTGGAGGGCTTCCTCGTGGAGGGCTTCCTCGTCGTCCGGTGGCGGGGGCCAGTCCGGGTCGTCGTGGCTGTCCGGGTCGTGTACGGCTGCGGGGCGGCCGTCCTCGCGGGCGGCGAGGGCGTCCAGGTGGGCCAGGACGGTTTCCGCCGCCGCCCGGCGCCGGGCCATGGCCGTGTCGTCCAGGGGCAGGGGCCACACCTGGTCGGCGGCCGCCCGGTGCAGGGCGGGGTTCTCCTCGCCCTCGGCGGGTTCGTCCGCCCACGCCTCGATCTCGCCGTACCCGGCCGCGCAGTGATCGTGCAGGGCCCACAGGAACGCGGACGGTCCGCGCGGCTTCTTCTGGGCGGGGCCCCACCAGTGGCCGGAGCCCAGGAGCAGGGAGCGGGGGCGGGTGAAGGTGACGTAGCCGAGGCGGAGCTCCTCGGTGTGCTGGTGGTCCTTCATGGCCTCGTGGAAGGCCTTCAGGCCCCGGGAGTCCCAGCTCTCCACGTCGGGCAGGGTGTCGGCGTCGCCGCGCAGCGCGTGCGGCAGCACCCTGCCCTGCGCGGTCCACTTCTCGCGGCCCTGGGTGCTGGGGAAGGTGCCGGTGACCAGGCCGGGGACGGCCACCACGTCCCACTCCAGGCCCTTGGACTTGTGCGCGGTGAGCACCTTGACGGTGTTCTCGCCGCCGGGCAGGGCGTTGTCGAGGCCCTTTTCGTACTGGGCGGCGGTGCGCAGGAAGGCGAGGAAGGCCAGCAGGGTCGCCTCGTCGTCGCCGGCGGCGAAGGAGGCGGCGACGTCCAGGAAGTTCGACAGGGTCTCGCGGCGGCGGGCGGCCAGGGCGTGCGGGGACGCCGACAGTTCGACCTCCAGGCCGGTGACGGCCAGGACACGGTGCAGGACGTCCATGAGCGGGTCGGACAGGGAGCGGCGCAGGTCGCGCAGTTCGGCGGCGAGGCGGGCGAAGCGCACGCGCGCGTCGGGCGAGAAGGGCAGGCCGTCGTCGTCCCCGCGGCCGTCCAGCGGCGTCTCCAGGAAGGTGTCGAGGGCGTCGGCGAGCGAGATCACCTCGGACGGGTCGATCCCCTCGACGGCCTCGGCGAGCCGCCGGTCGGGGTCGTCGCCGTCCGTCACGGGCGCGCGGGACACGAGCAGCCGGGCCCGCCGCCCCAGCAGGGCGAGGTCGCGCGGGCCGATGCGCCAGCGCGGGCCGGTCAGCAGCCGGACCAGGGAGGCGTTGGCGCCGGGGTCCTGGAGGACCTCGCAGACGGCGACCAGGTCGGCGATCTCGGGCAGGTGCAGCAGTCCGGAGAGGCCGACCACCTCCACGGGGACGTCCCGGGCCACCAGCGCGCCCTGGATCTCGGCGAAGTCGGCCGCCGTGCGGCACAGGACGGCGATCTCGCCGGGCGCCTTGCCGGTGTTCACGAGGTGGGCGATGGAGTCGGCGACCCACTCGATCTCCTCGGCGTGGGTGCGCAGCAGGGCGCAGCGGACCAGGCCGTTCCGTTCGGCGCCGGGGGCCGGGCGCAGGGCCTGCACGCCCGCGTGCAGGGCGCGCAGGGGCTCGGCGAGGCCGTTGGCGAGGTCCAGGAGGCGGCCGCCGCTGCGGCGGTTCTCGCTGAGCGCCTGGCGGGTGGCGGGGCGGCCGTCGGCGTGCGCGAAGTGCTCGGGGAAGTCGTCGAGGTTGGCGACGGAGGCGCCGCGCCAGCCGTAGATCGCCTGGCAGGGGTCGCCGACCGCGGTCACCGGGTGGCCGGTGCCCCCGCCGAACAGGCCCGCCAGCAGGACGCGCTGGGCGACGGAGGTGTCCTGGTACTCGTCGAGGAGGACCACGCGGAACTCCTCGCGCAGGATGCGGCCCACCTCCGGGATCGCGGCGAGCCGCGCCGACAGGGCGATCTGGTCGCCGAAGTCGAGCAGGTCGCGCTCGCGCTTGGCGGCCCGGTAGCGGATCACCAGGCCGGCCAGCTCGCGGCGGGCGGCGGCCGCCTCGGGGACCTTGCGCAGGTCGGCGTTGGTGAGCTCGGCCGTCTCCAGGGTGCGCAGCAGCTCGGTGTCGTGGGCGCGCAGGTCCTCGGGCCGTACGAGGTGTTCGGCGAGCTCGGCGTCCAGGGCGAGGAGGTCGCCCACGAGGTCCGGGAAGGAGCGGGTCAGCGCGGGGTACGGCCCGGGGGCCTCGCGCAGGACCCGTGCGGCGAGCTGGTAGCGGGTGGCGTCGGCCAGCAGGCGGGAGGCAGGTTCCAGGCCCAGGCGCAGGCCGTGGTCGGTCAGCAGGCGGCCCGCGAAGGCGTGGTACGTGGAGATCACCGGCTCGCCCGGCGGGTTGTCCGGGTCGATGACGTCCGGGTCGGTGACGCCCGCCTTGACCAGGGCCTTGCGCACGCGCTCGGCGAGTTCGCCGGCGGCCTTGTTGGTGAAGGTGAGCCCGAGGACCTGCTCGGGGGCGACCTGGCCGGTGCCGACCAGCCAGACCACACGCGCCGCCATCACGGTCGTCTTGCCCGAGCCGGCCCCGGCCACGATCACCTGCGGGGCGGGCGGCGCGGTGATGCAGGCCGTCTGCTCCGGGGTGAACGGGATGCCGAGGAGCTCCTTGAGCTGATCGGGGTGGGTGATACGAGCGGGCACCCGAGAGAGGCTAGCGGCGGCCGCCGACAACGGATGCCGGATCGGCGGACGGGACGGAAGAAACACAGGTCAGCACATGAGGTGTGGTGCGTCACGTCCGCCGGCGCGCGGTGCCGCGCAGCGGGGGTCACTCGACGACGTGCCGTCCCTCGGGCCGCGCGCTGCACGAGGCCCGGAAGGCGCAGTGCGTGCAGTGCTGGCCGGCGGTGGGGGTGAACCGCTCGTCGAGGACCTTGCCGGCGGCCGTGGCCAGCAGCTCGCCGACCCACTCCCCCGCCGCCCCTTCCAGGGGCTCCTGGGCCTGCACCTTGGGCAGGGTCTCGCCGCCGTCCCGCCGGGCGGCGCCCCGGCGCAGCTGGACGAGCTCGGCGCCGCCCGGTTCGGGGCGGTGGCCGTCGAAGACCTCGTCGACGGCGCCCTCGCGGACGGCGAGCTGGTAGACGGCCAGTTGGGGGTGGCGGGCCACCTCGGCGGCGGTGGGCGCCTGTTTGCCGGTCTTGAAGTCGACGACGTAGGCGCGGCCGTCGCCGTCCGCCTCGACGCGGTCCATCTGGCCGCGGATGCGGACCTGGTAGTCGCCCGCCTCCAGGGTGACGTCGAAGTCGTGCTCGCTGGCGACGGGCGTGCGTCCGGCCCGGTCCATGACGTGCCACTTCAGGAAGCGTTCGAGCGCCACGCGCGCGTTCTCCTTCTCCTGCGCCGACTTCCACGGCGCGTCGAAGGCCAGCGCGTTCCACACGGAGTCCAGGCGCTCCATGAGGACGGCGAGGTCGGCCGGGGTGTGTCCGGAGGCCACCTCGTCGGCGAGGACGTGCACCACGTTGCCGAAGCCCTGGGCGGCGGTCGCGGGGGCGTCGGCCTTCACCTCGCGGCCCAGGAACCACTGCAGGGCACAGGTGTTGGCGAGCTGGTCCAGGGCGCTGCCGGACAGCACGACGGGCTGGTCGCGGTCGCGCAGCGGCACCTTGGACTCGGTCGGCTCGAACATGCCCCACCAGCGGTAGGGGTGCGCCGAGGGGACCAGGGGGCGGCCGTCCTCGTCGGCGAGCGCGGCGAGCCGGGCCAGGCGGCGGGCGGCGGCCTCCCGCAGGGCGTCGGACACGCGCGGGTCGACCGTCGTGGCGCGCAGTTCGGCGACGAGCGCGGCGACGGACAGGGGGCGGCGCGGGCGGCCCGTGACGTCCTTGGGCTCGACACCGAGCTCGGCCAGGAAGCGGGAGGGCTGGTCGCCGTCGTCGGCGGGGGCCTTCACCGCCGTGACGACGAGCCGGTCGCGTGCGCGGGTGGCGGCCACGTAGAACAGCCGCCGTTCCTCGGCGAGCAGCGCTCCCGGGGTGAGGGGTTCGGCGAGTCCGTCGCGGCCTATGCGGTCGGCCTCCAGCAGGGAACCGCGGCGGCGCAGGTCCGGCCACAGGCCCTCCTGGACGCCCGCGACGACGACGAGGGACCACTCCAGGCCCTTGGCGCGGTGCGCGGTCATCAGGCGTACGGCGTCGGGGCGCACGGCACGCCGCGTGAGGGTGTCGGCGGCGATGTCCTCGGCCTCGATCTCCTCCAGGAAGTTCAGGGCGCCCCGGCCGCCGGTGCGCTCCTCCGCGCGCGCGGCGGTCGCGAACAGCGCGCACACGGCGTCCAGGTCGCGGTCGGCGTTGCGGCCGGCCGCGCCGCCGCGCCGGGCGGCCCGCTCCAGGCGCGCGGGCCACGGCGTGCCCTCCCACAGGTCCCACAGGGCCTCCTCGGCCGTACCGCCGCCGGCGAGGCGCTCGCGGGCCTTGCGCAGCAGTGCGCCCAGGCGCTGGGCGCCCCGCGCGTACACGGGGTCGTGCACGGCCAGGCGCTCCGGCTCGGCCAGGGCGCGCGCGAGCAGTTCGTCCGAGGGGGGCGGCAGCGGGTTGCCGGCGGCCCGCTCCTCCTCGCGCAGGGCGCGGCCGAGGCGGCGCAGGTCGGCGGTGTCCATGCCGGCGAGCGGGGAGGTGAGCAGGGTGAGGGCGGTCTCGGTGTCGAGCCAGCGGGTGTCCGGCCCCGGTTCCTCCGCGCCGGGCTGCCGCGCCGCCTCCGCCGTCGCCACCGCCCGCAGTGCCGTCAGCAGCGGCGCCACCGCCGGTTCCTGACGCAGGGGCAGGTCGTCGCCGTCGACGTCCAGGGGCACGCCGGCCGCCGTGAGCGCGCGGCGGACGGCGGGGATGGTGCGCGCACCCGCGCGCACCAGGACGGCCATGTCGCCCCAGGGGACGCCGTCCTCCAGGTGGGCCCGGCGGAGGATGTCGGCGATGTTGTCCAGTTCCGTACCGGGTGTCGGATACGTGTACACCTCGACGCGGCCGCCGTCCCGCAGTGGGGTGAGCTCGCGGTGGGCGCGGACCTTGTCGGCGGGCAGCCGGGGCAGCGGCATGCGCCGGGTCAGCAGCCGGGTGGCGGCCAGCAGGGCGGCGCCGGAGCGGCGGGAGGCGCGCAGCACCTCGACGGGGGCGGGGCGGCCGTCCGCGCGCGGGAAGGCGTACGGGAACTCCAGAATGCCGTTCACGTCCGCGCCCCGGAACGCGTAGATCGACTGGTCGGGGTCGCCGAGGGCGACGAGGGTGCGTCCGCCGCCCGCGAGGGCGTGCAGCAGCCGCACCTGGGCCGGGTCGGTGTCCTGGTACTCGTCGACGTAGACCGCGTCGTACCGGGCGGCGAGCTCCTCGCCGACCCAGGGGCGGTGGGCGAGGAGCACCGCGCGGTGGACGAGTTCGGCGTAGTCGATCACGCCCTGGAGGTCGAGCACGTCGAGGTACTCGGCGAGGAAGGCGGCCCCGGCCCGCCAGTCGGGGCGTCCGGTGCGGCGGGCGAAGACGTCCAGGGCGTCCGGGCCGAGGCCCAGTTCGCGGCTGCGGGCCAGGACCGCGCGGACCTCGTCGGCGAAGCCGCGGGTGGTCAGGCAGGCGCGCAGTTCGTCCGGCCAGCGCACGTGCGCCAGCCCGAGCCGTTCGAGGTCGGCCTGCCCGGCGAGCAGCTCCCGGACGGTGACGTCCTGCTCGGGACCCGACAGCAGGCGCAGCGGCTCCACGAACAGGTCGCTGTCCTGGTGGGCGCGGACCAGGGCGTAGCAGAACGAGTGGAACGTGGTCGCCTGCGGGGCGCGCGCCGCCCCTATGCGCAGCGCCATGCGGTCCCGCAGCTCGACGGCCGCCTTGCGGCTGAAGGTCAGCACGAGGATGCGCTCGGGGTCGCCGCCCCGGGCGACGCGCGCGGCCACGGACTCGACGAGCGTGGTGGTCTTCCCGGTGCCCGGGCCCGCCAGGACGAGCAGCGGTCCGGTCGTGTGGTCAACCACACGGCGCTGCGCGGCGTCCAGACGGGGGGGGTCGGTGCGAGCCGGCGGGGTACGTACCAGTCGGTAAGCGCCACGGTTCCCCTGTCGTACCCGGGGGTGCGACAGGCCGCTGGTGGTGGAGGAGGAGCTCACGTGGTTCGCCGGTCCTGGAAGGTGTGCTGGTGGGGGCGCTACCGCGCGTGGAGGGCGGTGGCCGGAGGGTGAGTGAGGCGCGTGCAGCCGACGCTACGCCGACGGGCGAGACGGAAGCAGGGCTTCCCCTTCTTCCCTCCGGTCACGTACGGCACGCATGCCCCTCGTCCCACGAACGTACGTCATGCCACAGAGATGTCCCCCTTCGCTCGATCGGATCACGGATCACACGGCGGCCCGCCGGATGGCGGAAGCTGTCAGGTGTGACCCTCCGCGCGTCCGCCGCCGTCCCACCGCGCCCGCCTCAGGTCGATGCGCGGCAGGTGGCCCCCGGCCGCCCTGCCCGCCTCCCTCAGGGGCGTGCCCTCGGCACGGTAGCGGTCGAGCGCCCTCAGTTCGTGGCCCGGGAGCAGGACGCCGTCCGCGCGCACCACGCGCCACCACGGCACCCCTCCCCCGTAGAGGGACATCACCCGGCCGACCTGGCGGGGGCCGCCCTCCCCGAGCCACTCGGCCACGTCCCCGTAGGTCATGACACGACCCGGCGGAATGAGTTCGGCCACCTCGAGGACCCGCTCGGCGTACTCGGGCGGGGCGCCCGCGTACCGCGCGCGGGCTTCGTCGGGAAGGCTCTGCTCGCTCATCCGCCCCATCCTGCCCCACCCCACCGACAACGCGACGCGCTCGTGACGGAGCGCATCCCTCGCCCGCGGGCGGCGCTTCGGGCAGACTGTCCGCCCCCGCATGTGCACCCTGATGCCCCCGTGTGTCGGTGCGGCATGCCACCATCGTGCGGGCGGTGACCGGTGATACGAGACCAAGAAGAGACGATGAAGCAGCAGGGTGCGCACCCCGGGAAGACGGAGGGCACCTCCGGCGCCCCCTCGCGCCCGGACACCGCCGACGCCTCCTCGCGCCCGGACACCGACGGCGCCGACAACGGGGCCGGCATGGACCCGGGCGACACCGACACGGCGTACATCGACGAGGTCGAGGGCGACGAGCCGCTGCTGCCCGCGCGCGTGCACCGGCCCTCCGACCTGATGCGCCTGCTGGTGGGCGTGCTCGCGGTGATCGTGCTGCTGGCGGTCGCCGCGTTCGCGCACGGCACCACCTCGGGCCTGGAACAGGACATCAACAAGGGCACCGGGCAGGCCCCCGACCTGCTCATCAAGGTCGCCGGGCTGGCCTCCAGCATCGCGATCCTGCTGGTGCCCGTCGCCTTCGCCGTCGAACGGCTGATCAAACGGGACGGGCTGCGCATCGCCGACGGCGTGCTCGCGGCGGTCCTCGCGCACGGCGTGACCCTCGCCACCGATCTGTGGGTCGCCCGGGCCGCCCCCGGCTCGATCCAGGAAGCGCTCACCCAGCCCTCGCCCGGCGACATCCACGCCCTCACCGATCCCGTGCACGGCTACCTGGCTCCGGTCATCGCGTACATGACCGCCGTGGGCATGTCACGCAGACCGCGCTGGCGCGCGGTGCTGTGGGTCGTACTGATGCTCGACGCCTTCTCGATGCTCGTCACCGGGTACACGACCCCGTTCTCGATCATCCTGACGGTGCTGATCGGCTGGACCGTGGCCTACGGCACGCTGTACGCGGTCGGCTCCCCCAACGTCCGCCCCACCGGGCGGACCCTGATGGCGGGCCTGCGGACCGTCGGCTTCCGCCCGGTGAGCGCGTCCCGCGAGGAGACGCCGGACAACCCCGACACCGGCGACCGCGGCCGACGCTACTTCGTCACCCTGGAGGACGGCCCCCCGCTGGACGTCACGGTGGTCGACCGGGAGCAGCAGGCGCAGGGCTTCTTCTACCGCGCGTGGCGCAACCTGACCCTGCGGGGCTTCGCCACCCGCAGCAGCCTGCAGTCGCTGCGCCAGGCACTGGAGCAGGAGGCGCTGCTGGCGTACGCGGCCATCGCGGCCGGCGCCAACGCGCCCAAGCTGATCGCCACCTCCGAACTCGGCCCCGACGCCGTGATGCTCGTCTACGAGCACACCGGCGGGCGCAGCCTGGACACGCTGCCGGACGAGGAGATCACCGACGAACTGCTGCGCGACACCTGGCAGCAAGTGAGGTCCCTGCAGTCCCGGCGCATCGCCCACCGCAGGCTGGTGGGCGACGCGATCCTGGTGGATCGTTCCGGCACGGTGATCCTCACCGACCTGCGGGTCGGCGAGATCGCGGCCGGCGACCTGCTGCTGCGCATGGACGTCTCCCAGCTGCTGGTCACCCTGGGCCTGCGGGTGGGCGCCGAACGCGCGGTGGCCTCGGCGGTGGGCGTGCTCGGCCCCGACGCCGTGGCGGACTGCCTGCCGATGCTCCAGCCCATCGCGCTCAGCCGCTCCACGCGCGCGACGCTGCGCAGACTGGCCCGGGAGCGGGCGCAGCGCGAGCGCGAGGCGGTCCTGGAGGCCTCCCGGCAGACCAAGCAGGCGCGCCTGGAGGAGGCCGGCGACGACGCCGGGCCCGTCCTGGAGAAGCCCGACAAGAAGGCCGTGCGCGCGGAGCAGCGAGCCGAGAAGCGGGCCATCGACGAGGCGCTGGAGGAGGCGCGCGAGGAGGACCTGCTCAGCCAGATCCGGCACGAGGTGCTGCGGATCAGGCCGCAGGCGCCGGTGGAGCCGGCCCGTCTGGAGCGGGTCAGACCGCGCACGCTGATCAGCTTCATCGCCGGTGCGATCGGCGCGTACTTCCTGCTGACGCAGCTCACGCACATCGAGTTCGGGCCGCTGATCGCCAACGCCGAGTGGGGCTGGGTCGCCGCGGCCGTGCTGTTCTCGGCGGGCAGCTACTTCGCGGCGGCGCTGGCCCTGCTCGGGTTCGTGCCCGAGCGGGTGCCGTTCCTGCGGACCGTGGCCGCGCAGGTCGCCGGGTCGTTCGTGAAGATCGTCGCGCCGGCCGCGGTGGGCGGTGTCGCCCTCAACACGCGCTTCCTGCAGCGCGCGGGGGTGCGGCCGGGGCTCGCGGTGGCGAGCGTGGGCGCCTCGCAGCTGTTCGGACTGGGCTGCCACATCCTGATGCTGCTGGCCTTCGGCTATCTGACCGGCACCGAGAAGACGCCGTCGCTGTCGCCGTCCCGGACGGTCATCGCCGGTCTGCTGACGGTGGCGGTGCTCGTGCTCGTGGTGACCTCGGTGCCGTTCCTGCGCAAGTTCGTCGTCACGCGCGTGCGGTCCCTGTTCGCGGGGGTCGTGCCGCGCATGCTCGACGTGCTGCAGCGGCCGCAGAAGCTGGTCACCGGCATCGGCGGCATGCTGCTGCTGACCGCGTGCTTCGTGATGTGCCTGGACGCCTCGATCCGGGCGTTCGGCGACGAGACGACCTCGATCAGCCTCGCCAGCGTCGCCGTCGTCTTCCTCGCGGGCAACGCGCTCGGCTCCGCGGCGCCGACACCGGGCGGTGTGGGCGCGGTCGAGGCGACCCTGACGGTCGGCCTGATCGCCGTGGGGCTCCCCAAGGAGGTCGCCGCGCCCGCGGTCCTGCTGTTCCGGCTGCTGACGCTGTGGCTGCCCGTGCTGCCGGGCTGGCTGGCCTTCACCCAGCTCACCCGCAAGGAAGCCCTGTAACGCGCGCGGCGCCGTCCCGCCCCGGCGGACCCCCGTCCCTCCCTCGTACGGCCCGCCTCCCGCGCGCGTCGCGCCCCGTACGGTCGCAGCATGGAGGCATGCCCCGCCCCTTCCGGCCGCGCGCCGCCGCCCTCACCGTCACCGCCCTGCTGCTGTCGGCCCTGCTGGGCGGCTGCGGCGACGAGCCCAGGGACGAGGACCTGACGGAGCAGAGACTGAGCTGGAAGGACTGCCCGGCTCCGTCGGAGGCGCAGGGCGGGGGCGACGCCCCCTCGCCCCTGCCGGACGGCGACACGTGGCAGTGCGCGACCATGAAGGCCCCCCTGGACTGGGACAAGCCCGAGGGGGACACGATCGGCCTCGCGCTGATCCGGGCGGAGGCCGACGGCGACGCACGCGAGCGCATCGGCTCGCTCGTCTTCAACTTCGGCGGCCCCGGCGGCTCCGGCGTCACGGCGCTGCCCGCCTTCGGCGAGGACTACGCGAAACTGCGCACCCGCTACGACCTGGTCGGCTTCGACCCGCGCGGGGTCGGCCGCAGCGCCCCGGTGATCTGCCAGACCGACCAGCAGCTCGACGCCTACTTCCAGCAGGACGCCACGCCCGACGACTTTGCCGAGCGCGCCGAGTACCTGGAGGGCACCAAGGAGTTCAACGAGGCCTGCGAGGAGAGGTCCGAAAGGATGCTGCCGCACGTCGGAACCGCCGACGCGGCCCGCGACCTGGACCTGATGCGCCACGTCCTGGGCGACGCCAAGCTGCACTACTTCGGCATCTCCTACGGCACCGAGCTGGGCGGCGTCTACGCCCACCTGTTCCCCGGAAACGTGGGCCGGGCCGTCTTCGACGCGGTCGTCGACCCGACGCAGACACCCGAGCAGGGCTCGCTGGGACAGGCCAGGGGCTTCCAGCGCGCGCTCGACAACTTCGCCGAGGACTGCGTCTCCAGGACCGAGGAGTGCCCCGTCGGCGACAGCGCCCAGGACGTGAAGGACCGTATCGCCAGGCTCCTGAAGGACCTCGACAGCAGGCCGATCCCGGGCGTCTTCCCGCGCGAACTGACCCAGACGGCGGCGACCGGTGGCATCGCGCAGGCGCTGTACTCGAAGGACTTCTGGGAGTACCTCACCGAGGGGCTTCAGCAGGCGTACGACGGTGACGGCCGGATCCTGCTGCTGCTGGCCGACTCCCTGAACGGGCGCAGCGAGAACGGCGAGTACAGCAACCTCGTCGCCGCCAACGTCGCCGTCAACTGCGCCGACGACAGGCCGCGGTACGGCGTCGGGCACGTCGAGGAGAGGCTGCCCGCGTTCCGGGCCGCCTCCGAGGTCTTCGGCGACTTCCTCGCCTGGGGCATGGTCGGCTGCACCGGCTGGCCCGTGACGGGCGCCGCCGACCATCCCGACGTCAGCGCGCCGGGGGCTCCTCCGATCCTGGTCATCGGCAACACCGGCGACCCGGCCACCCCGTACGAGGGGGCGCGGAAGATGGTGCGGGCGCTGGGCGAGGGCGTGGGCGTGGAGCTGACGTACCGGGGGCAGGGGCACGGCGCGTACGACAGCGGGAACAAGTGCGTGCAGGACGCGGTGCACGGCTACCTGCTGGACGGGAAGGTACCGGCGGCCGGGACCGTGTGTTCCTGACGCCGCCTGCGGAGCCGGCGCCGACGGCGGAACAGCAGCTCACAGCGTTGTCCACAGCCTCCCGCGGCCGGTGTGCGATCTGCCTACCATGGCCTGACCGCCCTCCGCCGCACGGTGCGCAGGGCCTGCGAGGGGGGAAGGGCACATGACGCGTTCCGTACGGTGGACGGCTCTGGCCGTCGCCGCCGCGCTGCTGGCGGCGGGCTGCACCGGCGGCTCGTCCGACGACGGCAAGGGCGGCGGGCCGCCGGCCGCGCAGAAGCTCGACTGGGGGCGCTGCAAGGCCACCGGTGGCTCGCCCGCCCCGGGCCGCGACTGGCAGTGCGCGACGCTCAGGGTGCCGCTGGACTGGTCGAAGCCGGACGGCGAGACGATCGGGCTCGCCCTGATCCGCGCCAGGGCCCGCGGGGAGGACCGCATCGGCTCGCTGCTGTTCAACTTCGGCGGGCCCGGCGGCTCGGGCGTGTCCATGATGCCGTCGTACGCCACCACCGTCTCCGAGCTGCGCGAACGGTACGACCTGGTCAGCTGGGACCCGCGGGGCGTGGGCGCCAGCGCGGGCATCCGCTGCCGCGACGACCGGAGGATCCAGGCCGCCGAATCGACGGTGGACGGCACGCCGGACACCCCCGCCGAGGAGAAGGCCTTCCTCGCGGACGCGGCCGACTTCGGCCAGGGCTGCCGGAAGGCCGCCGGGAAGCTGATGGCGCACGTCTCGACCACCGACACCGCCCGCGACATGGATCTGATGCGCCAGGTCCTCGGCGACGCCAAGCTGCACTACTTCGGCATCTCCTACGGCACCGAACTCGGCGGCGTCCACGCCCACCTGTTCCCCAGGCGGGTGGGGCGGATGGTCCTGGACGCGGTCGTCGATCCCGGCGCCGACACGGTGGGCCACGCCGAGAACCAGGCGCGGGGCTTCCAGCGCGCGCTGAACGACTACCTCAGGTCCACGGGGCAGGACCCCGAGCGGGGCTCGCGGAGGATCGCGGACCTGCTGGAGCGGCTCGACGCGCGGCCGCTGTCGACGTCCTCCCCCGGACGGAAGCTGACGCAGTCACTGGCACTCACCGGCATCCTCCTGCCGCTGTACAGCAAGGACAGCTGGCCGGTGCTGACCGCCGCCCTGAAGGCGGCGCAGCGGGGAGACGGCTCCGAACTGCTGGCGCTCGCCGACGGCTACAACGAACGCGATTCGTCGGGGCGCTACGGCACGACGACGCACTCGCAGCGGGTCATATCGTGCCTGGACGACAGGCAGCGGCCGTCGGTCGAGGAGGCCCGGAGGCTGCTGCCGCGGTTCGAGAAGGTCTCCCCCGTGTTCGGGGCCTTCCTCGGCTGGGACACGGCCGGCTGGTGCCACGACTGGCCCGTGGCCGGGCAGCACGAGACCCCGGAGGTGAGCGCGCCCGGCGCGCCACCGGTCCTGGTCATCGGCAACACCGGCGACCCGGCCACCCCGTACGAGGGGGCGCGGAGGATGGCGGACGAGCTGGGCGAGGGCGTCGGGGTGGTGCTCACCTGGAAGGGCGAGGGCCACGGGGCCTACGGGAGCGGCAGCGACTGCGTCGACTCCACGGTGAACGCGTACCTGCTGAACGGCTCGGTGCCGGAGGACGGCAAGGTCTGCTCGTGACGGCGGCGGGGCTTCGGGCACCCCGCGGCCCACGGCCGGCGGCAGGGCCCCGGACCGCCGCCGGACACCGGACAGCCGGCCGGCAACGCCAGGAGCCCGCGGCTCCGGCCAGGTGGGAGCCGCGGGCTTACGCTGTCCCGCCGGCCGGCGGGAGGACCGGTCAGTAGACCGGCTTGTGCGGCTCGATCTGGTTGACCCAGCCGATCACGCCACCGCCGACGTGCACGGCGTCCGCGAAGCCCGCGGACTTCAGGACCGCGAGGACTTCCGCACTGCGGACACCCGTCTTGCAGTGCAGGACGATCTTCTTGTCCTGCGGGAGGCCCTCCAGGGCGGTGCCCATGAGGAACTCGTTCTTCGGGATCAGCCGGGCGCCCGGGATGGAGACGATCTCGTACTCGTTGGGCTCGCGGACGTCGATGATCTCGATGTTCTCGCCGTCGTCGATCCACTCCTTGAGCTGCTTGGGAGTGATCGTCGAGTCGGCGGCCGCGGCCTGCGCCTCCTCGGAGACGACACCGCAGAACGCCTCGTAGTCGATGAGCTCGGTGACGGTCGGGTTCTCGCCGCAGACCGCGCAGTCCGGGTCCTTGCGGACCTTGACCTGGCGGTACTGCATCTCCAGGGCGTCGTAGATCATCAGGCGGCCGACCAGCGGCTCACCGGTACCGGTCAGCACCTTGATGGCCTCGGTGACCTGGATGGAGCCGATGGACGCGCACAGCACGCCCAGCACGCCGCCCTCGGCGCAGGAGGGGACCATGCCGGGGGGCGGGGGCTCCGGGTACAGGCAGCGGTAGCACGGGCCGTGCTCGGACCAGAACACCGAGGCCTGGCCGTCGAAGCGGTAGATGGAACCCCACACGTACGGCTTGTTCAGCAGCACGCAGGCGTCGTTGACCAGGTAGCGGGTGGCGAAGTTGTCCGTGCCGTCGACGATCAGGTCGTACTGGCTGAAGATGTCCATCACGTTGTCGGCCTCGAGCCGCTCCTCGTGAAGGACCACGTTCACGTACGGGTTGATGCCCTTGACGCTGTCACGCGCGGACTCGGCCTTGGAGCGGCCGATGTCGGACTGGCTGTGGATGATCTGGCGCTGCAGGTTCGACTCGTCGACCTCGTCGAACTCCACGATGCCGAGCGTGCCCACGCCCGCGGCGGCCAGGTACATCAGCGCCGGCGAGCCCAGGCCGCCGGCGCCCACGCACAGCACCTTGGCGTTCTTCAGCCGCTTCTGCCCGTCCATCCCCACGTCGGGGATGATCAGGTGGCGGGAGTACCTGCGGACCTCGTCTACGGTGAGCTCGGGGGCCGGCTCGACCAGGGGTGGCAGCGACACGGGGACTCCGTTGGTCGGTCGATCACTACGTCTGTTCTCCCCGTAACACTGCCACGGCCTTTTTCATTCCGAGACACCCGTCCCGAGACGCGAGACGATGTCGTCCCAGCAGCCGGGCACGGCCTCCCGGCAGCCGGACACGGCCTCCCAGGGGTCGGCCCGGCCGCCGCGGTCCGTGCGGCCGGTGACGTGGACCGTCGCGGCGCCCTGTCGGCGGGCGGTGCGCCCCGCCTCGTCGAGGCGGGGCGTGGACACCCCGCGGACGAGGCGGCAGAAGCGCTCGGGCGGGTGGCCGGCCGCCTCCGGGCGGTGCGGACGGCGGGTGGGGCGGTGTCCGCACCGTCCGGTCAGATACGGCATGCCGCCTCCATCCAGATGTCGGCCAGGGATTCCTCGAGGTTGATGCGGGGGCGCCAGCCGAGCCGGTCGCGTGCGGTGCGCACGTCGGCCTGCTGCCAGCTTCCGCAGCCGTCCGGGTACGGGTACGCGACCGGGGCGGCGTGGTCCGGGTCGGGGCGGGGGTGGCCGATCGTCGGGCGCAGGGCACCGGGAGGAGCGTCGAGCTCGTGCAGGGCGCCGCCGTAGCCGGCCACGCGGGCGAGCATCGCGGCGGCGTCGCGCAGGCGCACGGCACGGCCCGAGCCGATGTTGATCACGCCCTGCGCGGCGGAGAGGGAGGCCGCGTGGACGGCGCGGGCCACGTCACGGACGTCGACGAAGTCGCGCTGGGCGCCGAGGCCGCCGAGCTTGAGCTCCGTGTCCCCGGACTGCATGGCGCGGCGCAGGGCCTCCGCGAGGCGGCCGAGCGGGGAGCCGGCGGGGGTGCCGGGGCCGACGGGCGAGAAGACGCGGAGGACGACGGCGTCCAGGCCGGAGCCGAGGACGAGTTCGGTGGCGGCGAGTTTGCTGACGCCGTACGGGCCGCCGGGGCGCGGGACGGCGTCCTCCGCCGTGGAGGAGCCGGGCTGGCTGGGCCCGTACTCCGAGCCGCAGCCGATCTGCACGAGGCGGGCGCCGCAGCCGCTGCGGCGCAGCGCCTCGCAGACGGTGGCGACGGCGACGGTGTTGTGGCGGATGAGCTCGCGGGCGCCGCCCCGTGTCGCGCCGGCGCAGTTGACGACCACGCCCGGGTGGACGGCGTCGAGGAAGCGGGTCAGGGCTCCGGGGCTGCCGCTGGCCAGGTCGAAGCGGACGTCGGCGTCGTCGCCGCGGCCCAGGGCGGTGAGCTGGACGGCGGGGTCGGCGAGCAGGCGGTCGGCGACGAAGCGGCCGATGTAGCCGTTGGCTCCGATCAGCAGGACTCTCATCGGACGGCTCCCGGGGTCGTGGTCCATGGATGGGTGATCATTCGGGGTTCTCCTTCAGGGGGTTGCGGTTGCAGGAGTGGCGGTACGGGGGCTTCCGGCGGCGGGGCCGGGCGCCTGCGGCCGGCCGGGGCGCCCGCGGGGCGGGGCGGGGCGCCGGGCCCGGACCAGATCTGAAGAGCGTGGGGTAGGGAAAGAGTGAGTGGGCGTAGGAGTAGAACTGGGTGGTCGCACGAGAAA